>CANIBL010000029.1 GCA_947466225.1 Deltaproteobacteria bacterium
AGAAGCTGAAGCAAATGCGCTTTGGGTGTTGCTGGTAGTTTCCATGGCTAGCTTAACCTAATTCCTTTGATTTTAAATACGTATCGAATGACTTCCGATAACGCTTCATATAAGGACTCTGGTACTTCTTGGTCCACCTTGAGACTTTTGTATAAGAGCTGTGCCAATGGTTTATTTTCAATAATGGGAATATGTAATGAGGTCGCCAATTTCCGCATTTCCAATGCGATTAAATCAGCGCCTTTTGCCACCAAAATAGGGGCCCGCATGCCCAGTTCATATCGAATGGCAATGGCATAGTGAGTCGGGTTGGTAATAAGAACGGTGGCTTTCCGTGTTGATATCATGGTGCGGCGGTTGGCAATCTCTCGTTGCATACGACGCAAACGTTGCTTTACCAATGGGTCAGATTCTCTTTTTCGGTAATCTTCTTTCAGTTCTTGCTTGCTCATGCGCATCTTTTTCTCTAGGGCAAAGAAGGTATAGATATAATCCACGCCTGCGATAACGCCCAATAGACTGGCTGTGCTCCAAAAAAGTGTAGTGGTCAGTTTGGCCCAATAGGTGGCACTTTCTGAGAGAGAGAGATTGAGAAATGCGGGGATTCTCTTCCACTCTCCGTATAAAACCAGATAGGTAAGAATGCAGACGCTTAGCAGTTTTCCGATTCCTTTTGCAAGTTCTACGATGACGGAAAAGGAGAAAAGTCGTTTAATTCCTTTTAGTGGATTCAATTTATCGAAAGAAGGCATAACCCGTTCAAATGAAACATTGAATCTGGTTTGCAGTAAGGTAACCAGAATTGCCACAATGGCAGCAATCCCGAATGGCAGCAATATTACCGCTCCCAGAGAGGTCCATACTTGCGTGAAGTATCCAATAGTATTGTTGGGTGTAATGCGAAAATGCTGCAAGGCAGAGAAATGTTGCACCATAATCCATTTCAGGGTTTCAAATCCTTTTGCGCCTGCGAAAGACAAGAGAATCAAAATAGAGAATAAGACAAACAAAGATGTCACTTCCTTGGAATGCGCAATGTCCCCGTGTTTGCGAAACTCTTCCCGTCGCTCTTCGGTGGGGTCTTCGGTTTTTTCTTGCCCGTCTTCGTTTTCAGCCATTTACTTGTGTCCAAATTGGAGCAAATTTTGAAATAGCCAATCAAAATGAGAGAGAAAATAGGCTTTCATCCAGTCGGGGAAAAAGGGTAGCATTGCGATATACATCAGCAATCCAACGAAAAATCCCACAGGGAAACTGATGGTAAATACATTGAGTTGAGGTACGGTTCGTGCCAATAATCCAAGTGCAGCTAACGTTAGCAACAGGGCAACCAATAGTGGAGCTGCCAATTGTAAGGCGGTGGTAAAGAGAAGGGCTGATATATCCAGTACAGAGGTACTGAGCAAACCGGTAAATCCAAATCCTCCCACCGGTACGGTTTGAAACGTAGTGAAAATGGCGCGAATCAGGATTTGATGGAAATTCATGCTGAGAAATAGCAGCAAAAGAAGGAGTTGATGGAAGATAGCAAAAGGGCTGGCTTGATGATCGCTACCATAGAGCATGAGGTTGGCAGTGCCGAATCCCATTTGATAGCCCACAAGATTGGCAGCGCCGACAATGCCTTCAAATAGGGTTTTTGATAAGAATCCAATGGATACGCCCAGTCCCACTTCTTTTAGAACTTGCAATCCGATATTTAACATGCCGGTTTGAAAAAGATGAAGTCCCCATTCTTTAGGTAATACGGGGACAATACAAACGGACAAAGCGACGGAAAATCCAATTCGAACTTGCATGGGTACGTAATGCTCTCCAAAAAAAGGCAAGAAGGCTACAATGGAGGCAACGCGAATGAGTACCAATGTCGCGCGTAGAAACATATCCATGTCAAAGGAGACCAGCAACCCATCACCCCGTAATTGTCGAAATTCGTTTAAAAATACTGGTGGTAAACGACAGCATGGTATTCATAATCCAAGGTGCCATCACGAATAACACTGCACTCAACGCAAGGACTTTAGGGATAAAAGAGAGGGTTTGCTCATTGATTTGTGTGGCAGCTTGGAAAATCGATATGAGTAAACCTGCTAGCATAATTGCAAGGAGACCGGGTGCTGCTAGTTTTATGGCAACCCATACAGCTTCAATTCCTATATCAATAATGGTTTGTTGTGTCATATTAGGCCCCTGAAAAAATATGAAAACTTCGGACTAAAGAAGAGATGATCAAGTTCCACCCATCCACGAGGACAAACAGAACGAGCTTGAAGGGAAGAGACACAACGGTAGGGGGTAGCATCATCATGCCCATAGACATCAAGATGGATGCCACCACCATGTCGATAATCAGAAAGGGAATATAGAGAAGAAACCCCATTTGAAATGCACTTTTAAGTTCGCTAATCAAAAATGCAGGCATCAAAACGGGTAGAGAAATTTCGGCTAAAGAGGTCGGTTTTTTCTGCCTTGCAAGTTCGGTGAAAAGAAGAAGGTCTTCTTGACGTGTCTCGCTTTGCATAAATTTTTTTATGGGAATCACCAAGGCATCGATGGCCTGGGATTGGGTGATTTTCTTTTCCATATAAGGAGTCAGGGCCGTCTTCTCAATGGTCTCTAACATGGGAGCCATGGTGAAGAAGGTCAAAAACAGCGCCAATCCGATGAGAACTTGGTTGGGAGGGAGCGTTTGAGTGCCGAGAGCTTGTCGAATAAAACCCAAGACAATGAGAATGCGGGTAAAAGAGGTCATGAGAAGGAGAACCGCTGGTGCCATTGAAAGGACGGTGAGAGCAGCAACAATTTTAAGCGCGGGTACGGCAGAATCTGGATCCTCTAACCCAGCTAGGCTAAAGGAAAGAGAGGGGGCCGTGCTTGCACAAAATGCGAGTGGCGCGATCAAGTACGCGCCCATTCCAATGGTAAGTAAATGAGAGTTTTTCATAATTTTGGAAATGCCCGTAGTTTTTCTTTTAGCAGTCGACTGATCTCCTCAAGGGAGGGATCCTTCTTTTGGTTGCTTGAAATTCCGTTGTCATCTACCGTATACGAGATAGAAGAGTTTCGTTTCGAAGGTGCGTAGGTTTGCTCTTCTTTTGGGGCTGTTTCCTGGAGCATAGTCGCAGCAGGGGTTCGCTTCACGGGGGACAGTATTTCGGGATCTTGAGTGCGAAACTGCTGGTTATTGTGGGATTCTACCCGTTTTTCTTCTCGCGTTTTTTGTGGTGCAAGAGCCGGTGGAACATCCAATTGGGTAATCAGTTGAATTCGATCGGGAGAAACAGAAAATAGAAACTTTTCATTTCCGATTTGAATCAATGAGAGTTTTTGTTTCGGTGCAAGCGCCAAATCTGCCAGCGTAACCATTTTCAAGATAGAACCTTGGGTTTGGGTCATGCGATGCGTGCGAATGAAGCGACCGACTGTAAGTGCAAGAAAAAGTAATCCCAGTACACATAATAATCCCCAGGTCATTTTTTTGAGAGGGTCTCCAAGAGAAGAAACGGGCTCTGGATCCGAAGAGATTTCATTTTTCGGCTTACTTGGAGGCACAATTTGTGCGACCTTTTCTGGTGCCATATCTTGGTGATTCAATGTCAGTAGAATGCGATTTCCGATAATTTCACTTTCGAGGCGCTTTTTCATAGGGGCTCCATCCTCGGAAAGGAAGAGCCGAACCATGCCGGTTTGGGGGGTAGATTGAAAGACGCCGATGGTTTTAATCCATGGAATATGGCTGACGACAAAAGAACCAGAATCGGTGACCAAGGTGTTGGGTAGAGAGAATTGTAGGAAATTACCGTGATCTTCCATCTCCACTTTTTTCCACTCCGGGGGCCGATCCAGCTTAATTGTGATGACAGAAAGCTTTTCGGAAGATTCACTGGTGACTTCACCGAGTGTGAACATCGTGCCTGTAATTGCGGCTTGGACTTCGGGTATAGGTAGAGGTGCAGCGAAAGCCGATAGAGAGAAAAAGATTGTGCTGAATGAAAGGAAAAAGTGTATCACGGTACATTCCTTTTAGCTTTTTGACATGTGTTCCAAATCACCGAGGCCAAACTGCGACACCACATCAGTGAGCCGAATGCCAAATTTTTCATTCACCACCACGACTTCTCCCATGGCAACCAGCTTGTCATTAACCAAGATTTCCATGGGCTCGCCTGCAATTTTATCGAGCTCAATGACCGATCCTTGGCCCAGTTGAAGCAAATCATTTACCAACATTTTGGTGCGACCCAATTCCACAGAGACCTTCAGTGGAACATCTAAGATCATTTTTAGCTTGGAAAAATCGGTACGAGCGAGCCGGCTCCCATCTGCCCGTGTTTTCGAAGCAGCGCTGATTTTTTCTGTTTGGGTTGCATCGGAAAGGGCCTGGTCAAAGTCGCCCTCGATTCCGGTTCCTTCTGCTTCTGATTCGTTGCTCATACGCGTATCCTGTCTGTGTAAAGGTTATTCGATGAGGAAACCTGTGATGTATACCGCTTCAATTGGTTGTTGTAGATAGCGGTTAATGCTTTTGGTTATTTCCAACCGAAGCTGGTCTTTTCCGTCTGGGCTTAATAAGAATTCTCGGGTTTTTTTTCCAGTGACGGTGATAATGATGTCGCGAAGTTGGTCTTTTCTTTTCTCGATTTCATTGCGCTGCAGATCTCCGTTTCGGTATTCCAACGAGAGATTCATCCGAATGTAGTGGTTGTATAGGGGGTTTCCGAGGTTCAAATGGAAAGTTTCAAACCGATAGGTGTCTCCCATGGAAGGCCCAGCATTGTCTTCTGAGGGAGCCGCTACCGTGCTTTCCGATTTATGATCTTTATTTCCTTTGGTCTCTTCGTGATCTTTACTTTCTTTTTTTTCTATTTCTTCTTGGCCTTTATCTGTTTTTCCTTTTTCTTTTGTCTCGCTTGCTTCTATGGATTTTTTATCTGATTCTTTTTGTGGTTCTGCTGGGGTGGCGTCTGTTTTGTGTGCGTCTTTTTCTTCAGAGGTGCTTTCAGGATCTGCGTGAGAAGGGCCTTTTTTCCAGAGGAAAAAGACGGCAGAACCTCCAATAATGAGGATGAGAAAAGCTGCGGCTCCCAATAGAAGCATGTTTTTCTTTTTCGCTGGAGGTGCGCTTATGGGTTCAACCGATTTTTCTTTTTTTTCTGATTCATCTTTGGCCATGGCATCATCCTTGTGAAAAGGGATCCTTACTTGGTTCTGTTCAAAATCCGTGCCATCGAAGAGAGCTCCTCGATGCAGGACCTCTATCCCGTCTAAATGGGTAGGCATTTTGCGGAAATTTTCATACAATGAGATGCCGTCAAAAAGACAACTTTGCGCCAAGTAACTGACAGCTGCCTGGCAGTTTTGACCGGGTAGGGGAGGAGAGTTCTGTGATGTATCGATGGATGTGGCTGTGGATTGCTTTGTCATCTAGCAGTTTAGCGCGGGAGGTGAAGCCTCCTGCTTTGCACTACCAGACGGATGCAACCATGAGTTGGGTGAATGGAGGGGAGAAATGGAAATTCATCAATCAAAATAGAACGATAGGGATAACGCGAGCCGGTATTTCTCTCTCTTGGATGCAATATCAGCAGGCGCGTCTATACCTAACGTTGCGACCGGATGCACTTCTGACGGATCGAAAGGATCTAGAGGGGCGGTCTTTTGAGTTTGAAAGACGAGCTGGTAGTGTCTATCAGTCAACACCCCAAGTGGAATTTTTGGATCTGTACCAGTTGCAGTTTGATTTTTCTGATTCATTTGCCTTGAGCGCTGGGGTGTATCCAGATTTTTCTTCACATCTAGAGGCGTATGCAAGCCCGTTGGCGTTTGGGTTGCGTAGTGAATTTCCTGTTAAATTTTCCGGAATTCAGCTGCTTGGCTCGAAACGAAATTTTCCCTTGGCACTCGCGTCGGCTCCAGCTGGGATGGAGAAAGAACTTGATTTTTCTCTGTATGCTTTCAATGGGTCCAAAGATCGAGTTGAAACCTTAGGGTATTCAGATCGAAGCTTCGACTATGGACCAGAGGCCGTTCAACCAAGGAAAGGGGTGGCTGCTTCTGTAACAAAGTATTTGCCACCTCAATGGACGCTTTTTGGGTTGGCAGGAACCTTTGATACCAAAGAGCCCGAAAATCGCACGAGAAGTTCTCTTTTTTCGGAGGGGGCGCTGCGATATCGGTCGCAGTTATATGTTCCTTTTTTGACTAGCTTCGAGGTTCGATGGCTTCAAGATAAGTGGCAGTCAGAGGTCAATCTTCCTTTATTGAATCAAGAAAGCATCACATGGAAACTGCAGGTAGAGCCTACGTTGCAAACTTCGTATCTGCTGGGAGTCCATTGGGGGCGTAGTGAAAGAATGCGAAAATCACTGACTTTATATGCCAAAGATTTGTATGAGGGGCATCAATTGGAGGCGGGAGTGCGCAGACAGCTTCGAGGGTTTTTGTTTGGCAATCTGATGGTATCCTACGAGAAGCGAATGAAACGGGATGATGAGGGGTGGAAAGACGGATTTTCGACGACGGATGGCTCGTATACTCGCCCCTCTATTTATCGGATTTCTTTGGAACTTACTTGTTTACTCGGCTCTTCATAAGCGAGAGCCATACAAACCCCCCTTCTGTATCGGAAAGAATTGGAGGTTGCCATGTTAGATGCACCGTTGCCATCTCGTGTACGCGTTTTAGTTCTGGGCGGGGGGATCCATGGAGTGGGGGTACTCCATGACTGGGTCAGTCGTGGGTATCGAGACATACATCTACTAGAAAAAAATACGCTAGGGAGTGGTACGAGTTCGAAGTCTACCAAGCTCATTCATGGGGGACTTCGGTATCTAGAGCAATTGCGTGAGATGGGGATGGTTTTTGAAGCGCTACGGGAACGCTCTTTATTATTGCGTGTAGCACCAGATTTGGTCCATCCCTTGGAACTCTATTTTCCCATTTTGCAAGAGGAGAGAATATCTGCCTGGAAAATCAAAATTGGACTTACGCTGTATGATCGTCTGGCAGGGCGAGCTGGGTTGACTCCGCATAAAAAAATCCCATTGTCGCAAGTTAAAAAACAAATCCCCAGTCTTCAGGTAGAAAAATTTTCTACGGCATTTTCTTTTTGGGATGGTCAAACCGATGATTTAGGGTTGGTGTATCGTGTGGCAGCATCCAGTGTAGAGTTGGGGGGAAAGATTTCTCAACACCATCAAGTAGAGCGTATCCTGCCATGCGCAGAAGGGTGGCGGGTTCAAGTACGAACACCTGGAGGTGACGTACAAGAAATTGTGACGCAATACATCATAAATTGTTTGGGACCTTGGGCCAATACCCTGTTGCAGATGAGCGACATACCGGTGCCCTATGAAGCGGTGAATAACAAGGGTTCCCATCTGTTGTTTAAAGATATTGGGTTGCGGGTTGGGCTCTTTCTTCCTTCTCTACAAGGAGATGGACGGATCGTGTTTGCCTTGCCATGGGAGGGGTACACCCTGGTTGGCACAACAGAATCGTTATATGAAGGCAATCTCGATGATGTGCAGATTGACACGAAAGAAATCGCCTATTTACTTTCGGTTTGGAATGCGTATTTCTCTACTCCATTTGGTTTTTCTGACATTGTCGGAACTTTCTCCGGGTTGCGATGGTTGCCGTTGGATGCAAAGCACTCATTATCTAAGATTTCTCGAGAGCATGTACTCGGGGAGACCGAAATAGGAAAAGGACTTCTGATAACCTTATATGGAGGGAAATTAACCACCTATCGAAGTTTAGCAGAAAAAATTGGAGATCGATTGATGCTGCATGCGGGAGAGAAAAATCAAAGTTGTACACATGAGCCAAAAATGTGGGTAAAGAAGGAGCAGGCTCCTCCTGTTCCTTCTTTGCAGCAGCGATTTTATACCGCGATTCCAGAGTAAAGAGGGTCTACCAACTTTCTAACTCAACCTCCTTCCCATCTTGGAGTACCGCTTTAATTTTTTGATACGGGTATTCATAGGTAGCCAAAATTTTAACCAGCAATTTCCCTTTCAATGTAATTTGGCCTGTTGTGCCTTGCCAGTAGGTATTTTCAGATGGCTTCCCCTCTTTAAATACCTTCTGAATTCGCGCAGATGCTTCATATATAGTGTCCCCCATTTGTAAGCGACTTGCGACAAGTCGAGAGGATCTGCTTACTATACTTGTGCTCGCATTTGGATTCTGGGCAGAGACAATTTCTCCGTCTATATTTTCATTCAGAAAGATGAGCTGGGTTTGGGTCTCTACAATACCTCGCATGGTTTGTTTGGCGCGATATTCAGATCCAGATCTATCGTTAGAGAAGTGATAGGTACCAGAGAGTGTGACATCAAATCTATAGGGTTCCCCTGCGACTACCGCATTCCCCTTGATATATCCTTCTCGTGTTCCTTGCAGTTGGGCAGATCCCATTTCGAGGCTGGAAGCAGGTTCAAATTTTTCCTCCCAAATTATGCGATGGTCTTTCGATAGAAAATTATCTCCCTCTCCTGTATATTCTCCTTGAAAATCACGGAAAATATATTGCATGCTTTGGCCAGATAAAAAAGTCACGATCAGACGGTCTGTCGGTGATGCATCATAGCGAAAACTTGTGAGAGTTGGTGCGTATTGCGTTAAGGTTCCGGTGGTGATCCAGGTGGAGGCCCCCTGTAATCGAGAGGCCAGTACGACAGCAGAGGAGGCGATTTGTGCATGTAGAGTGGCCGTTTCATAGAGGATAGGTCCTGTAGAAAAGAGCATTTTTACATTTTTTGCGTCATCCGCAGCAAAACTTACGCTGTGATACAGGATGACTCCAAGTAGTGCCCATTTTTTTCGCAAGGTCCATCCCCTTTAGAGTGGCGTTGTGAAATTTGAGAAAATCTGGATAAAGGGTAGTATAAAAGATGGGAGATATGCAAGGGGGGGAGAGTAGTGTTACTACGGCTGTATAGCCGACACGATGGAAGCAAAGGCCCCTGCTGAGTGGAGAGAAAAAGGCCCTCCAGTATAGGAGGCACTCCAAGTGTGGGACTCTGGGTCTTTTTCCATAACCAGTACAATCGGGGTGCCCTCTTCTAGGGTTCCATATCGACAAGATACTTTGGTTATTTCTTGTGCAGCATCTCTCTCTACTTCATAGAGAGCGTCAGAAACTTCAACTTTTCGTTTCTGGATGGCCCCATCAGGTGTCGAATAGGTTTCAAATACGCGAAAGGAAGCCCGTTTGCTGTTTTCTGAAAGGAAAAGGTAGATTCGACTTTCATGGTCGGCAGAATGACTCGTGTGTTGTGACAGTGGTTCAATCATACATACCTCTGCCTCTGATATTTCCTCTTCGGAGAGGGAAGAGAGGGAAGAGAGCGAGGAGATGGAGGAAAAGGAGGAAAGCGAAATAGACTCCCACTCCTCCTCTTGTGGAATTGGAGTAAAGATTTTGGACGGAACATGTGGGGTTGGCAGGCGCTCTCGTATTGATCTTCTTTGTGCCTCACTCGCGAATAGCGTGGTGGCAGATAGTCCGATCCCCAATAGCAATGTGATGCTTCGAATTTCCATCGCGTACACTCCGTGGAGTAAAAAATCATATTTCGTGGTGAGTCTAGTCTTTTGCTACCACAAAGAGGTTGGATGTGACAAGGCGGAATAAGGATCAACATATTGATTTGAAACGATAAATTTGATCCATAAACTTTACCTTGCTCTCGTATACAGATCGTTTTACTTTCCTGATACCCAATTCTTGCTAACCAGAGATTTTACCTATGAAAATACCTACCGAAATCGATTTTCCTCGTATGGAAGAAGCCATTTTGGCCGCATGGCAGCGGGAAAACCTTTTTGCACAGCAAAATGCCTGGCGCAAAGATGCGCCCGAGTTTTCGTTTTATGATGGGCCTCCGTTTGCCAACGGGCTGCCCCACTACGGACATTTACTTGCCACGACAACCAAGGACACGGTGCCTCGTTATTGGATTATGCGCGGCTACCAGGTTGATCGTAGATTTGGCTGGGATTGCCATGGGTTACCGGTAGAGTTTGAGATTGAAAAACGGGAGGGATTAAAGGGCCGCCCCGATATCCAACGTATCGGTGTCGCAGCTTTCAATGAAATGTGTCGTGACAGTGTGATGCATTATACCCAGGAGTGGCAGAAAACCATCGAGCGTATGGGGCGATGGGTGGATTGGGATCACCAATATCACACAATGGACCGAGATTTCATGGAATCGGTTTGGTGGGTTTTTGCCGAGCTGTATAAAAAAGATTTGATTTATCAAGGGCTAAAGGTTGTCCCCTATTCGCCTCGTACGGCCTCTGTGGTTTCCAACTTTGAAGCCAATCAGAATTACCAACAGATCCAAGATCCGGCTGTCACGGTAAAATTTGCATTGGAAGGACAGGATGCCTACCTCTTGGCCTGGACTACGACTCCCTGGACCTTGCCCTCCAACCTTGCCTTGGCTGTGCATGAAGGTGTGGAATATGTGAAGCTACGGGACCATGAAAGCCAAGAGCAGTGGATTTTAGCGGCTCATGCCCTACCTCGTGTATATACCAAAGAGAGTCAAGGCTATGACATACTCTCCACCTTTTTGGGACGAGACCTTGTAGGAAAGACCTATCGACCGCTATTTCCCTATTTCAACCAGCACCCACAAGCTTTTGTGGTACTCCACGGAGACTTTGTTACCACCGAAGATGGAACCGGTGTGGTACATCAGGCCCCCGCTTTTGGAGAAGATGACTTTTTTACTTGCCAAGCCCACGGGATTTCTCCGGTAGACCCATTGGATGAGAATGGGGTTTTTACGGATCAGGTGCCTGACTTTGCGGGGTTGTCCTTCAAAGAGGCTGACAAAGCCATCTGTAAGTTTCTGAAAGAGCACCACGCATTGGTGCGGCATGAAACACTGGTGCACAGTTATCCCTTCGATGAAAGAACCAATACTCCGTTGATGTATCGAGCTGTACCCTCTTGGTATGTCGCAGTAGAAAAATTGACGGATCGACTCGTGGCGCATAACCAAGAGGTAAATTGGGTGCCAGCTCACATTCGAGACGGTCGAATGGGTTCATGGTTACGAAATGCACGAGATTGGGCCATCAGTCGAAATCGGTTCTGGGGGACTCCATTACCGGTTTGGATCTGTGCGAAAGATGCAGCGCATATCGAAGTATTTGGTAGCATTTCAGATTTAGAGAAGCGTTCAGATCGGATCTTGCCGGATATTCACTTGCATAGTTTGCATGATGTACACTTTGCTTGTTCTCATTGCGCAGGCAATATGGAGCCTGTTTCGTTTGTGTTCGATTGCTGGTTTGAATCGGGCTCCATGCCGTATGCGCAAAAACACTATCCGTTTGAGAATAAAGCTGAGTTTCAAAAGGGATTCCCAGCTGATTTTATTGCAGAAGGTCTAGATCAAACCCGAGGCTGGTTTTATACCTTACAGGTTCTTGCTTGTGCGCTTTTTGACAAACCAGCTTTTCGCAACGTGGTCGTCAACGGGGTTATTCTCGATGAGAATAAGAAAAAGATGTCAAAACGGCATCGGAACTACATTCCCCCTGAGACCTTATTGGGCACATATGGAGCCGATAGCGTTCGATTGTATATGTTGAATTCCCCTCTGCTAAAAGCCGATGACCTGGTCTTCTCTGATAAAGATGTAAAGGATGTCGTTCGCTCTATGCTGTTGCCGCTGTGGAATGCCTATAGCTTCTTGGCCACCTATGCAACAGCAGATGGTTGGAATCCAACGGAGGCGCAGGCAAAGGGAGCTCTACCAGAGACGGACCATACCCTGGATCGATGGATTTTGTCCAAGGTCCAGACATTGAGCGCAGAAATTGAAGCCCATATGGAGGCCTACAAGCTGTATGCAGTGGTGCCGAGCCTTGCTTCCTTTATCGAGAACTTGACCAACTGGTACATCCGATTGACGCGTCGTCGATTTTGGGGTGCGTCTGATCAGGGGGGGATCAGTGTAGAGCAGCAAAAGGCCTATAGTACACTGTATTATGTATTGGTGACCTTCTCTAAGATATTGGCACCATTTGCCCCTTTTCTCTCCGAACATCTCTACCAGAGCTTAACCGAGGGCTTCTCAGGAAAAGTGCCAGCATCGGTACATCTCTGTGATTTTCCTCGACCCAACGAGAAAACCACAGATGCAACACTAGAGTCCCAAATCTACTTGATGCAAGCTGTGGTAAACTTAGGACGTGGGCTTCGACAAAAGCATCAGCTGAAAACCCGGCAGGTGCTGTCTGCCTTGCATATTATTGCCGTGGATGAGGCGCAAGCGACCTTGGTGCATTCCATTGTTGGGTTGGTTCAAACCGAGTTGAATGTAAAACGTGTGGAAATTTCCACCGATGAAACTGAATATGTGGATTTGGAACTCAAACCCAATTTGGTTACCTTGGGGAAAAAATTGGGTAAAGATTTAGCCTCACTTCGGCAAAAACTTTCCGAGTTAAATGGAAATCAAAAGGTGTTGCGAGATTTTTGGCGTCAGTTGCGAGCAGAAGGGGCTTATTCTTTCTTACAACACCAACTGATCGAGTTTGATTTTTTATTGGAGCGTCGACCCAAGGCAGATAAAGCGGTTGCCTCTGATGGGGCGCTTACTGTGTTGTTTGATATGGACCTTTCTGATGAATTGATTGATGAAGGTTATGCGCGAGAGATCGTAAGCCGCATCCAAGGATTGCGAAAAGACTCTCAGCTACAAGTATCAGATCGCATTCGACTTGAGATTGTTGTGCCGCAGCGTTTGGCAGATGCGGTGGAAGCACATCGAGATATGATCATGGAAGAAACATTGTGTGTACATCTTCATGTGATGCGCTCTCAAGGAGAGTGTACATACAAGCATACCCAAAGTTACAACATCGAGGGGGTCTCCTGTGTGGTGGCATTGGAAGCGGTATCAAAAGGGCCTGTGGCCTAAAATTGGAGTGGGGCTCTTTATCAGTCCCTTTCTTGTGTCTTGCTACTCGGCTCGGTTGGCAGTGGAGTATACAAAGTCCTATGCCTCTCGTCGTCCTGTAACAGAAGTCTTACAAGATCCTGCTGTATCGATGCCTGTGAAGGAGAAGCTACGGTCTGTGCAAAAAATTCTTGCGTATGCACAGCAACAAGGCCTCCATACGAAGGGGGCCTATGAGTACTTTATTGCGGATAAGAAAGACGTCGTATCTTACTTGTTAGAGGTGGCCTATCCAGATCGATTGGAATCGGTAACATGGTGGTTTCCCGTTGTGGGGGCGGTTCCGTATAAGGGGTTTTTCTCAAAGTCCGAACGGGATGAGGCTGCAGCTCAGTATCGAAAAGAGGGCTATGACGTCTATGTCACAGGGGTGGCAGCCTTCTCAAGTTTGGGGTGGTTAGAAGATCCGATCTATGAGCCGATGTTGCATGACTCCTTTGCCTCCTTGTGCAATTTGTTCTTTCATGAGCTCACCCACCGTACGTTGTGGGTGTCGGACCAGGTACCATTTAACGAGGCATTGGCCACATACGTGGCAGATGTGCTGACGCAGCAGTATTTGGATGAGCTGAAACGAGGCAAAGAAAAAATCGAGTATCTTCAGGAGGGTGAAGATCGACAACAATTTTTTACTTGGTTGACACAGCTGAATGGGGAACTCAAAACTCTGTATGGAAGGACCTTTTCCACACCAGAAGCCATGCGAGCGGCTAAGAAACAGGTATTTGATCGATTTGTCTTGCAGGAAAAACCTCTTGTTAAATCAGTTGACTTTGTGGGCAAAAAAGAATGGAATAACGCTCGAGTATTGGCCAACCATTTATATAACCCTGACTTGGCTCGGTTCTCTCGTGGGCATCATTGTTTATCAGATCTTCATATTGGGTTTTTTCTGACGACGTTGTCAGAACAGGTGAAGAAAATACCAGATCCTTTTGCGGCCTTGGATCAGTTGTGCAGGCCAAAACCCGAGGTTATCCATGACGCCAGCCACCCCACTTAATTCCCATCAGTTGATTAAGCTCTTGGAGTTGCGGGACTTTAAAACCTTACGCAAGACTTTTAAGGAAGCTGAGCTGGCTGATATTGGGGAGCTTTTGTCTGATGCACCATTGGAAGCTAGCATCGCAATGCTCCGCTTGGTACCTCGAAATCGCCGTTCTGACTTGTTTTCCTATATGGAAGCCGAGCGACAGGCAGAGTTGATTGAAGAGCTTCCCGATGAAATTGTGACTTCTTTTGTCAATGAAATGGAGCCGGACAACCGAACCAAGTTGCTAGAAGCGGTGACAGAGGAAATTCGGGACCAAATTTTACGGCGTTTGGATCCAGAAGAAGAAAGCATTGCCCGTCAGCTGCTCAGTTACCCAGAAGACTCTGTGGGACGGTTAATGACCCCCGACTTTTTGGCGTTGGCGCCGGACATGACCGTAGCAGAGGCCTTAGATTCTATCCGGTGGAAAACATCAATTCCACCAGAGTTTTTGCATTATTTGTTCGTTACAGATGCAACTGGCGTACTTCTTGGAGAAGTTAGTCTCGCTTCTTTGATTTTGTCAGATCCTACGAATCTTCCCATTCAGCTGGTCATGAAGCAAACCCATGTAACCTTGACCCCAGAACAAGAAAATGGGGAAGCGGTGGAGTTATTTCGAAAGTATGATCGAAACTATATGCCGGTGGTAAGCGATATCGGTATCTTGGTCGGAATTGTGACCGCAGACGATGTATTCGATGTAGCAGAAGAAGAGGCTACGGAAGACATTCAGCAATTCGGGGGTCAGGCTGTTCTAGAATATTCTTACTTTCAAACCCCTGTTCTTACCATGGTGCGAAAGCGGGTTGGTTGGCTTGCGGTTTTGTTTATTAGTGGGTTTTTATCTGGGCATGCGATTCGAAACTATGAGGATACTTTTTCAAAGTGGAGTTTCTTGATGTTCTTCTTGCCCATGATTATTGCGGCAGGGGGAAACTCTGGTACCCAATCTGCTTCCCTGGTGATTCGTGGGATGGCGTTGAATGAAATCACCGCACAGGATATGTGGCGTGTATTTTGTCGGGAACTTTCCGTGGGCCTTGTGTTGGGGCTGTGCTTGGCTTCTATCGGATATTTTCTTCCCGGGATTTGGGGCTTGGATCCTCGTATCGGCGTGGTAATTGCCATGTCCTTGGTTTGTGTGGTGATATTTGGCGTGCTATCAGGCTCCATGTTACCCTTTGTTTTTCGCTCCTTGAAGCTAGATCCGGCGGTGGTGTCTTCTCCGTTTATTTCAACTCTGGTCGATTTATCTGGGATCCTGATCTTATTTAATATTTTCTTATTGATGATGAAATTTATTCCTTTCGGATAAGCGGGGAACCATGTGGATCGATGATTGTGTCCTTGCGCAGTGTGCTCAGCCTTTTTATCTCACTACATGGGTGCCGGATTTTGTCAAAGTGGTACTGGGTAGCAGCAACCAAGTTGAAACCGAAGTACAAGTCGACTCTTGTGCGCAGGATAAAGTCGAGGTCCTCAAACGATATGGGGGCGGGGGCACGGTGGTGCTCTATCCTGGGTGTGTCATCTTTTCCTTTGGGATGTGGGTGCGGCATCTTTATCGTAACGATCAGTACTTTGCAGGGATTAATCGCAGCCTTATTGCCTGTCTCGAATCCGGCTTTCCTGCATTTGCGGGAAAACTGTCCCAACAGGGTATCAGTGATTTAGCCTATGAGAAGCGGAAAATATGTGGATCCTCTCTCTTTAGAAGCAAGCAGTACCTGCTATTTCAAGGTTCTCTCTTGGTGGAGGATGGGCTTGTTTGGATCGATCGATATTTGCAGCACCCTAGCAAAGAACCGGCGTATCGAGAGGGCCGCTCTCATGGGGATTTCGTAACTTTTCTTGCGCAGCATGCCTTGGTGACGCCTGTGCAGATACAGCATCATCTTGCGAATCAGTTACCCTATTTCCTCAAAACTGAGATGGGGGCAGAGTTGGTGCAGCCCGATGTGGAGCATATACCGTATTTGGTTGAAAAGGGGGTAAAATAAAGTTCTATCTTCAAATCTAATCTGAAGGAGACGTTATGTGGATTTGTAGGATGTTTTTTCTCTTTTGCTCTTGTTGGGGCATGATTTCCTGTGCAAGTAAAAATACTGAAAGTAAACCTACGGCAACTACCCCACTGCCGCGGAGCCCTATATCCCTGGTTCCAGGGAAGGTCCGTTTCGAAGTGATTCCCACCATTTCCAATGCAGATTGGTGGAAGACCCCAGAGGGAGAGGAAAGTGTGTGGAAAGAGTGGGATCGTTCCACATATTATGTGTGGGGGGCAAACCCAACCAACATG
Organism: Deltaproteobacteria bacterium; assembly: GCA_947466225.1. Lineage (GTDB taxonomy): Bacteria > Bdellovibrionota_B > Oligoflexia > Oligoflexales > Bog-1112 > CANIBL01. Next base: position 16,325 of record CANIBL010000029.1, read on the forward strand.
TGGTTGAATAAGCCCTCAGAGGTTTTGAACGGATCTGGTATGGCTTCAGCGCAAATTATGGCCCGTGGGCATGGCCATCCTCATTATATTGGAATGAACACCGTGACCGCAGATGGGGCCGGAAATGCGAAAGTTTTTGAGAAGCTACAAGGATTTTTACAAGAGGGAAATGATCTGGTTTTTCCGACCTACCATGATGCCTTCTCTCTAGGATCCGGTGCAGCAGCAGACAGTTGGTTAAAAAACCCCAAGGATTGGTATCAATCTCAAGCCGGCATCTTGGGATACATTGACCAACTGGCCAAACTGGCTCGAAGCACGGTCTATCCAGCAGCCGGTATGACCTGGGTAGATAAAAAAGGCAAAATGGGCAATCAGGTGGTCCACTCCAATGTGGAGTTCACAGCTTTGTGGAAAGCCGTGCAAGCTGAGTCGGAGAGATGATAACGGATTGCAAAGATATTATGGTATGGTATATTATAGTATGGTTTTATGGTGTACGGCTGTCCTGGGCTGTTTTTTACTGATAATAAAGGGAATGTTATGTTAGTTCGCATCCTTCTTTTTTTCTTTTGCGCCTTAATAAGTGAGGCATCCTTCTCTGCAGGGAGCATTCGATTTGAGATTTTTGATGCTGCCAAATGGGCAGAAAAGGTTTATTCCGCTGGCGAGGAATATATAGCTCCAGATGTATTCTCTTCACAAGGCGAAGCTCAAAATGAGGCGGCTTATCTGAGGCTGCTGCAAAATATGCTAGGAGGGGCTGCTCTTGTTTTCCCTCTCAGTTCGAAGAATGAGCTTTTATTGGGTACTGGTAAGACTTTTTCTTCTGAGAAGGAATGGTATGGATTTCAATACAAGGTGTATACCTATTTTCAGAGGCTATGGTCTTCTAGTGAAGCTACATCTTCACGAGAATACCCAAACCCACCAGTGGTGTGGCTAGACCAATATAAAAAAATTAAGAACAGAGAGATTACGAAGGAAAATGGAGGTTTTAAGCGTCTTTTTCAAAAGCTGAAGATTGCTACAGAAGAAGCCGCAGGGGCTGAACCTGCTACAGCTTCCTCCGCTACAGCTTCCTCCGCCACAACTCCGGGAAGAGTACGATTTGCCCCCATTCCGAACATTCGAGATATCAATTGGTGGCAACATGGAGAGCAGGCCGCATGGACAGACTGGGATCCTCATACGTACTATGTCTGGGGGGCAAATAAAGAAAATATGAAGATGCGTAATCCTGCGGATATCTTAGGTGGATCAGGGATGGCCTCTCCTAAAATAATGGCGCGAGGGCATGGGCATTCTCATTACATCGGAATGAATACAGTAACAGCAGGAGGAGAAGGAAATGAAGCTGTATATCAAGAGCTAAAAGATTTTCTTTTGGCTGGAAACAATATTATTTTTCCGACCTTGAATGGTGCTTTTTCTTTAGGCTCGGGCTCTGCTGCTAAGAACCATTTAAAGAAACCAAAAGGTTGGTATCAATCTCAAGCGAAAATTTTACTGAATATCCAGCGATTATTTAGGCATGCCAACGGGGTTGACTACCCTGAAAAGGGCATGAACTGGGTAGATAAAAAAGGTGTGATTGGCAATCGTATCATAAATACCAATGCACAGTTTACTGCACTCCAAAAAGCCGTACAGGCGGAGGCTGACAAGCCCTAAGTCTGTGCTTGATTCAGAAGAATCTTACGACATGATCCTCTCTCCCAATGTGGGAGACGCCTCCATATAGAGCGTCACAGAAAATCCCGCAAGAAAAGTCAACAAGAAACTATATCCTGCCAATCGAAGGCCATGGCCCAGCAGTCCTAGCAGAGAAAAAGGCATGCCCCATAGGGGCACTCGGAGAAATGCCGGCAATGTGTTGATGCCTTCACCTGTATGAAAATGAAGAAAGAAAAACTCGAGGCCCACTTGTGCCATGGAGAAAAAAGAAAGCGTCATGACCAAAATGAACGCGATTCGAAAGGCACCGCCCCGTTGTAGTCCTGTGTAACGAAAGAAAAGTGCATGCAATAGTGAGCGCCACATGCCCAGCTTTTCATACAAGCTGATGACGATTGCCATGAGGGCGAACGCGCTAAAGACCCGAAGGGAAGAGAAAAAGGCTTGCTCAAGACTTAGTAAAAGAAAAAAGCCCAGGAAGGGGATCCCCTTGGGAAGTAAGAGCTTCAGGCTGCGCAAGCAGATTTGTTTCAGAGGCTGTATCGTTTCTTCCGTGCGTACCTGGAGAAAAAAGAGGATCAAGGCGATATATCCCGTCAAGAGGACTATCATGACAGCCAAAAGTCCGAAAAGATAGGGGCCCAAAAAGGTGTAAAATGAAGCCACCAAGTTCAAGTACCCAGAGGCTGTTGGAGCTTGTTCCTGTGCGGTTGTTGCGCTCTGAATCGCAGATCCAGTTGCAATCCCTTGATATCCCATGAAGATCTCTAGCAAGAGTAGGGGAAGGAGGAAAAATCCCAGTGCGATTTTCCGTACGGAAAGAAAGGTTTGGGTGAGCAAAGTGAAGGTTTGACCCCAGATAGTCCACAAAGTTGGTGTATGGGCGGAATGTGCTTGCATAGAAAAACCCTATCTATTGTATTGGCTTGGATTGGCTATCGTTTGACAAACCGGCAAAATCCCATTATAGCCGGTTTGCCCCCTCAACATACTGCAAGTGAGAGATCAGTTCATGGATTTTCCAACGGCTTACAATCCGGAAAAGAATGAGAAAAAATGGTGGGACTTTTGGATCGCGGAGGATTTGTTCTCCTCTACACCAGACGCCAGTAAGAAAAGCTTCACCGTTTTGTTGCCGCCACCCAACGTAACCGATCGATTGCATATGGGACATGGGCTCAATGTCACCATTCAAGATATTTTAACCCGCTGGAAGCGCATGTCGGGGTTCAATTGTTGCTGGCTGCCGGGTACAGACCACGCCGGGATCGCCACCCAGATGATGGTGGAAAAATCCCTGCAGCAGGAGGGAAAAACCCGTCAGGAACTGGGGCGAGAGGCTTTCTTTCAGCTCTGTGTCGAGTGGAAGGATAAAAACGGCGATATTATTATCGAGCAGTTGAAAAAATTGGGTGCCTCCTGCGATTGGAACCGCCAAGCTTATACCATGAGCGAGGGGCTTTCTGCTGCTGTCCGGCGGATTTTCGTGTCTTTATATGAAGATGGCCTTGTGTACCGAGGCGAGCGCCTGGTGAACTGGGATCCAGTCTTACAGACCGCCGTTTCCGATGACGAAGTATACAACGAAGAAATCAACGGCAATATGTATCACATTGCCTATCACGTGCGCGGTATGGGAGAGGCTGCGCAGATCGTCGTGGCTACCACGCGACCTGAAACCATGTTTGGGGATACTGCTATTGCAGTTCATCCAGATGATGAGCGCTACCAGGCCTTCATCGGCAAAGAAGCCCAGGTGCCCTTTACCGATCGATGGATTCCCATTATCGCTGACACCTATGTGAAGCCAGAATTTGGAACAGGGTGTTTAAAGATTACCCCCGCTCATGACCCTAACGATTTTGAGGTCGGCAAGCGACATCAGCTGCCGCGTATTGATATTTTGAATCCAGATGCTTCTCTCAATGAGAAGTGCCCAGAGTTTGTGCGCGGGCAAGATCGGTTTCAAGCCAGAGAAACTCTGGTTCGAGGGTTGAAAGAGTCTCAGCAGCTGCAAAAAACGGTATCGACCCGGCATAGTGTGCCTTTCTCCGATCGAGGCAAATGCATCATCGAACCGCGCCTTTCTTTGCAGTGGTATGTAAAAATGCAGCCTCTAGCGGGCCCAGCTATCCAGGCTGCGGCAAACGGAGATCTGCGATTGCACCCCGATACTTGGCAAAAAACCTACTACCACTGGCTCGAGAATATTCAAGACTGGTGTATTTCACGACAGCTGTGGTGGGGGCATCGCATTCCCATCTGGTACTGTCAAGGTTGTGAAGCTGTGAATACCGGGATGGTAGATCCAACTGCTTGCTCCAGTTGTGGAGGCACAGAATTGCAGCAAGATTCAGATGTGTTGGACACCTGGTTTTCCAGTTGGCTTTGGCCGTTGAGTCCTTTTGGATGGCCAGAAAAAACAGAGGACCTTGCCTATTACTTCCCTACGGATGTGTTGGTAACCGGAGCGGATATTATCTTTTTGTGGGTGGCACGTATGACCATGGTGTCGCTCTATACCCAGCAAAAGGTTCCGTTCCGAGATGTATGCTTCAACTCTATCATTTGCGACAAAGAGGGCCGCAAGTTCTCCAAAACCTTGGGGAATGGAATCGACCCCCTACAGGTAATCGAAAGCTATGGTGCCGATGCTGTGCGGTTTACCATGATCCAGCTGGCTCCTTTGGGTGGTCGTGTAAAGCTAGCCCTAGAGGACTTTGAGCATGGCAATCGCTTTATTAACAAGATTTGGAATGCAGCTCGGTTCCTTCACGGCAAGTTGGGGGATCGTGCGCTGGTACCAGTCGATTTCACTGCGCTACCGCTTCCCTATCAATGGTTGGTGCACGAGCTCCATGTCGCAACGGCTCGCATGGACCAACAGCTCTCTAGTTATCAAATGCATGAGGCTGCCTCTACTTTGTACCAGCTGATGTGGCAGTCTTTCTGCGATTGGGGTGTTGAGGTAACCAAAGAGAGCTTCGAAGGAAATAACTCCGCGTCAGACTGGCAAATTGCCTCTGTTGTTTATTGGGTATTCGAGGGAATCCTACGCTTGGCCTCTCCTTTTATTCCCTTTCTGGCAGAAGAGCTGTGGCATCGCATTCCCGTTCACCCACAATGGGAGCGAGCGTCCAGTTTGGTGATTTCCGCTTTCCCCACTCCAACTCATGTACCGGCATTTCCCGAGGCAGCGCAGCAGTGGAGTCGCTTGCAAGAGGTAATTTCCGGGGTTCGCTCGTTAAAGAGTCAAATGCAGATGGAGAAGAAGAAGGACATTGTATTGTTTCTTCGCTGCGATGCTGCCTTTCGATCTCTCTTAGAGTCTCAGCTCGCTTTGGTGCAAAAGCTATCAGGTGTTGCAAAGGTGCGATTTGTCGGCTCTTTACAAGAGGTGGGTGCCTGCTTGGCCAATGTTGGGCCGGGGTGGAGTCTGTATATTCCGCTTGTAGATGAATCCCAAATTCCCAAGGAAAAGGTGCGGATTTCGGCTGAATTGCAGCGCGTTTCTAAGATTGTGCTAGGCTTGGAGAAGAAGCTGCAAAATGCTTCTTTTGTGCAGAATGCACCATCTGACGTATTGGTACAAACAAAGGCACAGTTTGCCAACATGAGCAGTCAGCTCACTTCTCTGCAGGAAAGCCTCGCTTCTTTTGGGTAGAGATAGCTTTATACTGGGGAACCAGCTGCGCAGTTTCCCCAGACCCTTCCTTGCAAGAGCAGGGAGAGATGAGGGTAAGAAGAAAAATCGGAGATAAGACCAAGGGCGGCGCGACGATCGGATCCTCCCAACTCTCAAAATCGTAGGCATAGTTCTCGTCTAGGCCCCCAACATCTGTGGCTACGATTTGTGACCCGTCGGGGCCCCCCGATCTGCTGCCCTTGGGCTTAGCTCCAATTTTCCTTCTTACCCCCTCTCTTTCCTGCACAGAGAGAAGCAACGAGAGCTTGGGAAAGAAGCCCAAAGAAGACACGGGCAGCCAGGCAGAAGGGGCCCAGCGGGTCACAAATCGCAGCCACCAGAACGGGGTGTCCGTGACGTGAGTTCAATCTGCGATTTTGAGAGGTGGGAAGATTCTGTCTGAGCGCTGGCCGTGTCTCCTCATAGGATTTTTTCCCAAGCTTTTGTTTTTCTCTAAGCTCTTGCAAGGAGGGGTCTGGGGAACCTCCGCAGGTGGTGCCCCAGTAGGTAAAAAAATTTCACATTACAGATGCCGTTGAAGGAAACAGTATTTGCAGACCGGTAGATATTTTTCCTCTGCGCCCATCTCGATTTCAGGGCCTTCGGTTACGGGAATTCCATCGAGGAATTTCCCGTTCTGTGTGGCTTTTCGATTACAAAAGAAGCATGTAGTTTTGATCTCTTCGATGGTGTCTGCCAACTCTAGTAATCGCTTGGCTCCTTCGAATAGGAGCCCCTTAAAATTCGTTTTGAGTCCGTAGCAAATCACCGGAATATTGCAATGAATCGTGAGCTGCTGCAGTTCGTCGATGATGGAGGCAGATAGGAACTGGGCTTCGTCCACCAAAATACAATGCAACGGTATCGAGGTGGAGATATCGATGCTATGAGGTGATCCTGTTGCAGGTCTCCCCGGATACGAAAATACCGTATCCGGATACAATAAGTGGTGGGCTTCCATGGTCAGGCCAGCACGAGATCGAATGGTATCGGTGCCAAATCGCAAGTCCAAATGGGGTTTCAATAGCAAGACCCCTTTGTGTTGCTGCTGATAATTATGAGCGACTGCCAATAAGTTTAGGCTTTTTGCGCTGCCCATAGCGCCATACCGAAAATACAATTTTGCCATTGTGAGGATCCCTGGATGCTGGTTCGTCATGCCCATGCTGCCTCGGCTGTCTGGACATCTCCCTCGATCGAAGGGGTATATCTCAATATAGGGGGTAGGAGCAGCTTTTCTTTTCAAGATTTGCATCTACGACGAAGGGGGCTTGCCAGGATTGGGCACGAGGTGTGAAGGTACATGTCATAAGCAGAGTTGCTTTTGTGGAGTCGGTATAGATTTCCACAATGTGTTTCTCCCCAAACGGAATGCCGACCACATCCCAATAATGCTTTGAAGATAAAGAAGAAATTTCTAACCCGGTATCCACGACCAAGTAGTAGGTTTTGGGGTCTGGTGTGGTAACACGGATGCGGAGCGGTGCCATGGCTTTTTGCTCTCGTAAGGCAACTTCTTTCTTTGTTATGCCATCCGTGATTTGTACGGTGATTGGATCAGCCGCATATCCAGGTCGAGAGAGTTCCAACGTATGAGAACCGACGGGGAGGGAAAGGTGGGCAGGGGTCAGTACATATCTGCCTTCCTGAATGGAGTGCCCATCGATTTTAATTGCCACTCGCTCTGGGGTTGTGTGGAGTTCCAAGGTGCCTTTTTTATCTTTATGAAATACGACATATAGAAGCACTGCGAGGAGTAGCAAGGAGAGGATACCGAGGCCACTCCAGATGGGAGTCTGGGATTTCTTCTTTTTGAGAGACCCGGTGGATTTCGTGGGCAAGCTTCCGGTGTGCTGGGAGACTGGCGTTGTGGTGGTTCGAGCCTCATCCTCGGGAAGAGTGAGCTCAAGAGGGGCTTGGGTTTCTTGTAACAGCTGTCGGATCTGATCCTGTAGGGTGAGCTTCCGCTCTGCCAGGGTGCCCTTCATTAACTTGCTTAGATCCTCGGGCGTGAAGTCAGGATAGCGTTTGTTGATATAATGACGCAGGGTTTTTTCAAACTCCTGTGCGTTGAGATACCGCATCTGTGGGGTTTTTTCCAACCCCTTGGCAATAATAGCCGCGAGTTCATCATCCACAAGGGAGTTTAACTGTCGCAAATCGAGAGGGATGTGGCACGTTTTGACATGCTGAATGGTGTCAATCTCGTTGTCCCCTTGGAACAGGCGACGCATAGCCAGCATCTCCCAAAGAATGATGGAGAGTGCAAAGATATCCGTGCGTGCGTCGAGAGGCTGAGCGGAAATTTGCTCTGGGCTCATATAGGCATATTTACCTTTTACAATACCAGGTTGGGTTTCCGTTGCTTTGTTGTTGGCGTCTGCAATCCCAAAGTCGGTGACTTTGATTTCGCCTTCAAAACTCACAATGATATTTTGCGGGGAAATATCACGATGGATGATACCGATGGGCTTTCCCGTGATATCATCCAGTTTCGTATGGGCGTAATGAAGACCTCGAGCGGCTTCGGCTGCAATATAAATCGCGCATGGAATGGGAATTTGTACGTGGGTTTGTTCGCATTTGACAAGAAGATTGCGCAAATCGCTACCCACCACGAATTCCATGATGATAGCGTAGGAACCTTCTACCGCTTCAAAACCTTCTACGCGGACGATGTTGGCATGCTGCAGCCGTTTGCAAATATGGGCTTCATCGCGAAACATTTTGACAAATTCTTCCTCATTGGCATAACTGGGAAGAATGCGTTTGATGCAGCAAATTCGTTGAAACCCATCCTCTCCGATCTGTTTACCCAGATAGATTTCCGCCATTCCGCCGCGTGCAATTTGTTTGAAAAGAATGTATCGGTGGTCCATAGGTACTTACTTCTTTCCCAATTGGGGTCTGCACATGCGTCTGGATCTCTTATTGGGTATCGGTACATGGGAATAGAAAATGAGGGAGAAAAAGGATGAAAATCCAAAGGAATATCCAATGCTCACGCCAGCTCGGGCAGAAAAAAAGAATAGCAGCCTGAAATCAAATAGATTTTTCTTTACATTTGAAGGGGGTGAAGGTGTCGGGAAGTCCTCGCTGATTCAGGCGGTGGTCGATCGCTTAGGGCAAGAGGGGATTTCATCTATCCGCACCGGGGAGCCAGGGGGGACTGCCCGAGGGCAAGAGCTACGCCGGTGGCTCCAAGCGTCGAAGTGGCCTTCTGTGGCGGAGTTTTTGCTTTACTCTGCGGATCGGAGTCTCCATGTGGAAGAGGTCATCCGACCAGCTTTGGCAGCAGGGACCTGGGTGCTCTGTGATCGGTTTGTGGATTCTAGCCGTGTATATCAAGGGCAAGTCGGTGGGATTGACCAAGATTTTCTAGAGCGAGTTTCGCAGGCCTGTACGGGCGGACTTGAGCCGGGTAAAACTTTTTTGTTGGACTGCGCTGTGGAGGTTTCCATGGGGCGTCTACAGGGGCGGGAGGTACTGTCGCACTATGACCAGGCCAAACGGGAGTTTCATGAACAGGTGCGAGCGGGATTTTTGGCGCTTGCGGCGTTGAATCCGGACAGAATTGTGGTACTAGATAGCACCGCATCTGTGGCGGAGTTATGTGCGCGCGTATGGGATGCAATCAAGGGATGCTAAGATGGCTGCAGGGTGGGGTTCGCTAGAGGGATTTGATCCCGTTTGTGGAACATGGGATCGGTTGTTACGAGAGGGTCGCTTACCGACCTGCCTCTTACTGACGGGCCGCGCTGGGATTGGAAAGCATCACTTGCTGCATCGCCTCGCAGCTGTGTTCTACTGCAAAGAAGCGGGTTGTGGTGTTTGTGATAGCTGTCGGCAGATTCAGGCTGATTTGCATGCCGATGTTCTCCGTCTAACCAGCGATAGCCTTGGGTTGCAGGAGGCCGTAGAACTGCAGCGGCACGTAGAGGTACATCCTCTTCAGGGCGCTGGATGCAAACGGGTTGGAGGCGTGCGCGTTGTATTGGTGCCAGATATTGAGCGATGGACGCGACAGGGTATGAATCGCTTACTAAAAACCTTGGAAGAGCTGCCGCCTTATGCACATATTGTGTTTTCTACAAGTCGTCCCAAACGGATTTTACCCACGATTTTATCTCGGTGTGTGCGGTTTCCGGTAAAAGGCGTTCCCTTATTGAAAGAAGAAGGGGAAGAGGCGGTACAATGGCATCAAGAACTCGAGGACTTTTGGAAGCAATTTTTTTCTGCCTCGATGCCAGCAGATATTCTCGGTAAAGAACTTTGGGCTCGAAAGGGGGCCCCTATACGGGTGGTAGAGTCTGCAGAGGCTGCTCTCAATCAATGGTACAGGCAGCAGCTGGAAACGGGAGCGCCTCTTTGTGGGGTTCGATCTCGTCGTGAGAGCTTACGTAAGTGGAAGCAACGTGCGTTACAAGAAAAAATTATGATCAATGGTCAACTGGCTGCCGAGGCATTTGCTTTACGGGGCCTGGGATCAGGAAAGTGATGATATGCAAGGTATAAATGTAGTGGGCGTCCAGTTTCGACGAGCGGGTAAAATTTATGATTTTGCCGCTGGTGATATTGAGCTACAGGTTGGGGATTCTGTTCTGGTGGATTCAGAGCGGGGGCCTTCTATTGCAAAGGTTGCCACGGTTGGGTTCCATAATCCTGTGCAAAAAACCAAGAAAAAGCTACAGTCCATTGTGCGAAAAGCGGCAGAGAAAGAGCTGCAACGCAGCAGTCGCATCAGCTCGGAAGATGTATTGGCATTTACCAAGGAGAAAATTTGGGACCTCAAACTGAAAATGAAGCTATTGAAAGCTGAAATTCAGTTTGGGGGCAGTAAGATCGTGATTTACTTCTCTTCTCCGGGGCGTGTGGACTTTCGTACTCTGGTGAAAGAGTTGGCAAGTGGGCTCAAGTCTCGTGTAGAACTCAAGCAAGTGGGGGCTCGAGATGAAACCAAGTTGCTGGGGGGGCTTGGGGTATGTGGGCGAGAATATTGTTGTTCCAGTTTTTTGCGAGAGTTTGTGCCTGTTTCCATTCGAATGGCAAAAAATCAAAATCTTGCGATTAATCCAAGTAAAGTTTCAGGGGGGTGCGGTCGTTTGCTCTGCTGCTTGACGTATGAAAATGATGTGTATACCCATCTGCGACAACAGCTGCCCCCTCGAGGTGCTCGGGTTCGATTGAAGGGGCAAGAAATACAGGTATTGGTCGTAAAATCCGATTTCTTAAACCAAAAAATCTTGGTAGAAACCATCGAAGGCAAGCAGTTAACCCTGTCTGTTGCGGATGTAGAGTATGCAGCTTCGACTAAGAAACCACACTCTTCTGAGGAATCACCGGGGGAGGAAGAAGGGGAATGGGCAGAAGGTTCTGATATCGAAGGCGATTTATAACCTCTATTCTTTCTCCTGTTTTTTCGGAAGCTTCCCGCCCCCTGTTTATTCAAATATAATTTATCCCGTGCTACAATTAATTCATCCTTATGATTTACATGCAAATTTAGGTCTGCCTTTATGATAATACGTAATATGTTCGTTTTATTTATGTTTTTGAATAGTTGCATCGAAACGCCAAAGCAAAAAGAGTTTATCAAAGTATCTACTTCCTTTCCGGTAAATATTGAGAACGATGGTCCACAATTAGGGGGGCATTTCGATAAAGTTGCTATCATTTTGGAGCCAAGAAACCATAAGGGATTACCGTTCGTTGTACGGAATATACTGCGAAATTTGGATGATACCTGGAAAGTGCAAATCTTCCACGGGATTGGCAATGAAGCAGAGTTAAAAGAGAAATTTTCCAAAGAAATTCAAGACGGTCGTTTATATCTAACTCGCATGGTGGTAGAGAACCTTTCTGTGCCAATGTACAATTATCTCATGATGAACCGGAGTTTTTGGGAAGCTGTGATTGGGGAGAGGGTTCTCTTATTTGAGCTTGATTCTGCTCTTTGTGACAATTCTACACACAGGATTGAAGAATTTTTGCATTTTGATTATATCGGAGCGCCGTGGACTTCTACCATTACACGTGGATGCCATATCTATCAGTCTAAACAAAATCCAAAATGGAAGTACGTTGTGGACTCTGGTGATCTAGAGACACTCCAGAGCTTTAAAAAATGGGAATTTCCCCCTATTTTTAGTTCACAAGGTGGGAAAATTGGAAATTCCGGTTTGTCTTTGCGAAGTCGAAAAGCCATGTTCAAAATTTTGAGTGAATATATTCCGAAGTCTCCCATTTATTGGGAGCGCTCGAATGATTTATATTATGCTTGCATTTTGGACTATCCCAAAAATGATTTGAAGGTTCCGACTGTAGAAGAGGCGAGTCATTTCTCAACGGAGGCCATTTTATATAAAGGGTCTTTGGGCTTTCATAAGCCCTGGCCATGGCTAAAAGGGGAAGAAGAGGAAATAGTTCAATCCTTTTGTCCTGATTATAACAAGATTAAAAAACTATACTCACCTGAGGTGAAGAAAAAAGAAGGTCCGATTTAATTTCTATTAGTAGAGGGAACAGATCAGAAGTGATTCTTTTCCTTGATTATTCAAAGTTTCTAGGAGTGGAAAACATGGGCGGATGTAGCAGAGTGTTTGTTCTTCTTTTCCCTGTTTTACTAGGCAGTTGTCAAGGGATCTTTACTAAAAATCCAGAGTCTGAAAGAAGAGTCGACAATCAACTTTCAACTCAATTTCAAGAAGGAAATTGCACAAAAAAGACAAAAATAAAAAAATTTGCGGTCTACTATGGAATTCCCCATTTGGTAAAAGAAGTAGGAAAAGAACAATGTGGCCCCTCATTGGAGGAAAAAATTCTATGTGCAACAAATATTTTTTCTGGATTTGATTTTGTTGTATTGGGGGCGGATTTAGAACAGGAGAAGAGGAAGTCTCATGGTCCAACGAAAGAAATAATCGAGCATGCATCTGGAACGCGATTTTATGGATATGTAAATTTAGGTAATTTGAATAAAGATAAATTTTATTCGATTGCAGAACTTCAAGATAAAATTTTTCTAATAAAAAAAATGGGTGGCCAGGGTGTTTTTGTTGATGAGGCAGGGTTTGATTTTTGGACGAATGGAAAAAGCACATACCGGGAAAGATTGAATGCTGTATTAGATGCAATACATAACGAAGGTTTGGTGGCTTTAGTAAATGCTTGGATTCCAGAAGATATTTTTACTTCTTTTCCTGAAATGCCCGCTCATCTTCAAAAAGGAGATGCTTTTATTCTGGAGAGCTATATCTTTTCTTCAAAAAAATTTCCATTTCAACACTATAGGCACAGGGTTTCTGTCTGCATTGAGGCGAAAAAGAAGCTTGGAATTTCCATCTATGGAACTACCGTTTCTACAGACGAGCCGAGTAAGTTCACTTCTGAGAAGTGGAAATATCTTTCGCTATCGGCTCATTTTGATGGAATGGATGCTATAGGGTGGGCTGAAAATGAGTTTTCAGCCACAAATAATCTACTTCGTGTTCCTCCAAATGATTTTTTATCTGTTGTCGTAGAAGAAAATGGAAAACATCTACTAGATGTCACAAATGAAATTCAGGAGAAACCCATTTTTATTTCTGATTTTATTCACAATTTTACTCTATCTTACAAAAATAGAGAGATAAAAGAAAAAATTTTTAAAATAGAAAAAAAGCTAGTTGAGTGCCAAAATTAAATATGAAAGGAAAATGAATGTGGGTCAAGGCTGTTTTTTCTCTTTTTATCACTATAGCGGCTTGCTCTCATAAAGAAGCCGAGGATACAAAACCAATCCCCATTTCCAGTGCTTCATCATTACATGAAGAGAAGGCAGAATTATCATTGAACAGTGTTGAAATGCATTCGATGAAGAAATTTGCCGTTTTTTATGGGGATCCTTTGTATTTTTCTCTTCCCCCCTCTGTTCCCTGTTACACAGATAAAGAAATATGCATTTCTTCTCAGTTATCAACTTTTTCTTTTGTGGTAGTAGGGGCTGGGTTAGAGGAGGAAAAACATCATTCGCATCTTTTTACCAAAAGAATGATTCAAGCCCCTTCTAAAACAAAATATTATGGATATTTAGACTTAGGGAAGACAAAGAATTTCCCCTTGTCAGAATTGTTGCTTCGTGTTGAGAAATGGAAAGAAATGGGAGTAGATGGGATATTGATTGATGAGGCTGGGTTTGAATATTGGGACCACGGAGGGGCTGATTTTCGTGCTCGATTGAATATGGTGTTAGATCGCCTTCACAATTTTCAACTCAAAGCGATTGTGAATGCATGGAACCCGAGTGATGTGTTTACAAAAATCCCCGAAAATCCTGTGCACTGGAATTCTGACGATGGGTATCTACTTGAAGGGTATTCATTCTCAACAGAGGCCATCTCATTTGATTCATATCGGAAAAAAATGGATGCCTGTTTAGCGGCAAAACGGAAATTTCATATCAACCTATATGGAGTGATTACGTCTGATCGTATGCTGTCGCATAAACTGACAAAAGAAAAATGGAAATTTTTCGCAATATCTGCTCATTTTGATCAATTGGATGGTGTTGCTTGGGCTGATGATTCTTTTTCTAGCTATGACTCAAAGCTTACGATACCAAATGATGATTTTATTGAAGTTGGCCTGGACAAAAGTGAAAGGACCACTATTTCTATAAAGGAAAGAAAACTCTCCAGGAGAGTATATTTGTCAACTTCAATTGGAAATGCCCTTCAGACATATGTTGCGATTCTTGATTATACGACAAGGTCAGTTTTTGAAAGAGCGCTAAAAAAATTTCTTTAATTAGAGGCAAATGATGTCCAAATTTCTCGGCTTATTCTCTCTCTTTCTATTGGCTCCATCCTTTGGATGTGCAATTCAAATTTCAAAATCCGAGCATCAAGATCTGCAATCAATTGGTTTATCGCATGCCTTGGATGAATTTGAGAAAACATGTGGAAAATCCCCCTCTATTTCATTATTTAAGATGCGAAATGCGATTTTTTCCAACAGTTGTAATAAGAATTTTTTACCGATTATTATGAATTACCATGGAGATCTATGTGGATTGAAAAAAGAGAT
>CANIBL010000030.1 GCA_947466225.1 Deltaproteobacteria bacterium
AAAGAAGTTGCAATTGACTCCAGTGGATTGAAAGTAGCTGGGGAAGGTGAGTGGAAAGTTCGGGGGCACGGCACCAGTAAAAGAAGAGTATGGAAAAAGATCCATATCAGTGTGGATGTCACGTCGAAGGAAATCCTTGCAGTAGAAGTGACAGATTCCAATATCCACGACAGTGAGGTCTTCGATTCATTGTTACCTGCCCAGTGTGCAACAGTTTATGCAGATGGAGCATACGATCAGAATAGAATTCATGAGCAAGCGTCTCGTGTTGGAGCGAAAGCAATTATTCCTCCCAGAAAAAATGCAGCGCTCGGCCCTCCACCTCCAGAGGGAGAAGAGGAGACGCCAAGAGATACGTTGATTTTGATGCAAGATATCTTGGGTGAGAACTGGGCAAAAACCTTGAATTATGGACGAAGAGCTCACTCAGAAGGCGTTTTTTCTCGGTTCAAACGAATCTTTGGAGGGCATTTACAATCGAGACAATCATCAAGGCAAATCCGAGAGATTGCGACTAAAATCTACATCTTAAATCGATTTACTAGGATGGGTCTGTCTATTGCAGTTCCAATGACATAAAAACCCTACTAAAGGGAACTCATCATGCAAAAACTACATTAGGCAACAAAGCCTCAGTACAGCTCCATCTACCAATGCTTCGAGTCCACCTGCAATAATACGGATAGTTGGGGTATTGCGGGTAGCGGGGGACACTTGCCATGTCGGAGCAGGTGCTGGGGATTTTACCATTGGCGAGAGGAT
The DNA here is from genome assembly GCA_947466225.1 of Deltaproteobacteria bacterium. Classification (GTDB taxonomy): domain Bacteria; phylum Bdellovibrionota_B; class Oligoflexia; order Oligoflexales; family Bog-1112; genus CANIBL01. The sequence continues at coordinate 763 of CANIBL010000030.1, forward strand.
TTGGAGCAGAGGGCGAGGCTGTGGATGGCTTCGAGGTAGCGGCTGAAGCTGGAGAGGCAGTTTTGGGTTTTGGGATTCCAGATGCGGCAGCTGTATCTTTGGATAATTTGGTTTTGCAGCCTCCACTACCCAGTAGAGACAGGGTAATAAGGACAAAAGTTACGGATACCCACCGTTTTCTGCGATGATCTGGATGACTTTAGGTCGGCAGCATCTGCAACAGATAGGTGCCATATTGACTTTTCAACAGAGGCGCTGCCAAGGTGCGTACGGCATCAGCATCGATATAGCCCATGCGCCAGGCAATTTCTTCGGGGCAGGAAATCTTGAGTCCTTGACGCGATTCCACCGCTTCGATGTAATGACTGGCTTGTAAAAGAGACTCATGGGTGCCTGCGTCTAGCCAGGCATATCCCCGGCCGAAAACGTGGACGTGGAGATTGCCTTTTTCGAGATAGAGTCGGTGTAAGTCCGTAATCTCCAACTCTCCTCGGGGGGATGGGGTCAATCGCTTGGCCAAAGAGACCGCTTGTGCGTCGTAGAAATAGAGGCCAGGAATGGCGAGGTTACTTTTGGGGTGAAGCGGTTTTTCTTCCAATGAAATGGCTCGCTCTTCTTTGTCCACCTCTACCACACCATAGGCGCGGGGGTCTTGTACCGCATATCCAAAAATACAGGCTCCAGACTCTCTTCGATGATTTTGTTCTTGTAAGACCTGGATCAGTCCATGGCCATAAAAGATGTTATCTCCCAGAATCAAACAAGACGGATGTCCCGCAAGAAATACCTCTCCAATCAGCAGTGCTTGTGCCAATCCACCTGGTATTGGTTGTACAGCATAGGTGATTTCAATGCCCCACTGGGTGCCATCTTGTAGCAGTCGTTGAAAGTGGGGAAGATCTTCCGGTGTACTGATGAGCAATATTTCTCGAATCCCGGCCATCATAAGAGTGGACAAGGGGTAATAGATCATGGGCTTGTCGTATACCGGTAGTAGCTGCTTGCTGATCACTTTCGTAAGGGGATAGAGGCGGGTGCCAGATCCGCCGGCCAGCAGGATCCCTTTGCGAGACTGTGTAGTTGTCATAGCTATTATCCAAGGCCGATGCGGTTTTGAGGGTTGCGCGCCAGAATGGGCCGCCACCAAGCTTCGTTTGCGAGGTACCACTGTACCGTCTGTCGCAATGCGGCAACAAAATCGGTCTGGGGACGCCATCCCAGGGTGGCAGCGATTTTACTGGCGTCGATGGCATATCGCAAATCATGGCCCGGACGATCTTGTACAAAGGTAATGGCGGTATGATGAGGCTGGCCGTCTTTGCGAGGGCGTATCTCATCCATCAAATCGCACAACGTATGTACCAGTTGGAGGTTGCTTTGCTCACAATTTCCTCCAATATTGTAGGTTTCCCCTAGGGCCCCAGTACGAAAAACCAACTCCAAGGCATTGGCATGGTCTTCGACAAAGAGCCAGTCGCGAATATTAGCCCCAGCTCCATAGACCGGTAGTGCATCTCCATGCAACATGGCAAGGATCATGGTGGGCAGTAACTTTTCGGGATATTGGCGTGGCCCATAATTGTTGGAGCAGTTGGTAAGTACACAGGGGAGACCATAGGTGTGCCACCAGGCTTTTACCAAATGATCAGAAGCAGCCTTTGTAGCGGAATAGGGTGAGTGGGGATCATATGCAGTTGACTCAGTAAAAAGCGTAGTCTCTCCTAGTTGCAAGCTGCCATATACTTCATCTGTGGACACGTGATGAAACCGAAATCCTTCGGGTCGATGTTGTTGCCAGTAGGTGCGAGCAGCTTCCAGTAGACAGTAGGTGCCCATAACATTGGTTTGGAGGAAGGCGTCTGGGCCATCGATGGATCGATCTACGTGGGACTCTGCTGCAAGATGGAACACCCCATGGGGTTGGTGCTTGGCAAAAAGGGAATGTAATGCCGGCAAGTCGCAAATATCGACTTGCTCAAAGGTATAATATGGATGAGAGGCAATCTCGGTAAGGGAGTCCAAATTCCCTGCATAGGTAAGTAGATCCACATTGACCACTTCGTATCCATGGGCAAGTAGGTATCGTATTAAAGCAGATCCAATAAATCCGGCGCCCCCTGTTACGAATACTCGCATGTTTAGAGCCTCCAAACCTGTATACCCAGTTTTTGTGCTTCAGTCCTGTCATAGCTACCTTTTAGGTCCACCAATACAGAGCGGCCTTTCTTAAATTTTTGTGTCAAAGTAGCCAACGGCATATTTCGGATAAACTCGGTGTGTTTCACGGCTACGATAATACCGTCGCAGAGAGGTAGCGCATCCCAACGGACCAACTTACGATTGTAATGCTCCATGCATTCGTCAGGGTCACAAATGGGATCCACGCAATGGACCTGGACTCCGTAGGACTCTAGTGCAGAGATAACATCAAATACTTTGCTGTTACGCAAATCAGGTACATTCTCTTTGAACGTGACACCCAGAATGCCCACGGTGAGGGGGCCTGAGGTAGAGGCCCCTTGGCGTAGCAGGCATTTCATGGTTTGTTCTGCGACAAAAACAGCCATGCTGTCATTAATCTTGCGCCCCGCTAGAATAACCTGGGGGTGAATATCCATTTTGGCAGCCAAATGGGTCAGGTAGTAAGGGTCTACCCCGATACAGTGTCCCCCCACCAGTCCAGGGGTAAAATCCAGGAAGTTCCACTTCGTGCGTGCAGCTGCCAATACTTCATGGGTATCCAATCCACATCGGGAGAACAGCACCGCAAGTTCGTTAATCAATGCGATGTTGATATCTCGCTGGGTATTCTCGATAACCTTCGCTGCCTCTGCTGTGGCAATAGAAGGGGCTCTATGAATCCCTGCCGGTATGACAGAACCATAGACTTGGGCTACGACTTCGAGCGCCTCTGGAGAGGAGGCCGAGACCACTTTTACAATTTTATCGATGGTATGCACTTTGTCGCCCGGATTGACTCGTTCCGGAGAATAGCCGAGATGAAAATCTTTTTTATAGGTGAGACCACTGTGCAGCTCAATTACCTTGCGGCAGTCTTCTTCCGTGCAGCTAGGATAGACAGTAGATTCAAAGACCACGATAGAACCAGGTTGCAGGTAAGTCCCCACCGTTTCCGATGCTTTGATCAAGGGTGTCAAGTCGGGGCGTTTGTACTCATCGACTGGGGTCGGTACTGTGACAATAATAAAGGGGCAATTTCGTAGCGCTTCTGGATCTGTCGTGTAGGTGATGTTCTCTTGCAAGAGATGGGTTTTGTCTTCCACTTCCCTTGTTCGATCGAAGCCGGATTGCAATTCCTCGATACGGGTGCGATTGATATCGAACCCCACGACACGATATTTTTTGGCCAATAGGCAGGCCAGTGGAAGACCCACATATCCCAATCCAATAATGGCAATGGAAGTTTGGTGTTGTTCGAGTCGATTCGAAAGAGTGGTATGCGACATAGTTTTCTTCTACTTGGTAAAGGTTAAACTTCGAGGATGTACGGATCGATACCATTCGATGAATCGCGGGATACCCACTTCGATTCCTGTCTGTGGATCATATCCAAGTTTTTCTTGAGCGTTGGTAATATCTGCAGATGTTTCTACCACATCTCCAGCTTGTAGGGGAAGAAACTCTTTGTCCGCTTGAATCCCAAGGGCCTGTTCCAAAACTTCGATCATGCGCAAGAGCGGCTCTCGATTGCCGCGACCGAGATTGTAAATCCCCCCTTGCTCTGGCTTGGCGAGCGCTGCGAGGATGCCGGCCACAATATCATCAACATAGGTGAAGTCACGCACCATTTGACCGTGGTTAAATACAGGGATTTTCTCTCCCCGTTCCATGCGAGCCGCAAATTGAAATAGGGCCATATCGGGTCTACCGTAGGGGCCGTATACAGTAAAGAATCGCAATCCCGTAGTGGGGATCTTATAGAGGTGGGTATAGGAATGGGCCACCAATTCATTGGAGAGTTTGGTTGCTGCATATAGGCTAATGGGGCTTGCCGTGGTGTGAGACTCAGAGAAGGGCAGTTGGGTGTTACTCCCATAGACCGAACTCGAAGATGCATATACAAAATTTTCGGGCCGATGTTGTCGCACCAACTCGAGTATATTTTGAAAGCCTACAATATTGGAAGAAATATAGGCATGGGGATTTTCAATAGAGTAGCGTACCCCAGCCTGTGCAGCCAAATGAATCACATGGGTTGGCTCGCACGCGAGGTATGCAGTCGATAACGCAGTCGCGTCTTCCAACAACCCTTTGGCAAAGTGAAAGTTTGGAAAGGTCCGCAGCACTTTCAGGCGAATCTCTTTGTAGAAGGGATCATAATACGAGTTCACGCTGTCGTATCCATGCACGGTGTGGCCCTGCTCTAGTAGGGCCTTTGCCGTATGAAATCCGATAAAACCAGCGCTACCGGTGAGAAAAACCTTCATAGCTTATTTACCCCAAGAGTCTCGTAGGGAAACGATTTTGCCAAATATGGGATTTCCCTCTGCGGTTTTCTCTGCGGTGCATACAAAATAGCCATGTCGTTCAAACTGAAACTGAGATTCCGGTTGTGCCTTCTGTAAACTTGCTTCTACATGGGCCTCTTGTACCACAAGAGATGCAGGGTTGAAGAACTCGGTGAAGGATACGCCTTCTTTTTCTTTGTACGCTGGCTCTGGCACAGTGAACAATCGATCATACATGCGAAGAGGGGTAGCAAAGCTATGAGAAATGCTGACCCATTGTACGACGCCTTTTACTTTGCGTCCCACTGGGTTTACGCCCAATGTGGCAGGGTCATATTCACAATGCAGTTCGACAATCTCGCCTGTTTGAGGATCTCGAAGGACCTTATCACAGCGGATCACGTATCCGTAGCGCAAGCGAACCTCGCCTCCCGGCCGCAGTCGGAAGTAGTCCTTCGGAGGATCTTCCATAAAGTCTTCCCGTTCAATATAGATCTCTCGTGTGAGCACCATGTCCCGTTTCCCAAATTCGGGATTTTGCGGGTGATTTGGCGCTTGGAGAATTTCTGTTTTGTCTTCGGGAAAATTCACGAGGACGACTTTGAGCGGTTGCAATACACTCAAGACCCGAGGTGTAGTGTCGTTGAGCTCATCACGCACACAACCTTCAAGGACGCTCATGTCGATGATGGTCTTTTTCTTCGAAACCCCAATCATCTCACAGAATTTTCGAATGGCGCTGGGAGGGAACCCGCGTTGTCGAATGCCTTGAATGGTGGGCATACGAGGATCGGCCCAACCGGAGACCCATTTTTCTTCCACCAACTGCTTCAACCGTCGCTTGCTGGTAACCGTGTAGGTAAATTCCAAGCGCGCAAATTCGATCTGTTGCGGGTGGCAAGGCGTTTGCAATGTTTCTAAACACCAATCATACAAGGGGCGGTGATCTTCAAACTCTAAGGTGCACAAAGAGTGAGTGATGCCTTCGAGCGCATCAGACACACAATGGGTGTAGTCATACATGGGGTAGATGCACCACATATCACCCGTTTGGTGATGGGCTACATGTCGAATGCGGTAGAGCACAGGATCACGTAGGTTGACGTTCCCGGATGCCATGTCGATCTTGGCGCGCAGCACGTGGGTACCATCGGGGAATTCACCAGCGCGCATGCGTTGGAAAAGCTCGAGGTTTTCTTCCACTGTGCGAGTGCGGTAGGGGCTGTCTTGCCCCGGTTCTGAGAGGGTGCCGCGGGTTTTGCGCATGTCTTCTGCCGAGAGGCTGCAGACATAGGCTTTGCCCATGCGAATGAATTGCACGGCATACTCGTACAATTTTTCAAAATAATCCGAGGCATGGTACAGGTGAGGCCCCCAGTCGAAACCGAGCCACTGTACATCCGCTTTGATGGCGTCTTTGTATTCGTCGCTCTCTTTTTCTGGGTTGGTATCGTCAAAGCGCAAGTGACATTTAGAGTTGAACTCTTGGGCCAGGCCAAAGTTGAGGCAAATTGACTTGGCATGACCGATATGGAGGTATCCGTTTGGCTCTGGCGGAAACCGGGTTACCACTTTGCCGCCATTTTTGCCGGCACGCAGATCTTCTTTAATAATATTTCGAATAAAATCGGTTGGTTGCTCGAGGGTCATGTCACTCTTTCTTTGGTCTTTCTACGCGATATCGTTGGGCGGTATCGCTGGCCATCTGATCGGGGTCTAGGCTCTTGTGCCCTTTTCCGGCCAATTGTTCAAGTCCCACAAGGGCGCCTAACTTACTACCGTGATCAGGGAAATAATGGAAGAGGTTCCAATTTCCCGTCCACGGGGTTTCGTAGTAGCTCACGGTAACGCTAGCTCCCTGGTCTTGCAGCTCTTTTGCGCGCTCTTCAAATAGGGCCGTGGTGGCACGGTGAGCTGCATGTTGATCCAGCGGGTCGGACAAGTACAGTTGCAAACTTTCATGTGGGGCCAACATCGGGAGCAATTCGGCTACCCGGACTCGATCCGCTTCTGTAAGGGTATAATCTGGCGCTGTGTAGAATGGCAAGTCTGCATGTACGACTTTTGCCAGGGGATGGAGTACTGCAATGGCGGATTCGGACTCCATAGCGCGGATCCACTTTTTGGTCTCTGGATCCGCGATTTCCCCGGGGGGCAAGGCTTCGATTCTGTCTCTGCGAGCGGCCGTGTAACTGGCCAGGTAGGGGGTGAAGTCCTCTCGATACATCTTGGCGCGGTATCCAGATGTGGCATTGATCACCGTAATGGAGGTCTGCTCAGCGCTCCAATGCCTCGCATATTCTTGTAACATGCCCCCAAGACCGATCTCTACATCATCGGGATGGGGGGCTATCATGATAGTGTGAGTGGCCGCAGCAGTGAGCCTGATATAATAAGAAGGCATAAAGTGAAATTCGCCGAATGGCTCTTTTGGATCATCCGTTCGTGCCATTTCTTCTATAATGAGATCGTAGGCGGTACGGGCAATTTGGGAGTGGTGCAACCGAAGCGCTTGTTTTTTCGTCTCCAGCAGTGCGGGCGTCAAAATGACCCGCTCCTTTTCTGCATGACCTGGGACTTCATATCGAATGCGGATGGATTCAGGGCTTGCATCGTCTAGCAGGGCCATTTCTCGCGTATCGGGGAGCAGAATGATATCGTAACCATACGAAACACCATGCGCTATATCCCTCTCCATATAAGCTTTCAAGCCAGACTTTTTATCTAGGTCTACTAGCGAGACTGTATCAAGATGATTCCCCTTTCGCAGCATGGGCAAGATGCTGGGTTCTCGGGAGTGAAGCTGCGATACATAGAGGATGCGTTTCCCGGTTGGCAGTGTGATGCGATGTACGCCTTCTATGTTCACATTGCGCGTATCCAACAGGGCTACCTGGTTGGAATGAGCCAAAGTTTCAATGGAAAGCATCTGTTTGTGATTATCCATGCGCACCTTCTCTTGAAATTCCGCTTTTTTGTATTGCTGCGCCAAGTTCTCTTCTCCTGCTGCGCCGATACCAAATGCTACCTCATCCAGAAGAAACTCTACTTTCTCCGATTGGGTGCGCAGTAAAGATGCAGGTACCTGATAGGTAGGCTCTTCTGCAAAGGTGCGGTACAGGGCCTGTACTTTGCTTTCCCCTGTTGCCAATACGATAATTCTATCGGCAGATAGGATTTCTTGAAAGCCGATGGTGATGGCATGACGCGGCACTTGGGTGATGTCATCACCAAAATACCGTGCATTGGCTCGTCTTGTGCCTTCTGCTAAGGGGACCACACGAAAGGTGCTCTCGAGAGCGAACTTGTTTTTTTTGTCTTCTGTAAGCGATTTGTTGTGAAACGGAACGGGCTCTTGAGGAAAGTCGTTGAAGGCGATATGAGCAGGATCGGTGCCGATACCTGCAAAGACGATGGTACGAGTAGAAGGGCCGCTTCGCAATGCTTCAAATTGTGTGCGCAGTCGGTCAGCTTCGAGCGCAGAATCTGCAGCATCCCCTTGTGCGATGAACCAATTTCCCCTGTGAAAATCGGAGGGGGGATTCACAGAGTCTGATGCGATGTGATCGATAAAATGCGTACGCATGTACGTATGGTAGCTTTGGCGGTGTCCCTTACCCAACGCTACATATTCATCCATATTGAAGAGATAGACATGTGACATGGGCAGCGCACCCTTTTGGTGAAGCTTTACCAACTCTTTGTACATGCCTTCTGGTGTACCGCCTGTGGGGACCACAACAAGCAGATGCTGATTCGTTGCTGCGGTGGTCTGTGCTTCTACTTGAAAAATGGAGGCAGCATGGACGCTCATGGCATCGGGAGAGGAAAACACCCGAACGGGGACCGGAGTTGCTAGTATGAGTGGTGCGAATTTCGCCACCCAGCTGAAGACACCTATACCGATAAGAAATCGTCGTCCCATTTTTGTACCCCCTGATTTTTTAGGTACTTTTGAGTAGCTGACGCGGTGATGTTTGTCGCTGTTTTTTTTTTGCGGAACCACCTGCGGACTTTCCACAAAAAAAGTGAGTTAAGGAAAACAACAGAAAACCCATACAATTTATCAAAACCCCAAAATCCCCTATTTGATAACTCCCCTTCTCCAGCCGATCAGGAGTGAAGATTGTATAAAAGGGAGATTTTATTATGCGCATATTTTATTATGTTGGAAGTCTGCTTGCCGTCTTTTCTCTGTCTCACTGTGGTCGAGATACCTCTGCAACAAATATAGACGACCATGCTATTCCTGAGCCTACTATGTTGAAGTTGGGGGTGAATGTAAATGGCTTTGCCTTAAATTCTGCACCTCTGCAAGAAAACATCAGCTATACCATTAGTATGGAACAATGTGCGTCCGGACTTACTGGCATTGCGAGTAATAGTACACCTTATCTGCAAGCATACTTGTTGGATCGTGGATGTCTTGCCAAGTTGATGAGTATCCAGTTTCGCAACTTAACCTGGACTGTGTCACCCAAACAGGGATTTTCCACCTATAAGGCAGGCGAGAAAGCGACTTTTATTGCAAACAACGATGGTATCACCCAATTGCAAGTGACGGTAGTCAGTCAATTGAATGATACGATCACAAGTGCTGATACAGTTTCTTACTCGTTTATTGAAAAACAGCCAGGTAACGATAGTGTGGTTACCAATTTTAAAATCAGTGTAAAGACCAGTGTGTTTGGGCAAATTTCGCCGTCCTTTTTGTTGCGAAAAGGGGATCTTATCGGCATTAGCCCTACAGGCGCAGCGCGTTTTTCTTTTCTCTTTGAATGCGATGTGCCCATTATGATGGATGGAAAAACACCCTACTGCCATGACAATCGATTAGATCAAACCCGCTACCTATTAATTAAAGATCCGCTGGATCATCAGTTGACGTTTGATGAGGTAAATTTCTTATTTACGAATGGAACTGGTATGTTGTCAGTAACCATTCCCGATGATTTTATTCCAGCAGCAGCACCTTATCCAAATGGAGGATTTATAACGAAGCAGGGCAGTGCGTCTCTTCTTGGGCCAGACCGATTGAATCAAACACCCAACTTGATCCTCATTGTGGGTAATTTAGGTTCCTTTCAACTGTTTAAGATCAAGCTGGATTTGTATTAGGTAGGAGAAAGTAGGATGCAACGTATTATTTCTACCGTACTTACAAGGGTTTTTTTTACCACTGGATGTGGGGTAAATTCTGTTTCGAATCTGAAGACCAGTATACAACGTGGTGAAGCTGCTCAAAAAACATCCCATCAACGCGATTTAACCTATTGATTATCGGTGCCGTCGGATGACAGCGTTTTGCTTTCCTCCCAGAGCCCTCTAGTAAAAGACTCGGCATCTTTATAGCGGTTATCAACTTGTGGAGAATCTGGGTAGGGAGTAAAAAAGAAGAAAGAGCAAAAAATCGGGTATGAATGTGTTGGGCTGCAAAAGGGGAGATCCATATGAACATCCGGTATGCGGAAACCATTCAGTACCTATCAGAACGAATTTTGGCGGCACAGGCTCCCATTCGAATTCTGGATTCGATTAAGTGGTCCCCTGATATTTCCCAAGAGCTGCTACAGAGCCAGTTTAAGGAAATGCCGCGCATGGGAAAAACCGAATATGCCCGTATGAAGTTAGCCTTTGATCCAGAGAAAGTCTCTGCGGAATTTCACGATATCACCCAAGAGATTCGACGAAAATTGGGGAAGAAAGATCGAGTGGGTTTTTTGCTTCAAGAGATTTGCATTGAGTATCAGCATGTGTTGGAAATGATTTCTGCGAGAGGAACCAAAGAGTTTGGTATTTGGAGCCGTCGGTTATATGGTTCTTCCTTTGATACCTTTCATGATGATGCATGCACGGTACATGATTTAGGCAAAACCCTAAAAGAAATTTTAAATGGGGTCGATTGCTATCCGTTGGGGCCAGAGGATCCAAAAACTATTGCGGCACCTGAAGTTGTAGAAGAGCTACGGCAAAGATTCAAAAAGTATTTTACTCATCATGAAGTGGGAGTCCAGCTTTCAGATGGCTTGATCTCCGATGCAGCAGCAGGGGGAGATAAAATCCGAATCAACCGCGAGACCTTATTCTCTCGTAGAGATATTGATTTACTCGAGGTGCACGAAGGTCATGTTCACGTGGGTACTACTTTTAATGGGGCCAATCAACCCTATGCAAAATGGTTAGCAAAAGGTTCTCCTCGATCTGTGTGCGCCCAAGAGGGACTGGCTGTGATGATGGAAATTTTTACCTTTCGCAGTGATTTTATTCGAACCCGTCGCATCAATGATCGAGTCGTAGGGATTCATTTGGTGGAGCAAGGGGCCAACCTACTTGAATTATGCCAGTATTATCTTAACCAAGGCTATTATCCAGATGCAGTGCTGTATAACGTACGTCGCATTTTTCGGGGGGCTCCCTTGGAAGGGGGATATCCCTTTACCAAGGATCTTTCTTATGCGAAGGGGTTCATTGAAAATTACAATTTTATTCGATCTGCCATTGCAGCTGGATATCCACACCTGATCCCTCTTCTTTTTGTAGGCAAGATCAACTTGCAAGACATTCCGTTGTTATATGAGTTGCAAATGGAAGGGATTGTACAACCGCCGCTCTATTTGCCTTCGCAGTTTTCAGATCTAAACGGATTGGCTGTTTGGATGAGTTACTCTAATTTCTTTAATAAGTTAAATTTGACAGGGATCAAGGCAAAATTTTCTCAGATGTTTGCCCAAGTTTCCATTCCCCCTTGTCCCATTCCTACTCGGAAGGTGAGCTAGGATAGGGTGAGGGCGGCTCTGCCCAGTACATGCTGGGCGGCATACCCCAATGCCACTGCCAGCGCATCCGTAGCATCCAAGGGCAATTCACCGGCTTGAAATTGGACCAGTTTCTCCAGCATAGATCGTACGCTTTGTTTGTCTGCATGCCCTTTCCCTGTAATAAATTGTTTTACTTCACGCGGAGAAAGCTCCGCCATTGGAACGCCACAGCGACTCATAGCGGCAATCAGTGCGCCTCGGGCCTGGCCCAATTTAAGGGCGGATTGGGCATTTTTTCCCATAAACGCAGTTTCCAGTACGCATAAGGTAGGGGCATGCTCTTGCGTAAGGGTAAAGAGGGCCTCATGCAATGCCCCAATTCGATGGAGAAAAGTGCCAGTTATGTCAGCGCGAATGACCCCTACATCGAGCACATGAAAATCGGATACCCGTATGGGGCGTAGTGTTTTTGGCACAATGCAGGCATAGCCTACGATGCGGGAACCTGGGTCTATACCCAATATTTTCATACGAGTGGCCTTGTGTTTTTTCGTCTAGGTGCACAGAAGAGATTGTGACATGATAGTGGCATTGTTTGGTTTGTCTTTGGTTTTTTCTGGCGAACCATCTTTCTGGGGAACCAGCTGCGCAGTTTCCCCAGGCCCCTCCTTGCCGGCGGCTGGGAGAGAAACGAGAGCTTAGGAACAAATCCTAGAAGGAGACACGGCCGGCGCTCAGACAGAATCTTCCCACCTCTCAAAATCGCAGATCAGACTCTCGTCATGGGCATCAGATTCTGTGGCTGCGATTTGTGACCCGTTGGGCCCCTTCTGGCTGGCTGCCCGTGTCTTATATTCGGATTCTTTCCCAAGCTCTCGTTTTCTTCTCCTCTTCACAGGGATGATACCGGATAGGGCTAGAGATTGGAGACATAGCCAAGGGCAGCAGATCGGGGGGCCCCGACGGGTCACAAATCGCAGCCAAGAGCAGAATGTCCTGGACGAGAACTTTGCCTGCGATTTTGAGAGTCGGGAGGATCCGATCGTCGCGCCGACCTTGGCTATGTCTCCAATCTCTAGCCTTATCCGGTGTCTCCCAGCCTCCGGCAAGGAGGGGTCAGGGGAAACTGCGCAGCTGGTTCCCCTGAAAAAACAGTAAGAAAATAGGAAATATAAAATATGTACATCACAAGATTCATAGCCCTTCGTTACTTGCGAACGCAAGGGAAGAATCGGTTTTTTTCCTGGATTTCCGGCCTTACGATTATCGGGATTTCCATCGGAGTGGCGACCATGATCGTGGTGTTGGCTGTCATCGATGGTTTTGAGGAAGAATTGCGCAATCGATTTTTGGCTGCCAATGCTCATGTCTTGCTTTATCGTTTTCCCACGGGAATTTCGGATCCCACAGAGTGGAGTAAAACCATTCAAGGCAAATACAGATCGGAAATCACGGGTGTTTCGCCTTTTGTTCATTCCGAGACCATGGGGCGCAAAAGTTACCTAATCCATTCCATGCTGATTCGGGGGGTCTCTCCCACGTTGCGTAAGCAGGTGCAGTCTCTCGATACCATCATCCACCCGCTTAGTGCCATGGATCAATTGCAGGCGGAAATTGATTTGGTATCTGCAGGGCAGCCTTTACCCAAAATTCCGGGGATCATTCTAGGAAAAGGGGTTCTCAAATCCATGGAAGCCAAGGTGGGGGATGTTGTGGAGCTGATTTCTCCTTCTGCAACCCAAGGACTGCCGGAGGAAGAACTCAAAAAATTCCGGGTTCTGGGGATCTACGATTCTGGTTTGCAACACTATGATGGAAAATTGGGCATCATGAGCATTCCAGCTGCCCAATCTTTGTTTCAAATGGGATCTGTGGTGACGGGCCTTGAAATCGGATTAAAGGATCCCAATACAAGTCCAAAATTTGCTGATAAGCTGAGTGAAGAATTTCATGTTTCCGTAAAGGAATGGCAATCCTATAACAGCAATATCTTTGAAGCCATGCACAATGAGCGAACGGTAATCAGCTGGATTGTATTTTTGGTGGCCTTTGTAGCAAGTTTCAATATTTTAACGACCTTGTTCATTTCGGTCACCCAAAAACGTCGAGATATCGCCATTCTCAAAGCATTGGGTGCTACCAATCGCACAATTTTGGCTACATTCTTGCAGCAAAGTTTGTTTATGGGGATAGTCGGAGGTACGTGCGGTGTAGGATTGGCGTTGGTAATGTCCTATTTGCTGCGGCGATTTGAATTTATCAAATTACCCGATATCTATCTTTTGACCACATTGCCGGTGCAATTCAATGTGCTGACATATGGGGTGATTTTCTGTGCAAGCCTGCTGATTGCTTCGATCGCTGGCCTTTATCCAGCTTGGGTCGCCACCCAGGTCCAACCAGCCAGAGGCATTACGGATACACGAGATGATACCGTATAGCGGCCTCTATGGTTCCATGTGAATATGATCTTTTGCGCCTCGAATGAGATTGTCTACCGGCGGGTTGAACGGGCCATCGAGAGGGGCATTTCCAGCTCCCCTCATGACGCGATCTTGCATACCAACGGTTTTTTCAAATGCTTGCTGATTGGCTGTTTCTAACGCTGCTGGGGTACAGTCTGCTTGAATCGCTGTGCCAAGAAAAGTGGCTTGTCGTAGGCCATTTACAGCACCGGTTCCGGTAAAGAAATGAGTGGTCGCATAGGTATCTCCGATGGCGGTCCCAAAAAATACCGATTTTCCCATATGATTTTCGATGGTGAAGTAGGTGGCTTGTTGAAGTTCAATTGGGAATATGCTTTGCGATTTCGACAACTGGGTTTTAGGATCGGGTTCTGAAATTTTCAATACATCTGAAGTAGTCCACTCCATTGGGATATGTTTCGCTGTCAAAATACGCATAAACTCTTGATGCACATCGAGTCGAGTGCCTTTTGTTGGATCGGAAGGATCTTTTAGTGCAGTGAAGAAATCATATTGTGGCCCGGTTACTTCAGCCCCTAGGTAAAAAATCCCACCGGTGACAAAAAAACGTGTTCTGGGGACTTCGGTTAAGCGCAATGTTGCGACTACATCTTGGCTCAAACCTGCATTTTCAAACAAGGCATTTAAGCTGGTGAGCAAATCGGCTTTGTTCACCATATGGTGCTCGGGTTTCATATTGTCCACTACTGCAATTCCATCACGGCTGGATTCAGAGGCCAACACCCCAATGCTTTCTGGTTTCATGTCATCCGAATTTCGTGGAATCGATGCGGTGCCGTGGGCATTTTCAATAGGACGATATTCAGAGGGAAATCCATCTGGGATGATAAAGGCTGTGGTAGAGCCGTATAATTTCTTTGTAATGATATCGAGGTTGATACCCAGTACTTCACGTAATTTGCTAGCTGGACCTTCAGAGGACACAACCCAGTGCACAGAAGTTGGGATTACATTTTTTTGGCTATCGGTGATTTCGATATTCCAGCCTGTAGAGGTAAGCTTCAGGGAGGTGATTTCAGATCCGTAGTACATTTTTAGATTGGTTTCATCATTTTTTGCGTAGCGTTGTAAGGCTTCTGATAACAAAATTTCCAGATGGCTGATGCGGATGATTTCCACATGATCTGTATCATACTTACTTGGGATATTCTTGGGATTGTCTTTGGCAGCATTGGGTTGCCAATTGGGCGATTCTGAGACAATGCCTCGATGCCGAAGTTCTGCCCACGCTGCTTCTCCCACAAAAAATTTGATTCGATCGATTACATCTTCATTGAGTCGTAGAATTTGCCCCCGTGAGTACGATTTTCGTTTTTCTACAATGGCAACTTCTGCACCGCCAAGATAGGCTTCTAATGCAGCGAGTAAGCCAACAGGACCCGCCCCCGAGATCATCATGCGAGGCTTGGTCCCTTTTTTTCGATTTTCTTCTCGTAGCGCACTGACCTTCCGTAGTATTGCTGCAGCATCTTGCTCCAAGACCTGGTCTACTTCAGAAAGTAAATCTGGGTAAGGAATGGTATTTCCCTCTGGAGGGGTGACAATTTGGATCGGTTCCCATGGGGAGGTCCAAGTGTCGACCAATGGATCACGTGCCCTTGGAGCGCCTTCAATTTGGCGTTCTCGGGTAAACAGGATGCTCTTTTGGGTGCTATCGTCACTAAACGAAATTGGGTAGATAGAAGAGGGAAGAGGTGCAGATAGCAGCTCGAATTTATACGGAACATTGTGAGGGAAAAGCCTGTTACTTGGCGCTGGTAGGCGTTCACCGGAAGTGGATGTTTTACATGCGATAGGGAGGAGGGTGATGGCAATAAGAGAGAGGGATAGATATTGTGCCTTCATCTGTGATCTCCACTGAATAGATAAAAAACCTGTGGAGTAGGTTTCGGCTATTTAGTGAAGATTTTTAGCAGCAGGTCTACCGTATTTCGTCATGCCCAGGCCGAAGGCCGTCTGGGCATCCCCTGCGAGGGTGGGTGCTAGCTTTGGAGGCCGTTTTTCGTTCTGGCGCAAACTTCCATGAACTCTATTTCTTCTACAAGATCAAGGGCTTCTAAGTCTTCAAACCCCAGATCTTCGATCCAACCTACATGTTGCATCTCAGGTAATGGGGTAACGACCTCCTCCCCATCCTCCCCCTCGTATACTTCATAGGCTTCTAAAATCAGTCCAGTGGGTTTCATGCGAAAGTAATGGAATCCATCTCCATTGACGATAACGCCGTCTCTTGAATCCCCTGTCCAATACTCTTTGGCAAAGATGATTTCGTTTGTCATGGAAGTGTGGTGCCTCTTTCCGGATCTATCTTTTGAAAAAAACGACCTTGGTTCATCTTACCAAAAAATGCGACATTCGTCGGCCTTCTCTGTTTCCACAAGAGGGAAACAACCTTTCCGCGAACGTACTGCAGGGGAACATGCCCCCACTCTCGAGAGTCGGTAGAAGCGTCCCGATGGTCTCCCATAACAAAAACACTTTCTGGGGGGACCACATATTCCACGTCGGGCGACCAGATCCCTACGCCATTTTCGGATTCTTTGAGCAGAGAATACTGAAGAAAATGGAGGTGTTGCCCAAAAAATTCGGTGCGATAGGTATACCCATCTTGTGTAGTATGCCGAGTTTCTTGATGGAGAGAAACGCCATTTAGCTTGAGGGTATGTTGAAACAGCTGCAATCGGTCTCCTGCTACGGCTACCACTCGTTTGACGTATTCCGATTGTAGGTCGTTGGGATACCGAAAAACAATAACATCCCCTCTTTCAATCGGTATGGATTTTCCCACTTGTACGTGGGTGAAGGGGACCCATAAGCGATAGCTAGATTTATGTACAAGCAGCAAATCTTCTGGAAAGAGTGTGGGCTCCATCGAGGCAGTGGTCACAAAGTAGGGGGCAAAAAAAGACCAGCGAACCCCCAGCATGACACCAGAAAGAAGCAACAAGCCCACAAGTACTTTGTGAACACTCCAGCTAGAGGTGAAAGGGGCGTCGGTGCCCAAAGATGCCATGCGGGTTCTTTCTTTATGCGTGTGTGATCAAAATCGGAATATGAGCATGGTGCAAGAGGCGTTCTGTAACACTACCAATCAAAAGTTTTTCCAATAAACTTTTGCCTTTTTTTCCGATGATCAGCATGTCTCCATTGTGCTTGCTGGTGAACTCCAATAGTCCATGGGCGATATCCCCTACTTCTTCTACGATATACGTATGCACGCTCTCTGCTGGAAGTTGTGTGGTACATCGACTTTTAATGGTAGCCAAGCTGGCTTCTACCTGCTTGCGCATAGAATCCCAGGCTTGGGCGAGGAGCGCTGTGCTGGTAATGCCATAGTGATAAGCCAGTTCCATTACGGTGAGAATATCGAGTTCTTTTATCTTGGAAGTATCCAAATGGGTAAAGAGAAAATCAAGAGAATGTTGAGAAGATTTCGAATCATCAAATCCTGTAATCACACGGAATGGACCATCTTTAGCTAGGAATTCTGGGCTGTCTTTATATACCAACACGGCACAAGGAGCATGTTGGACGACTTGAGAGGAGTTCCCACCCAAATACCATTTTTGAAAAGGGTTTAGTCCTCTGGAGCCGATTACAATCAAATCAATTTCATGGGTTTTGGCATATTCTACGATTTCACTGGAGGGGCTGCCTTCCAATAGAACACTTCGGACCTGGTCAAATTGGCTCAATTGATTTTTGGTTTGCTGTAACAAGGTACTTGCATGATCTCGAGCCTTTTGCTGGTACTCCATGTAGCTCGGGAAATTCACTTCTGGTGTAAGTGGATTGCAAAAGGGAATGGGTTCAAATACATGTAGCACATGTACGTGAGACTGAGTTGGAAAGGGACCTCGCCGCAAAAATTGACATGCATGCTCAGACTGAATAGAGCCATCGGTAGCAAACAGAATATTCATGACAACCTCCCTATTTCCACAAAAACAACAGCCTCTTCCGTATGCAGATACTTGTATAGCATATCTATATAAAAAGCACCATCTCTACCAGATATTTTTTACCTTCCTTTTCTTGATGGAAGGGCACGCTTGACAATGTCACAAGGAATTTGATTTAAGGAATGTAGCTCACTACGTGCATAAAAATAAGGATTACCCTATGGGGCTTTTTCGGTGCCTATTCAGCGGGATTATGGCGTTGGTATGTTATCAACCTGTATTGTTAGGCATAGGGGCATCAGGACTGGATATACACGCGCGTTTTCTTCATCGCTTGCAATGGGTTACCGTGCTGGAATGGAAACAAGCCTTGGAAGGGCCCTATCAACCATTCCAAGTTGCCCCTTCGCGCATTGGGGATCCAAAAATTGATGCAGTCGAGGTGCTAGGCTCACTTCCCTTGCTGCAAAAAATGTCCGCGGATGTGGAGGCAAAATTTACTAAATCGATCAATACAGATCGGCAAATTACGCTATATCACACCCTGGCGCCTTTTAATGTTCTGACAGATGGATATGTCTTGGGTACCTCTGCCGATACCAAGCTAAATATGCTGGTGGCATTGGCCCGCGCCTGTTTGAATCTGCCGCTCTTTGAGCATACAGGCTCCCGAAAAGTAAAAGACGGATTGATCCATCATCATTCTGTGCATAAATTCGCCTCCAAAAGTCTTCGGGTATATGCATACGACCGATATCAAGATTTTTTGGTGCAAAATACAAGCAGTGATATGGGATTTGAAAACGGAGAATTCTGTAGTACAGCTTTGCTTGCCCTGGTAAACGCCCAAGAGCATCAATTGGTTTCTTTGACGAAGGAAATCATTCCCAAATGGAGTGAATATCGATGGAGAGAACAAAAACCAGTTTCCATTCGACCGTTTACTCCCCGGTATGAAGAATCCTTTTACTCCTTGCTTCAAACCATATATACCTCTCTTGGGGATCAGGTAGTAACTACACCGATTCAACTGGATCATGCATTGCGCTGCAGAGAAAAGCAATCGCAGCTTGAAGCGCAAGAAAGAAAGGCCCAGGAAATGCGGGCGATCAAAAATAGAGTTGGTACTCAGCCGATGACAGACTCTCCAGCCGAAAATCCCGACTTACTACCAGATGAAGAGGGTATCTTGCCTGGGTTTGAGCCTATTGTGACCCAGTCTTCTTCTCTTACAGGGCGTGCAGCTTTTCTTTCTCGACGGGTACCTTTTACGACACTATGAATGAGATTTTGACTTTACAGCTGGAAGCACTTCTGGCAGCGCAAACACAAATAATGCCGACGCACTGGTTACAACGCCTCGGGCATCACCGAGATGCTGTGGCATCTCTTTGTTTTTATAATCGAGTACCAGGCCGTGTAATGGGCCTTGAGGCGGTGCAGTATCTATTGCCCCGTATCGACCCTTGCATCCAATGTCAGACGCCTTTGCGTGATGGTAGCTGGGTGCCATCCGGTAGCCCCCTTTTGCAGGTACAAGCTCCCATAGCTGTCTTTTTGTTGGCAGAGCCTTGGATCCGTTCTTTGGTCGAAACCCTAAGCGGTATTACAACAGGTATTGCGCAGTGGGAGGAAGTGCTATCGCCTCATGGGATTCGGATTTTATATCGCCAGCCTCCGGTAGTTTCAGCTTATTCTGCATGGGAAAGAGAAGCGGCTTTACAGGGAGGGGCGCGTAATCATCGCTTGTTTCTTAGAGAGGGCGTTCGGTTGCATGATCTTCACTACCAATGGATGGGCAGTTTAACCGAAGCTGTGAGTGTGCTCGTAGAGGCGTTGCCGCCTACAATCAAAATTGAAACAGAGGTTGCTTCGCTGGATCAGGTGCAAGAGGCCATTGAGGCTGGCAGCCATATGTTGTTGTTGCGCGATATGACCTTGGCGGAAGTAAAGTTGGCAGTCCGTACCGGGCAACGTCGGGTATGGATCGAATGGATGAAGCCTTTTCATTTTCCTCGTGATGTGCCCCTTTTGCTTGAGTCGGGTGTGCAGCTCGTTTCTACGACTTCGCTGCTGGCTGTACCCCCTGTGTGGCCGCTATATGTGCAAGTAGAGACGTCCCCAGAAATTGGCTGACCTCTTCTCGATTGAGTTCTTGTAGCAATTCATGGCGGCAACCCGGGAAAAGATGGGATTGCACGTGTTGCATTCCGGCTTTTTTGAGTACTTTTTCCAAACGGAGTACGCCTTTGGTCCCTCCCACTGGGTCTTCTGCGCCACTGACGAGAATGATCGGAAGGGGTTTTGGCAGGCGAGTCAATCCGCCTTGGGCAAAGAGGTCCCAAAGTCCTTGCAAAAAATCGAGCCATAGTTGGTTGGTGCAACGAAACCCGCATAATGGATCTGCTATGTAGCGATCTACAGACTGTGGATCGCGGCTTAGCCAGTCGAATGCAGTGCGAGCTGGCAAAAATTTTTGATTGAAACTTGAGAAAGATAGTTTATCCAATAGCCAGCTTTTACCGCGTACACCTTGTCGCATGCATTCAATATGGGCTGCCAGGCGGCCTCCCCAGACTTCTGCGAGATTGGGAGAGGTGGAGCCGGATAGCCAAAGGCCAGCAAGAGTTTCTGTATGCTGAGATAGATAGGAGAGCGCAATGAAGGAGCCCATGCTATGCCCCAATATACCATGAGGGCAATCCGGATGTCGGGCGCGAATCCACTCTCGCATATGATGCACGCGCTGCAGTACATGTGACCAGCCGTGAATATCACCAAAATGCCCTTGAGCATCAACGGCCTGGGGCCCATGGCCAGGGTGGGCGTGAGCATAGACCGTGATGCCGCGTTGATTTAGGCTGTGAGCAAATCCCTCGTAGCGAAGGGGGTGTTCTGCCATGCCATGGAGGATATGGAGTATGCCTTGTATTGGCGCTGTTGCTGGCCAACTTAATGCGGAGAATGATCCCGCCAAGTCGGAAAATGGAAACGATTCAGCCATGATTCGAGCTCCTTTTAGAAAATTCGTTGACTTTTTTCGCCATTTTACTACATAGATCATTCCCATTTTATGGGGTGGGTATCTATACGAACAGACAGGTCAGTTGGAAAGGGGAAATGCGAGCACTATCCAAGCAAGAAGCCGGTACCATCGTGGAGATCACTTCTTCAATATTTAAACAAGGAAATGCGTGGGTTATGGAGGATCGGGATTTACAAACCGGTACCGTCCGTCGCACAAGGTGTGCCAACGAACAGGCTGCAGTCATGCGATTGCAGATTTGGCGTAAAGGCAAGATGGAAGAGTTGTTGCGGGCAAATGGCGCGACGCCGGCCTATGCGTTGAAAAGATGGCATGAAAATCCCAGCTGGAAAGGCGAGGGGATTTGGGAGTGGGCGCAAACCCGCTGGTATGCCACGCGAGAAGAAGCCGAGCAAGCATTGGAGAAAAAAATTCAAGCTGGCAAGAAATACACGGTGATTGAAACTCAAACAGCTGAAATTCCAGGGCATTTTACGATTGGGTAATCCCTTCCCCTTTTGCTGCCGAAACCCCTCTGAGTGTGAATTTATGCGAGGATGGGCGTATGGAACGATATTCGGTTTCTTTGTTTTTGGCCGTAAGCATAGCTTCTGCTTGCTCCAAACCGGCTGCTACTCCAACCACAACCTCTGGATCTGGCAAAGCTACTTCAGATGCCATCAGTGGTGTACTGTCTACGACGAGTACGACGGCAACCGCAGATACATCAACTCCGCCTTCTTTTGATACGGCCAATTTAGGCGTGGGTTTTAATCGCTCCGATGCTCCAGCGGCAGCAGCCGCTGATCCGAGTAACGTCATGATCCGTGTATTGCATACCAACTACTACCGCCCCGTTTTTTTAAACTTACTCGATAACCGCGAAACATTTGCCATCTATCAACCGATGCCCATTACGGAAGTTCGCGGGGGGGCGAGCAACGTGCAAATTGACTCGTACTATATTGCAGGTCATGCCTATAGCAAGCAGGTTGGGTATCCTGACCACGCGACTGCGATGATGGCCTATGAGAAAGATCCCAACGTATTAGCCCCCCCAAAGTCATATACGCGAATTTGGAGTTTAGAAGCTTCGCTTAAAGCCAATGATCTCTTTAGCAAGTGCGGTGGACTGGGTGATCATGGAGCAGCCCCTGATCCAGTGACCACAACAAAGTGCCAGGGGTTGGGCTCTAGTGTAACGTCTTCCTTTGGTACCACGGTCTTTGATTATCAACAGCTCTTTGATGTGCTTGCGGTATTTTTTTGGAAACCCACGCCTTATGAAGGGTTTCAGTGTTTGGGGCATATCACCAGCAATGGAAAAGGGGATCAGCCGGTTACGCAGTTAGATGTAGCCCAACAATTCAGTGGGCTTGGTACAACGCTCAATCCAAATATTACCGTATCTGCTATGTATTGCGTGAAGCAGGATTATGTGGTGGAAGGAAAAATCGGAAATCTCCTGTTTCAGAGCGTAGATAAAACCTTGGCTGTATATGAAATTCGGGCCAAGGCGGGGACAACAGGATTTGATGGAGGTAACTTATTTTATGCTCAATCCTGTCCATCTGGGGTACTCGCGAATTGTCCAATTACAGAGAAAGTCTATGTACTGAACGAAAAATACATTCAAGATATTGGGACACAAGGATCTTCGACAAAGTAAGGTTTTTTGTGTCTGGGGAAACTGCGCCGCTGGTTCCCCAGACCCCTCCTTGCAAAAGCCGGGTGTCCGTGACGTGGGTTTACTCTGCGATTTTGAGAGGTGGGGTGGATCCGATCCTTGCGCCGGCCTTGGGCATAGATTCTCCCACCTTCAGCAAGTGGGTGCGGAAACTCCCCAGGTGGTTCCGCAAAAACCGTAAAATAAGGTAAAATAGAGGAAATGCCTCTCAGCTAGATAGGGCTTCTATTTTTGGAAAAACACGCTGTATTGCTTACGGAATCTACGGAACTTTTATTTTTTCTCAGGGAAAAGTTGCGCACTTTTTCTTGGACGGTAACCTCACTCCCCTGGGATTTGGCTGCCTTGCTGACTCATATTCAGACCCACCCTGTCTCTGCCGTGATTCTCGATGATACGCCGGAAAATCCGGCGCTGGTGTGGGCTCAAGCCCTTTCGTATCATCCCCTGATCGCAGGATATCCACTTGTTCCGTTGCTTCTGGAGGCACATCACCGGGATCGAAGTATATACCTCGAGTTGGGTCTTTCCCATTTGGTAGACAAGCCCGTGTCTTCCGAGCATTTTCTTTCCATTTGGAAAGAGTGGGAGCAGGAGCAAACTCCACCTCTGATGCAGCAGATTCAGACCGGTATACGAGCATTCTCTGCCAAGTCGCCAGAAGCCGCTTGGCAGGCCTGGGAAGGCCTCCCCTTTCCTCCTGATCTGGCACACTTGCCAGGATATAAACATTTGCTGCAAGGGGATCCCCGACGCGCAGAAAAAGAGCTACTGCTTTGTGCCAAGGCGGAGAGAAGAACTTCGCGTCTTTTAGCTGTAGCGGAGTTTTATTTGCGGGTGCAAATGCCCCATCTTGCCTTACAATTTTTCTCTTTTATAGAGAATCGGATCGAATTCCATCGCTTTCTCGGGTCGAGTATCGCGCAAGCCCATATTTTATTGGGAGACTATGAATCCGCCATTCTTAGCCTAGAAAAATATACGCAAATGAATTACTTTCGATCTGCATCGTTAACGGTGCTGGGGCATTTACTCTATGCAAGAAACCGTCGCGAAGAAGTGGGACGTATGCTGCAAGAGGATGTAGCTGCATACAGTAAGGTAAAGCGTACTTGGTCCCAAACCCTGGGGCATCGATAATAGCTGAGAGAGATGGATATACAACCGGGGCCGTCGAAGCGCCCTTTCCGCAGCATCAAGGTTTTATGGGCAGGGGGATTTCTCTGCCTGGTACTCCTATTGTTAATGCGAAGCACCCTCGCTGATCGATGGGCCCAACAAATTTTACAAAGCGCATTGCAGGAGCAGGCCTATCTACACCTTTCCTTTTCTCGTTTTCATGTGAGCATTTTGCCGATATCGTTGTCCTTTCATGATGTACAGCTTCTGTATGACAGTCCCAAAGCCTCTTCTCCGATGTTACAAGCCAAAGAAATTACCTTGCGCGCCTCTCTCTTGGCATTGTTGCTGGACAGTCGGGAGAAGTTTTCATTGGTTACCCAAGATCTGAAACTTCATACAGATCGTCCTCCTGATTTACCCACTCTACGTAAATCGTCGCCTTCAACTCCCCCTGTTGCCTTGCGTTTTTCTGAGATAGATAAACTGATTCGTCGCTCCCCTCTTTCTGCCATTGAATTGCGTAACACTACCCTGTTTTTTTCGGTACCTTTTGATGAAAAAAATCCACAGGAACCAGTGTATCTACGCTTTGCCCTTGAAGGGGTAGATCTCGCATTTCATACCCATGAAGATGAGCCAAAAGGACATGTGCAGATTCGATCTTTTTCGCTCACTCGAGAGAATATACCGATTGTGACCCGTGCAGCGCTTACCACCAATGTGCGCTACGAGATGGGCAGTTTTCTCTTCTCAGAAGTGTTGTCTCAAGGAGATTCCGTCCAATTGTCGGCTCATACCTCCTTGTCTCTTTTATCTGTAGAGGATGCCTATGTGGGAATGGAGGTTCTAACACAAGGGAAAGTGGTTACCCCGTTCTCCTTTTTAGGGGGGCTTCTCGATATACCCAAGACAGCCGGCACAGCACAAGCAGATGTGAATATGCGAATTTTTGCCCCTACAACAGGGGAGCTGGAATTTTCGCTGAGTGGAAACGCTACACTTCAAAATGCCACGCTTGCTGGGTATAAATTGTTTGATAGTACAGGAGAGTTTGTCATTACCCTGGATGGGATTTCTCTTTCCCGGTTGCGGGTGCTACAAGCGGGTACTTGTTTGGCTACTGGAGAAGGGTACATCGGATTTTCTGATAAAGTTGCCTATCGATTTACAGGACAGCCCGAAAAATTAGGTTTTATTCAGCTCCTTGATGCACTGCAAGTACCTTTTTCTGCAGTGGATTTTTCGATTGGAAAGGGAGAGTTTAGGCTCTCTGGTGCTGCAGCGCCCTTTCATATGGAAATCGGTGCAAAGGTTCCTCTTTCTCGTGTTCGTATGGAAGGCTTGCGAGATACCAAATCTCCTTTTCCTGAACCGATTTGCCAAGCAAACGTCGCAATTTCAGTTGCATCTGATTCATTGCGTATTCATGATAGTCCTCTAGTTTGTACCCTTCAAAGCGGCCCAGCTTCCATTCAAAGCACCATTCGTACCAATGGTTTTTTGGATTTTTCTCAAGAACGCCTCACTTTGCAGTTTCAAAGCAAGGACGCCAATTTTCAGCTGGCACAACCTACGTTTCAGATTCCACTTACCGGAGTCGGACGGATACAGACTCTAATAGAGGGACCGTACAAGCGCATTACGGTAAAGAACGACTTTTCCCTTCAACAGGTACATGTGCAAGATATTTCCCTTGGAGCAGTTGCAGGTAGAGCGGAGATTCAAGGTGCCCACGTTACATGGGGGCCCTTGCAAATCGCATCTGAAACAGGGATGAAGGTTACCTCTTCCCAAGGGTCCCTCCATTTTGATACGGAACAATATGCGTTTATGGGAGACATAACAGGAGTGAAACCTGGTTTTGTACAGCAGCTAGTCGCTGCAACTTCCAGTAAAACACCATTCTCCTTTGGTCTTCGCTCTTTTTCTGGGCATGTGCAAGGCAGCTGGCGTGATTTTTTTCAGCTACAGGGCGCTGGAACCGTTGACTTATCTACGCTTTCTCATGCAAACACCCCGGTTTTCTCTTCGCTAGGCTTTAACTTTGAAGGGAAAAATCGCACCATTCGAATGGAAAAAATCCAGGCGATTACCAGGAATCAGCAAGTTGCGGGGACGCTTTCTGTGACAAGGCCTCAGGTTGGGAGTAGAGATAGTAAAAACGTATACCCGCTTCCTTGGTTGCCGCTCTACGCTACGGACAAACTTGATGTTGCACTTCATTCAGAAGGCGTGAAAGAAAGTGTAACCGGTTCTGATACACTCCCCTTGTTGTCAGATTTTTTCCCCAATCTACAAGCCAAGGGAGACTTGCAGCTTGTGATGCAACTTACGGGGACACCTAAGGCTTTACAGGGCGAAATTGAACTGATGGGGTCCCATCTCTCTGTCCAGAAGCGTGCTTTATCTCCTTTTCGTCTCAAGGGATTTATTCGAGATTCTGCATTGGATACTCACGTTGAATACGGGGGGAATGCCTTGCAGGGGCGATTTCTCTTAGATTTGAGAGATCCTGCAATGCCCTATCAAGCCTTTTCTCATTTTGAAAACGTAGATTTGCGCTTTCTTTTTCCGCCGGCGTATACGACCAATCCCAGAAGTTATTTTTATTTTACGGGAAATTCCCAACTCTCAGGATCTTTATTGGATATTTGGAGATCCTCCGGATTTTTTAGTCTTTCTCAAGCCCATCATGCGATTGCATATGCAACACATTTGGTAGACTTGCATTTAGCGACACCTTCGACTCTCTTGGTAACAAAGGGCCGGGTTACCTACAAAGACAATATCCCCATGCAAGTCGTAGGCGATGCTTTACAAACCACTCTAGAGATTGAACGAGTGGACCTGCCCCATGCAATTGAAGTATCGGTACAGTCGCAGGTAACGTTGGCACTCTTTTCCCAATTATATCCAGAAATCGAGGCCGCTTCTGGATATGCTTCGTTTGAAGCAAAGATTTGGGGCGGGGTAGAGGATCTGCACTATCAAGTGGAGGCAAAGAGTATACCCATGTGGAAAGGGATCTATACGCCGGTCAGCGTTACCCTATCCAAGGCACCCCCTCGATTGGATGATATTGAATTTCATGCCATTGTTATGGATGGGATTCTCGATATTCAAAACCTTCGAATGCGAAAGGGAGACGGATGGATTCGAGCAAAAGGGAGTTTCAATCCCACGCCTGATTTTGCTACAGAATCTTCGCTTAGCATATCTCTGGAAAAAGCCCGTTTCATCCTTCCGACGCCCTATGTCAAAAATTTAGACCTTGAGCTATCGGGTGCTTTGCATGTATCGAGTCGAGAGGGAAAACATTTCGTTTCGGGGGCGTTGCAAATGCCAAAGTGCAATTCCAATCGAAATTTTAATTTGCGAGAGGAAATTTTATCCGCCATTCAATCGGAAAAAACGGCAGCATGGCAAGATGCAAAGGAACTTATAGAATCTGTGTACTATGATATTTCGCTACATAGTGATAGGACGATTAAAATTCAATCCAAGGATATGTCCTTGCAAGCTTCTGCTGACTTAAAATTGGGGGGGAATAACCTAAAGCCACAGTTAATCGGAGAAGTGAATATTGATCGAGGAAAATTTTATTACAAGAAAGAATTTACGGTGATACGAGGCCATGCCGCTTTTGATAATCCGTCGCAAATTGATCCTCGTATTACGGTATTGGCCCAAGCGACCATCGGTAGTTATCAAGTGGGGGTTGAGGCAGAAGGCCCTCTTTCTGATATGAACATGCGGGTATTTACCGATCCTTTGTTGCGAGAGGATGGAAGCCCTATTTCTCAATTGGATGCATTGGTATTACTGTCGACAGGGAAATTGCCAGACCCAGATAGGCAATCCATTCAATCTGGGGGGGTCGGTGTGAGCGAAGCATTGAATGTGTACACCAGTCAATTGCCATTTGCCCAGATGGATGAAGTATTGGGGCAAAAGTATATCAACTTCTATATTGATACAACCACCGATGATAACGGATCTCCCGTGTTACGACTTAACATTCCCATTGTGGTATTAGATGGAATCGATGCGGTCATACGTACGACACAAACAAAAAAGGAATTTTCTGCAGAAGCACCATTGGATGATTCGGTATCGGTTTCAGGCAACGTGTCGATGAATCAAACCAACGATGAAAAAACAAAAGAAGACAATCAAGCTCAGCAAAGTCTTGCCGTAAAATTTAAGCTTAGTTTTAAATGAATCAGCTACGTATTTACATAATAGGTTTTTTCTATATCTTGCAATTGATGGGATCTGAAATTGCTTTGTCTTTTTCTTATGATTGGGTTGCCGGCGGGGATTTTTTGTCGGAAACACAAAAGAAAGAGTGGAAGAAAAAATATCCGGTTTTACGCGATGCGCAAGACATCCAGGCCCTGCTAAAAGACATTTCTTCCCAGAGTATGCTTCGAAGTCTGTCTATTAGTGTATATGAAGGAAAGCTTTTCTTATTGGGTCAACAAGGAAAACGCATCAGTAAAATAGAGGTTCATTCTACGCTGCATGAGTTTCAGTCCATCTCCTATTTGATAAATAAGATGTTTTCTCAAGAAATGGACAGTGAGAAAACACGAAGCGCGATTGCCCTGCAGATTTCGCAGGTATTGCGAAAAAAGGGATATCCGCACGGAACCAGCTCCATTGTCACAAAGTCAGACCGGCAATCTATAGAGTATCATATTACCATTGAAGAAGGTCCTCCTTGCCGCATTCAACAGATGCATTTTCCTGATGAACAGAAAGAGAAATTTCAATGGGCTTGGAAAAAGGGTGATATTTGCAATATAGATGCCCTGAAAGAAAAAATTTCAGATCAAAAAGAATCGTTGCGAAAGAAAGGTTTTTCTCTCATTTATTTAGAGCTGGATCATATTGATTATATGAAAGATGGGTATGCTGCCAATGTTTATATAAAAGGGAGTTTGGGGCCACAATATCGATATTCCATTCGGGAAGAAGATTCGAATGTAGTCTTGGATTTTCTGCGAATTCAGTCGATAAAGGTGGATTCTTTGGCGCAAGATTTTGCGACAGTTGAATCAGATATTTTTCGATATTATAAGGAGCTGGGATATGCTGAGATTCAAATTAACGAAACCATACAAGAGAAAAAAGAAGATGGAAGCATTCTGACCACATTCGTCGTGAACAAAGGTGTGCAATATATCATTCATAGTGTGGACTTTCATGGAAATCGAAATATAAGATCAGATCTGTTGCTGGAAAAAACGGGTGCTTCCACCCTTCTTAGCAAACGTCCAGCTTTACACGATGCAGAAGTAGAGAAGTGGAAAGAAAATATTCGATCCTACTACGCGGAGATGGGATATTGGGATGTGAAGGTACAAGAGCCTCGGATGGTAAAAGAGAAAAAAACTGGCGCGGCACATTTGTCTTTTTCCATTGAAGAAGGTCCTCGATATTTATTGAAAAAACTGTTTCTATCGGGAAACCACTCTATTCCAGAGTGGGAGATTTTGGATAAAATTCCCATTCCAA
>CANIBL010000031.1 GCA_947466225.1 Deltaproteobacteria bacterium
AGATTCGCCAAGTAAAGGGCCTCCTCGATGGCAGAATCTCCGCCGCCGATGACGATCACCCGTTTGCCTCGGTAGAAAAACCCATCGCAGGTGGCGCAGGTGGAAATCCCACGTCCCATAAGGACTTGCTCATTGGGTAAATTCAGGGTTTTTGCCGTGGCTCCAGTGGAAATGATCACGGTTTGAGTCAAAAATTCTTCGCCCTCCGCATAAATCCGCAAGGGTTGGGCGCTAAAATCCACACGAGATACTTCCTTCTGTATGATCTTAACCCCAATGCGGGTGGCCTGTTCGCTCATATTTTGCATCAGGTCGGGGCCCATGATGCCGTGGGAAAATCCAGGGAAATTTTCCACTTCCGTTGTGGTCGTGAGTTGACCCCCCGGTTGAAGTCCACTAAAAATAACGGGTTCAAGTCCTGCCCGTGCTGCATAGATTGCGGCTGTCAAGCCAGCAGGGCCTGTGCCGATGATGGTGACTTTCTTCATATGATCCCTCTCGGTTCCAAATCTGGCATAAGATACGCAGGATGCTTTATCATAGAAACAGCCTCTACGTCAGAAGGATTTTTCCATGCATTTATACTCAATCAACGGGAAAATGCCCCACTCTTTCCGTCATCCCCAGCGACCTTTGGTCGCGTCGGGGATCTCCTACGATCGAGGGAGATGCCCAGACGGCCGAAGCGGCCTGGGCATGACGGAAAGGTCCTCTTTAGTATGGAGAGGCGTATTCTTCTGGGTCATGGCTTCTGGTCTACTTTTCAATATGGGATCCGTTGCCTTTGCCAAGGCAAATTTTTTTCAAGAAGATCGCCTTTCTGCCATGCAGTCCATTGAGGTGCGGCGGGTAAAGGATGGGGCTGTGGTGTATGCCACAGACCCAGATGTCCCTTTGATGCCGGGTTCGACGCTTAAAGTATTGACTGCAGGCGCTGTCCTGGAGGGGTTAGGGGCATTTCGGACCTTGGAAACCCGGTTTTTGCACACGGGGATCCGTACAGGCGATACGATTGCAGGAGATCTCGTCATCGTGGGAGATGGGGATCCCCTTTTTACGTCGGAGTCCATGTGGCAGGTCGCTCGAGATCTGTATAACCAAGGTATACGTCGTATTACAGGTAACGTGATCATCGATAACCAGATGATTCCGGTGCAAAAGCGAGAGGAAGCTTTGCAGAAAAAGGGTACGCACAGTGCCTATGACGCGCCTCTCTCTGCTTTTATTATGAATTTCAATACATACAGCGTCTTGGTTGCGCCCAGTCTTACCCTGGGGCAGTCGGCGAAGGTGCAATTGGATCCCTATCCTTTGGAAGGGGTAACGATTGAAAATCAAATCAAAACAGGTTCTGCCAAGTCGACAAAGAAGGTAGAAATATTTCGTCATGGCCAAGGCGCAGCAGAGAAATTGAGTGCGACCGGTACCGTGCCACTTGGCATGGAGGCGGTTAAGTTTTGGCGTGCCGCAGAAGACCCGGTGCAGGCGGCCGGTGCATATGTAAAAGCCTTTTTGGCACATGAAGGCATTGTGGTGCAGGGGAAAGGTCTGGCTGGTTTGCATACTTCTAGCTCCAAGAGCTTGGTGAAGTGGAAGAGTCAGCCCGTTTCTACGTTGGTGCGCTCCATGTTGCTTTTTTCCAACAATGTGTTGACAGATGTGCTAGCTCAACGTTGGGTAGCAGAAAAAATGGGAACCAGCACACCCACATCTGCTGTGCAGTCATTAGAAGCCTATGTACAAACCAAAGGCCCTTTCACCTCTTCTCTTACCTTGCGAGATGGGTCGGGTTTGGATCGGGGCAATGCCATTAGTGCTCATACCATGGTGCAATTTCTTCTCACCATGGCACGAGATGAGTTGGTGTTTCCTGACTATCTCTCTCTCTTTGCTGCAGCAGGGGGCGCGGGTGGATTGCACAATCGGTTTCAGGGAAATGGACGGGAGGATTTTGCTTCTCGTATTCGAGCCAAAACGGGTACGTTGGCACAAAGCCCTTGTGTAGCGGCTCTTGTCGGATATTTCTTTCATCCCAAGCAAGGGTGGTTGGCATTTGCCATTTTACAAAATGCAAAATCTGGCAAAACAGAACCCACTCTCGATCAACTGCACCAGGCCCAAGAAGCGGGTCTGTACCAAATTTATAAACAGGAACAAGGCACATGAAAAAGAAATCGCGCAATTTTGAAGAATTGGCCTTGGAATATCACGAAAGAAATCCACCGGGAAAATTGGCCATTCGGTATACGAAACCGTTAGATACCCAAGAGGATCTGTCTGTTGCCTATTCCCCCGGGGTAGCAGGACCTTGTCGAAAGATTCATGAAAATCCTGATGATTCCTTTCGATATACGGGTCGGGCCAATTTGGTTGGTGTGATCTCCAACGGCACAGCCGTGTTGGGATTGGGTAACATTGGTCCCTATGCAGCCAAGCCGGTAATGGAAGGCAAGGGGATGCTGTTCAAGAAATTTGCCGACATTGATGTTTTTGATTTAGAGATTCATCAAGAAGATCCCGATCGATTTATCGAAGCAGTAAAATCCTTGGAGCCCACATTTGGTGGGATCAATCTAGAAGATATCAAAGCCCCTGAGTGCTTTTACATCGAAGAGCAGTTGCAAAAGTGTATGCAAATTCCGGTGTTTCATGATGATCAACACGGGACGGCTATTATTGCTTCTGCCGCATTTCTCAATGCGTTGGAAATCACTCATCGTGATATTGCAACCACAAAAGTAGTTTTTTCTGGTGCGGGTGCGGCTGCCATTGCTTGCGCCAATCTCTTTCGTACCTTGGGTGTGCGCGCAGAGAATCTGTGGATGTGTGACAGCCAAGGCGTCATTCATACAAATAGAGCGGATCTCAATCCATACAAGAAAAAGTTTGCTCGAGATACCCAGATGCGCACATTGAGTGATGCGCTTGATGGTGCCGATATCTTTTGTGGAGTTTCTTCGGCTGGGTTGCTAACACCAGATATGCTGCTTAAAATGGCAGAAAATCCGGTGATTTTTGCCCTTGCCAATCCAGATCCAGAGATCAGTCCAGAGCTGGCAAAGAAAACGCGGCCCGATGCCATTATTGCCACCGGCCGCTCTGATTATCCCAATCAGGTAAACAATGTTTTGGGTTTTCCGTATATCTTTCGTGGTGCTTTGGATGTGCGAGCCAAGACCATCAATGAAGCGATGAAACTAGCTGCAGTGCATGCCATTGCAGCGCTTGCCAAAGAACCGGTGCCGGAAGAGGTGATGGCTGTCTACAAAACCTCGGATCGTTATGAGTTTGGTCGAGATTACCTGATTCCAAAACCGGTGGATCAACGGGTGCTGTTGCGCGTAGCCCCTGCTGTAGCGAAAGCTGCGATGGATTCCGGTGTGGCACGTGTGCATATAGATATGGAGGAGTACCAAGAGCGTATCGAACGCTTATTAGGGCCGACTCGTCGTATGATTCGTACGTTGCGGAAAGAAATTTCTGTCTCTATGGGAGAGACCCATCGGAAACCTCGAGTGGTACTGCCATATGGAGAAGACCCGCGAATCTTGCAAGCGGCAAAGCAGGCTCTTGATGGGGGGGATGTAGAAATTGTGCTGTTGGGAGATGCGCGCAAGATTGCAGAAGTTGGCGGGCAAAATGGGATTGAATGTTTGGCTGGGATCCAAATTATTGATCCGATGCAAAATGAGCGAGAAGCTGTGTATAGCGAGCATCTCTTCGAATGGCGCAAACGCAAGGGGGTCTCTCGTACGCGAGCCCATCAGGTGGTGCTAAATCATGACTACTTTGCTGCGATTATGTTGCGATTGGGAGAGGTCGATGCACTTGTGACAGGCGTAACCAATACCTATGCTAACTCCGCTCGTCCCGTGTTGGAGATCCTGGGGCCTGGGCGAGATAAAACCTTAGCGGGGGTATATATTTTGGCCTCCGAAGAGAAGGAGTACTTCTTTTCTGATTGTACAATTAACGTAGAACCAACAGCTGAACAATTGGCTGACATTGCAGTGCTGACAGCCGACATCGCAAAGAAATATACCCGTGCACCGGTGCGGGTTGCAATGTTAAGCTTTACCAGTTTTGGCGCCAGTACAGAGGCTTCTACGTTGCGTATGAGGCAAGCTGCCGATTTAGCCAAAGAGCGCATGCCAGATGTAGAAATCGATGGAGAGATGCAGGCAGACGTAGCGCTAAATTCGAGTTTACGTAAGCAAGAATTTCCATTTTGTGAACTTACCGGCAATGCCAATGTGTTGATTTTCCCCAATTTGCATGCTGCGAACATTGCGTACAAGTTGTTAACCAATATTGCGGATTTCACACCTACAGGTTCCATATTAGCCGGGCTCAATCAACCAGCTAATATTTTGCAACGAGGGGCTAGTGTGCAAGAGATAGTGAATATGATTTATGTGAGCGCACAACAGGCGGTGAAAAACAAAAGGGGGTGATGTTTTTTTACTGGGGAAACTGCGCAGCTGGTTCCCCAGTAGCTAGTGTCCCCGTAAAAAAATTTCACACAACGTGAGGACAAGCAAAATGCAGCATCCAACAGTTGAGGCGCAATGTGCATACTTTCTGTCGCTTCTGGGGGAAGCCAATGTGCTTATCGACGCGTTCTCTCTTACAACATATGGAACTGACTGGACGCGTCGGTATACCCCTCAAGCCTCTATAATTCTCCGGCCGAAGACCACGCTAGAAGTTACGAAAGTTCTTTCCTATTGTCAGCAACATAAACTTTCTGTGGTGCCGAGTGGGGGGAGAACGGGCCTTGCAGGTGGCGCCGTAGCGTTGAATGGGGAGATTGTTATATCTCTGGAGCGCATGAACCGAATTCTGGAGGTCAATACCCAGGAGATGTGGGTTTTAGCAGAAGCAGGGGTGACCCTTGCGGCTCTTCAAACGGCAGCAAAAGAAGCTGGGGTGTTGTATCCCCTAGATTTGGCTTCAAAGGGCACCTGCCAACTCGGAGGCAATATTGCCACCAATGCTGGTGGGCTTAAGTTTATCCGATATGGGGGTATGCGCCATCATGTACTGGGACTCGAAGTGGTCTTGGCAGATGGTCGTATTCTTGATATGAATTCGAGCCTCGAAAAGGACAATACCGGCTACGATCTCAAGCAGATGTTCATTGGGAGTGAGGGAACCTTGGGTATCATTACCCAAGGGCGGATCCGATTGGTGAAAAAACCAGCTCCCTATTTTGTCTGCTTGATCGCAGTGGAGAATTTTTCGGATCTTTTATCTGTGATGGAGATGTGTCGATCTTCGGTTCATATATTGACCGCCTGTGAATTTTTTACCAAAGCAGCGTATCAACATGTACAAGCGTGCTTTTCCGATTTGAGGGAAATTTTTTCTGCTTCTCATGCTTTTTATGGGCTGATTGAAGTCGAAAGCTTGGAGACTGGCGCAGGCCACCCCTTGCAGTCTTTGATCGAAGCGGCCTACGGAAGAGGGATTCTGTCCAATGCGGTGTTTGCCGAAACATCGGAGGAGTTTCGGAGATTTTGGTCGGTGAGAGAAAATATTACGGAAAGTCTGTCTCGTCGGGGGCAGATTCACAAAAATGATTTGACATTGCCTCTTGGTTCTCTAGGGGCTTTTATGGCGCAAGTATCACAGGTTCTTTGTGATGGTATCGAGCTGATTTTTTTTGGTCATTTGGGGGATGGAAATATTCATATCAATTACGTGGGATCTATCGAGATGGATCGAGGATTATTTCAACAAAAGGTCCGAATAATTGAAGAGAAAATTTTTGCTTTGATTAAATCCTATCGAGGCAGTATTAGCGCCGAACACGGTATTGGTTGTATCAAACGAGAGGACTTACACTACTCTCGTTCTTCTCTGGAAATTGATTTGATGCGGAATATGAAACGTGTTTTTGATTCGGTTGGAATTTTGAACCCAGGGAAAATATTTTCCCTGCTTGTTTTTATTTGTTGTTTTTTCGTCTTAGATAAAGATTTGCTTGCTCAGCGTTTTTTTGTTTTGGAAGAAAAAGATGGGATATGCTCATCGTCTATAGGCGAATGGAGGGAAATGGAGAAACCAATACGTCTAGTTGGATCCATTGTTGTGGAAAATGGCGAAGAACTTCCAGTTAAATTGGGGCGTAAAAAATGGGGAAGCAAAAATGAGGAAAACTGGACCTTTTTTCTTGGTGGAGTTGGGGATTATGCGCAGCTGAATTTTTTTGTTCGAGACTCTCGAGCCATTTTTTCTGGTCTTACAGTCGCAGAGAAGGCTCGTAAAAAGAAATTAAGTAAAAAATTATTCAAATTCTTTGTATTATTTTCTCAGCATCATGAACTTTCAATAGAAACAGAGAGAATATATAAGCCGCTCTTTGCTAAAATATTTTCTGATTTCAACATGCTGCCGGAAAATAAAGGCAAATTAGTTTCAATTCAAACAATTGCTCGGGAAAATGAGCAAACAGTTCGAATTTACCCCCATGGGTTTGCTTTTAAAAGAGCATTGCTATTGTCGCAACATATGGAAATGCTCCATGTCCCCCCAGAAGAGGGTGAGTCTCAGACTGTTGCAGTCTATACCCCGTACTTGGTAAGAGATGAGGCGGCTTTTTGGACTGCCGTTGATCAAGTGCCGGGGCGGTATGTTTTATATCAACCTGTTGACAGTTGAATTCCTTATTTTCTGCGATTTTTTAGTAAGAACTGCAAGCAATGATGGGCCATATCCGGTGGATATCCGAAGTGGGTTTCGAGATTACCAAAGATTTTCTCGACCATCTCTTGTTGATCTTGGGTCAGGGTGTTTTTTTTGTGCTGCCGATAGGCCAGCATGTCTTGCATGTTGTCTTCGATCATTTTCCGTTTTTCTTCATAAAAATGGTCTTTAATCTTTCCAATATGGTCAGAAAAGATCTGAGGCAATTGAATTTCTTGATCAGGATGCTCTACTTTTTGGGCGGCAATGCGTCGCAAGATTGAGGCCCGATGCTCGGCAGCCTCTGTGATTTCCAATATTTTCTCGACTTGCTCCATGAGAGAGTGAGAGTGTGGTTGATAGCTACTCGTGGATTCTTCCCAGATTTTCTCTTTTTTGATTTCGGCTACTACATGTGTCACATAGCGAGAAAAAAAGCTGTCGTATTCGTGCTCATCGGCCATGGACATGGATTGGATGACTTCATTTTCAAATACTTTGAAATAGACTTCTTGCACAGAATCGATGAATCCTATGGCATCATGGTAGCCGTTGCGCGCTTCGAATTGTAAAAATTCGTACACCGTACGGTCTTTCGTGAGGGTTCGAATTTCCTCTAAAATATGTTCTGGCGTGACAAAGGCTTCCTTGGATTGCTGCGCCGCCCGGTGTAGTAAGGCGCGAATTTCTCTTGGGGATGCGCCGAAGCGGCCTTCGTAAAGTCCTATATGGTGAGATTCTTGCCAGAGTAGCAATCGAATTTCAGAAAAAGTTTGTTCTTCCTTCTTCGTGAATTTTGGGTGAAGAGACTCTCTCGCATAGAGTTGTAATTTAGAAAGTGGATCCAGCCGATCCACCAGCGGTCGATACTCGGCTTCATACAATTCGGAGTTGGGTTGTTTCAAGCGTGTGAGGCAGGCCCATCGAGACAGTACCTCAAGGCAATGAGGGGCAATTTTTTTACTCTTCTGCAAATTTTCGACGTCTGCAGCGTAAATTTTTTCCTCTTCTAAAGGGAGCAAAAGATAGGGAACGGTGATGAGTTCAACTCGACCTTTAAAAGACCCAAAATCTGGGATGGTTTTAAAGGCATCGAGGTGTTTATCATTGGTGGTGGCAATAAGAACGGCATCCAGGTTCGCGGTTCCAGAAGGAAAGGTAATGGTACCTTTTTCAATGGAAGTGAGTAGGTATTTGAAGGCTTCTACTGGGCGTTTGAGGAAATCAGAAAACTCCAAGAGGCCTCGATTGGCTTCTACCAAATTACCTTCACATTGATGGAAGCTAATGGTGTGTAAAACCGAAGGGATGCTGGTATAGTTTTTATCCAATGTCAGCTGCTTTTCGTAGGCGTCAATGGACATTTGTGGTTCTACGGTAGAAATACCCACTCGATATTGTCGAGAGTAAAAAAATCGTTCGACCTGTACGTGACGGAAGACTTTTTGCAAATCCCCTTCATACGCATAGAGTAAGCGCTCAAAGATCTGCTGGTTTCGCTTGGATAGGCCAGAACCTAAGATATGAGTCGGTAGTATGATATCGGTTGAAAACGAATTTTTTTTCATCCAAGTGGTAAGAAGCTCTTGTCGGTAGGGCATGGGGAGCAAGAAAAGTGGATTTTCTTTAAACTCAGAGGAAATGCGGCAAGAAATTTTTTTCTCATCTAATAGTGCGAAAGAGGCTGCGTCTTCTTTACCCCTTTTGTCTGCAGTGAATCCAATGGGTGCTGCGTCGCCTCGGCTGGAGGGTGTTGCATCTCGATCTGCCGGAAAAACCCAGTTAAAGCGATATACCGCGCCTTCTTCTGCTTTGCTGTATTCCTGCATAGCATGGGAGATAGCTTCTACTGTAGAGGTTTTGGAAGACCCGTTGGGGCCGTGCAGGAGTATCAATTTAGATGGATACCCGCTGCAAACAAAGCCTTCGAGCAGTCGATATATCTCTTGATGTGCGGGTTCTCCCCCGATGATGGGGCCGTTTCTTTCTGTGTGGCGATCAAAAAGTTGAAATCGTTTGGCTTGCATCAGGTCGGGATATTCAGCCTCTCTCGTTTTATAGAAGCGAAAGGTGTCATATAAATAGTTGGCGGCATTTCGCATATGTTGAGCCGGATTTTCTTCTGCTAAAGCCAAGAATTGGCCAAAAGACAAGACCACTTGTTGTTGGCGGTAAACAGATTGATAGGCGTCGTACACGCCGTGGAGCGCTCTATCCGACATAGCGGTTCCTCTTGCTAAGGGTATCATGACGTCCTTGTCAACCTATGGTACCATACAGAAAATCTTGGTCACGACGAGAGCCTTTTTCTTGGGAGGGGCGGCTGCATGAAAAAAGTTTTTATCTTGGATACGAACATTCTGCTTAGTGACCCAAACAGCATCTTTAAGTTTGAAGAGAACGATGTTGTGATTCCCATTTCGGTGATAGAGGAGATTGATCATTTTAAGAAAGATCAATCGGAAAAAGGGCGCAATGCTCGTGAGGTCTCTCGTATCTTAGACCGTCTGCGCAAAACAGGCGCTCTATCTTCTGGTGTCAAATTGTTTCCCGAAGATCCTGATTCTGGCCTTCTTTCCGTACATTTGGCGCAAGGGTTAGAGAGTTTGCCTGGATTGTTGGCAGATAAAACTGACAATCAAATCCTTGCTACAGCTTTGACGCTCCATAAAAAATTGGGGCATGAACGCGATGTATTGCTGATTACCAAAGATTCCAATCTGCGGATTAAGTCAGATGCATTCGGAATTGCATCGGAGGATTTTGAGGCTGATAAGGTGGACATCTCCCACCTTTATACTGGGATTAAAACAGTGCGAGTCCCTAAAGTGGCGATGGAGGAGTTTGCGCGAAAAGGCACGCTCATGTTGCCCAAGATGGGGCTTCATCCAAATGAGTTCGTGGTGCTAGAGGAAGAAGGCCAAGAAAATCGCAGCGAGTATGGGATTTATCACCAGGAGTCGCAGCAAATCAAAGCACTCTCCTTTCGCACAGAAGAGGTGTGGGGGATTTTCCCGCGTAATTTGGAGCAGACCTTTGGGCTATGGGCGTTATTGGATGACCGCATCAAGCTTGTTACCTTATCTGGGGGCGCAGGGACGGGGAAAACATTATTGGCAATAGCGGCGGGTTTACTCAAAACTACCGATGAGGATCTGTACCAGAAGTTGCTGGTGGCGCGACCCATCTTTGCCCTCGGGAAAGACATTGGGTTTTTGCCGGGGGATCTCGAGGAGAAGTTGAACCCCTGGATGCAGCCCATTTTTGACAGCCTAGATTTTTTAATGGGGGGAGGGCTCCCCATGCGCCAAAAACGCATCAGCAAAACCTATCAAGAGCTGATCCATCAAGGCCTCCTAGCTGTGGAGCCCATTACGTATATTCGGGGGCGATCTCTGCCCAATTCTTTCTTTGTGGTGGATGAGTCCCAAAATCTAACCCCCCATGAAGTCAAGACGATTCTGACCCGGGCCGGAGAGGGGACAAAGGTGATATTGACAGGGGATCCGTACCAAATCGACAATCCCTATATCGACTCTACGAACAATGGCTTGACGTATGTCATCGAACGGTTTAAGGATTCTGGAATAGCCGCGCACGTCACCTTTAAACATGGGGAGAGAAGCGAGCTAGCCACATTAGCAGCGAAACTGCTATGAGGCGTGAAATATAGTCACCGATATAGAGGGGAAATTTTTGGAAGTTATCAATCGGACCACTGCACAGAAACTCAATAAAGTTCGCATGGTAGGGAAGGCAACCAACGAGATCGTTCATATCCTGGAAGCCCTTGAAATGGCAGAAGCGGATGGGCTGGACTTGGTTCTTGTAAGCGCGGAAGTGCAGCCGCCAGTGGTTCGAATTCAGGACTTCAAGAAGATTGAGTACGAGCGAAAAAAAGCCCGCAAAGTACACAAACCCTCTGTTTTAAAAGAGATTCAGTTCAAAGTGAACATCTCTGACCACGATTTACAGACCAAGATCGAGAAGATTAAAAGTTTGTTGGATCAAGGCGATAAAGTGAAGATCTCCGTGCGTCTGAAAGGGCGAGAGCGGGAAAATCCCGAGCGAGCCGAGTCTTTGGTGGACCGCGTGGGTAAAGGCGTGACTTGCAAGTTCTCCAAGGTGCCAGGTCCCATTCCTTCTGCTATTCTGGAACCGATTAAGGTTGTCGTAAAGAAGTAGCACCTCCATTTGCTAGGGGGATCCATGTTCGGTGTGAATGAGGTCACGGCGCAGCTGGCGCCCTATCCCGCAGAAACCCTTCGCAAACTTCGCCTTCAGCTAGAGGGGGAGGGGAGACGGGTGTATGATCTTAGCACCGGAGATCCCCGGATTCCGGTTTGGTCAGCCATCCAAGACAAGGTCCGCAACTCACTTCCAGATATTAGCCAGTACCCTTCTGTTCTTGGGTCTGCTCGCTTGCGAGAGGCCCATGCTGCATATTTATTGCAACGCTTTGGAGTGCGTGCAGGGGACAATCTGACCCTGCTTCCTACTGCGGGTAGCAAAGAAGCCATTTTTCATATCCCGCTATCTTTGATTCAGCGAAAGGGGCAAGACCGGATTTTGTTTCCAACGCCTGGATATCCCATCTACCGAGATGGGATTCTTTTCGCTGGTGGGATCCCCACTCCCATGCCGCTGCGCCATGAAGAAGGTTTCTTGCAACAACCCTGGAATTTGCCCCCTGAAATTGTGCGAGATACCGTCGCAATCTGGATCAACTACCCGAACAATCCCACCGGGACTTGTGCTACGCCGGCGTATTTTGCCAGGATTGTAGAGTGGGCGCAGGCGCATAACGTGGTGATCCTATCTGACGAGTGCTATGTCGATATCTATGATGGGGCTTTGCCTGAGTCACAACGACCTCCCTCTATGCTGCAGCTTACCCAAAAGGGGGTAATTGCGTTCTATAGCCTGTCAAAACGCTCTGGGTTGACGGGATATCGCGCTGGATTTATGGCGGGGGATCCCGCAATTCTGGGGCCTCACACCCAAGCGCGAGCGCGTTTTGGGGTGGCGCAGCCAGATTTTGTCCAAGAGGGGGCCATTGTTGCATGGGAGGATGATGCGCATGTGGCGGCGCGTCGTGTAATTTTTTCCCATCGGGTTCGTTGGATGGGAGCCGCTCTGCTGGAGATGGGGATTCAGACTCAGATTCCCGAGGCGACTTTTTACCTTTGGGGCAAAGTGCCCGCTGCGTATAGCGAGGATGACGTAAGGTTTTGTCGAGAGTTGGCGGAAAAAGGCGGGGTGCTCTTTTCGCCCTCCAGCTGGCTGGGTGGCGGTGGGCCTGGTTGGTTTCGTATTGCGTGCACGCTCGATGATCGGGAGAGTCGAGAGGCGTTGGATATCTTACAGGGGTTTTGTGGGTGAGTATCGGTTTTTGCGGAGCCAGCTGCGCAGTTTCCGCACCTGCTTATTCTAAACTTCCTTGCAACGCCAGAAAAGAAAGAAAAAAATGCAAAATCAAATCGAAGATTGTTATGCAAAAGTTACAGCTGGGGACAAGTCTTGCTTGCAAGATCCCGAGGTACGCGCCTGTGTAGAGCGAGTTATCGAGGGCTTAGATACTGGAACATTTCGCGTGGCTACACCTCCCTCTATTCCGGGGGGGGCTTGGGACACCCAGGGATGGTTGCAAAAAGCCATTTTACTTTACTTCCAGCTCTCTCCTATGCAGGAGATGGAGGTAGGGCCTTTTTTGTATCATGATAAAATCCCCTTAAAGCGAAGATTTCCTCAGGTCCGAGTCGTGCCGCCGGCTACTGTACGGTATGGGTCTTTTTTGGAACCTGGTGTGATTGTGATGCCAGCCTATGTGAACATTGGGGCTCGCGTTGGGGCTCGTAGCATGGTGGATACCTGGGCTAC
Organism: Deltaproteobacteria bacterium; assembly: GCA_947466225.1. GTDB lineage: Bacteria > Bdellovibrionota_B > Oligoflexia > Oligoflexales > Bog-1112 > CANIBL01. The sequence goes on from CANIBL010000031.1 coordinate 12,568, forward strand.
GGTAGGATCTTGTGCGCAAATCGGGGCTGATGTGCATCTTTCAGGGGGAGTCGGTATTGGGGGGGTGTTAGAGCCGCCGAGCCAATCTCCTGTTATTGTAGAGGATGGAGCATTTATTGGTTCTCGGTGTGTTTTGGTGGAAGGGGTGCGAGTAGGGGCAGAAGCTGTGTTGGCTGCGGGTGTGATTCTTACAGCTTCCACTCCGATTGTGGATGTTCGAGGGGCTGAGCCAAAGATATCATACGGTGTGGTCCCCCCTCGTGCGGTATTGATCCCGGGAACAAGAGAGAAGAAAACTCCATCTGGGATTTCCATTCATACCAATTGTGTCTATTGGGTGGGGGAGCGAAGGGCTTCTACCGATCGAAAGACATCACTCAATCAGGTATTACGAGAGTTTGCGTTATAGGGGATTACTTATTCATATGGGATGACGCCAACTTCAGGCTGAACATCCAAATTTTCAAAGTCAAAGTTATGAAGAAGGTCTTCTTTTTCTAAGGCCTTTTTTCGAAAAAACCGGTACCATGGCAGTAGTTTTTTATTTAATAAGAAATCCTCTTCTTGGGTAAGATCAATTCTTTTTTCTCGAATGTAGTTGTCAAGTACACGGTAAAATCCTTTTGATTTATATAGGGAAAAGTTTTTCGAGTAGAGCAAGCTGTTGATGTTTTCTATGACCCCTTTTCTGATTTCTCCTTCCGTATAATGACTCCAATCAGGACTGGTTTTGTGATGATATAAAATTATATCCAGTTTTCGCTTGCTATGAATTTGGCTAAATTCTTCTGCAAGGGGATCTAATTTTGTGCCTTCGCTTTTGGTCGTGAGCTCTTTAAATAGCTTCATTACATTCCCGCGAGCTGGCAGGTACTTCACCGCATTTTTCTCTTCTACCAAGAGAAATCGATCCATGTACGCTTCTGCTAACATAGCATTGTGTAAGGCAAGGTTAAGTTGGAGCTCAGCGGTGAGCATGTTTTGCATGGGGAATAAGGCTCGGAGATCTGGTTCAAGTGATTTTTCCAGTGTATCTTTCATGATTTCAACAAAAGTATTCCGATTTTGTCTGAGGCTCGCAGTTGCCTGTGTATATACATGCATGGAATTTTTATACAAATCGTAGGCGACTCTAGCGGAATTTAATACATCTACATATTGGCTTTTTACATCAATAAATGCCGTGTTAGCTGAAGAGTTTGTGGTGAGTACACTCGGAATGTTTCCATATCCAAATGTGATCGCAAATTCTGCATTTGTTCCATTGTCACTGGTGCTTAATGTCCCGCCTGTTGCGGTAATGCCAGTGTTAAGCTTGCTAATTTCATATAATTTTTTTGCTGCTTTAAGTTCAACGGATCGTCGGATGACTTCTTGTAGAAATGCTTCTGGTGTTTCATAGTGAGGCTTTTCTAGTAGATTGAAATCTTGTACTTCAAACTTAAAGTCTTCGATGGGTCTAATATTGAAATGTTGGGTTGTATATTTATTCTGGATTTTTTCCAGACCAATTTGGTCGGCTAATGTGTCAAATCCACTTCTTACTTCAGCTTCTTTTAGCGCCATTATGATACTTAAGTTTCCTCCAGCTGCCTGAATAAGGTTAATAAACGGAGAGTCGTAGGCGAATATTCTAGAAAAAATTGTAGTATGCATGAAGTGAAAATTTAAAATTTCCAAGTCTGTTAGTAATTTGTGCTGATTGATGTAGGCGATTTTTGCATTCAAAATCTCATCTAATACAATTTTGAGTAGCAATTTTTCTGCGACATCATGGGCTTTAATATTCCTAGAAAGCTGGAGCCAATTGGATGGGAGCAGAAACCCAAACAAACCAGAAAATAGCTTGCTAACATCGATAGGACCGCCGCCTTGTCCAATTGCAAGTTTCACTTTCGGTACAATATTTCCGATTGCGGTGTGAATGCCGAGGTTGGCTCTGCAAAGTTCTTGCAGTTTGTATTGGATAGGAAACCCATCCGTTAATATATGGTGGATCACATCATCCATGGAAAGATAGTCAGGTCGTGATCGGAGAAATTGGGCGCTATATTTTCGCTCCGTTGTTTTCCACATAGGAAAGATGTTGTTTTCCATCTGTTTGTATTCAAAAAAATCTTTTGTTGCCAAAATTTCTTGGATTTCATCGATGGAGAAAACATCTTCTGGCTCAACGGGCTTGAGTCCAAACAAAAAAAACACAAGGAAAATAATAGATATGAATGGGGCTTTTTCCATGAGGGCCATCTCCTGATTTTTTGGTAAGTTGAGGTCAGAATAGCAAGTGATAAAAGAATGGAGAAGGCATTTGTTTGTAGATGGAGAACTATTTCCGGTTAATAGTTGAGGTGCGTTGAGTGATTTTCCCTTTTTCCCATGCGCGAACCAATGCCTGTAAAATATCTGGGTCAAATAGTTCTTTTTCTTTCTGGATTCGTTGAATCGCTTCTGTTTCGTCCATAAACCCCGAGTACGAGCGCCCCGAACTCATGGCGTCAAAAACATCTGAAATCGCGATGATGCGGGCAAAAAAAGGAATATCCTCTCCTGCAAGATGATCCGGGTATCCGGTGCCGTCCCATTTTTCATGGTGATTGCGTACACCGGAAATAAACCGTCTGGCATTGGGTATTTTCTCCATAATAGCAGCGCCAATCGTTGGATGTAGTTTCATTTCTTCATATTCTTCTGCGGTTAAAATCGAAGCCTTTTTGAGGATGATATCGGGAATGCCGATTTTTCCAATATCATGGCAAATGGCGCTGAGTAGAAGCAATTTTTTTGTTTCTCGTTTCAATCCTAGTTCATCTGCAATGGCAAGAGAGTACGCGCAGACTCGTTCGGAGTGGCCTACTGTATAGGTGTCTTTTGCTTCCAATGTAGCGACAATGGCTTCCACCATTGCGAGGGTATAGGTGTCAATTTCCATTCGAAGGAGTAATGCTTCAAGGTGAGAGGCGCAGTCGTTGATCAGCATTTGAATCGGAATGGAGTCAGTTTTTTTCGAGTCAGATTTTGCACTTTCAACTTCCACTTGGATGATGGCGATCAAGGTATCAACAAAAATCATGGGAAAGACTACCAAGCGTACAGTTTGATCAGATTGGGTCGGATATTCCACCTCTAGTCCTTGTTTTCTTTCCAAAACGGATAAAAAAAGTTTTTCTTCAATATGAAATGGTGTTGTTTCAACTTCGACGTGGTGGGTTGCCAGTGGGAGCAATTCTTTCCCTTTTTCTTTCCATACAAAAAATGCTGCGCGTTTTGCTTTTGGTATTTCTTTGCAAATATTCCGCAAGAGAGAAGTCGAAGCCTCTTCTATGGATTCCATAGCGGTTACATTTTGCATCGCTTCATACAATGTGATTTTTGTCTCTCGATTTTGGATCTGATTGTGAAGAATTTGTGTATGGTGCAGCCGTGATAAATGGGAGGAGTCTGCATGAGACAGAGAAATGGGGGATAACTCAGAAATAGGAACAGAAGAGATAGCGGAGCCGGTAATATGAAGTTGATCCCAGGGTTGAGAGAAAAGAATTTCTACTTCTCCTACCAATAGGCGATCTAGGTTCTCCAAAACAGAATTTCGCACGCGCTCTCCATTAATATAGACTCCCTTTTCTGTCAAATCCTCTATAATGAAAAGTCTACCCCGTTGTTTCACGCGAATATGAAACGGGGCCAAACTGGCATCGGGTAAACAGATGGTTGCTTGTGGGTCCCGTCCCAATAAAAGGGGGAAATTCGCAAGCGGATATCGCTCTCCGGTTCGAAGGCCACGTAAAATAATAAAGTGTGACATGTGCATCCTTCTCTTGCTCGTGGGGGACTCCCGGACATTCATTTCGTTCGCTAGGGATTCCGGATCATGCAAGGCACTTTGGTATCGGCTGTTTTTCCGTTTTATAAAGGGCGGGTATGAGGTAAAATGCCGCCAATAACAAGGAAGGAGTCGGAAAGAAATGGACATTTCTCTCATATCGGCTTGGGATCGGCATGTATTTCTTTTGATGAATCACAACTGGGGGTTGCCTTGGTTGGATGCTTTTATGTTGCTTGTGAGCAATGAGAAAGCCTGGTTGGCTTTTGGGTTGGTTTTTTTGGGAGCCTGTTGGTTTTATAAAAATCCTCGATTGAACCAAGTCTTATGGGTGGCTGGTGTCACCATTGGGATTACGGATTTGTTTTGTTTTCGGTTGATTAAACCTGCTTTGCATCGATTGAGACCTTGTTATCAAATGGATATGGTGCGACTTTTAGAGGCCAGCTGTGGAAGTGACTATGGGCTTCCTTCTAATCACGCTGCCAATAGCATGGCCTTCGTAGTGGTGGTGTTATGTCTTACCCGCAGTTGGAGATGGAGTTGGTTGCTTTTTTTGCCTCTTATTGTGGGTGTTTCCCGTTTGTATGTGGGTGTGCATTTCCCCCTGGATGTGATGTTGGGATTTTTCGTTGGGGGCTGCATCGCTTTGTTGGTTTCTTCGATTTATCTTTGGAGACAAGAAGAAATTCTGGGGTGGCTCAATCGACTACGAAAGGAGAGGCTGTAGTCGGTTTTGCATGTACAAAGAGTCGATCCAGAATTTTCTCGAGTTGGGGAAATCGTTTTGCTTTGGTGTACCATTTTTTGTAACAAAAATAGTTTCGTAGAATCAGCTTCACATAGCCTTGCGTCTCTTTATACGGGATTTTTTCAATAAAGTATAAGATGTCCTGGGTTGGATATTTTTCCATCCATCTTGCTGTGGGGGCTGGGCCTGCATTATATGCAGACAAGGTAAAGACAGGATTCTGATATTTTTCCAATAGCCCGCTTAAATGATGCACGCCCAACATGATGTTAAGACTTGAGTTGAAGAGACCTTGGCCTTGGGTTTTTTTTGTCATTCCCACTGCATACTTCTTTTCTTGATTGGTGGCATAGGGATGGGTTAAAGCGGCCGCTTCTCTCTTGGCTGTGGGCTCCATGAGTTGCATCAATCCCTTGGCTCCAGCAGGAGAGGTCGCATTGGGATTAAAAACGCTTTCTTGGCGAATCAGAGAGAAAACAAAATCAGGGTCGAGTTTCACCTTTTCTGCATAGGCTAAGACTTCATCTTCATATCGTCGGGGGAATACAATACGTTCCATACCCCTTGGCAATGTGCCTCGTAGAGAGCGAGGTACATCAGAGAAGACTTGAATGGCAGGCAGCCAATCTCCCAATGCATATAGTAAAAGCGCTTTGGCTACTTTTTGCTCCGGAATGTCTTCGCGCAGGGAGCGAATTTCTACTCGAGCTTCTTGCCAGCGAGAGGTTTCCATATAGAGGAGCGCTCGTGTAAAAAATCCTCGATTTTCTGCATTATCATAGGCGCCAAAAATATCAGATTCTTTGAATGCTTTTGTATAAGCGGGATAGACAGCGTAGGATTGTCCATCCATCTGTTCAACCAAGTATTGTCCTAAGGCGCCATAGTAGGTGGAATAGTATTCTGTCATCAAGCGAGCCCAATACTCTCGAGCCTTGGCGACTTCCTTTAAATTGTATTGGGCTCGGCCCCCCCACAGGAGAGCAAATCCTGCATCGGCAGAAGAACGATTGTCCACGTCTTTTCGATCTTCTTGCAGGAGAATGAGATCGCAAAGGCGTCGTACTTCACCCCACTTTTTTTCTTTTGCATATAAGCTAGCCAAAGCTTTTTGGGCTTCTACCCGATCGGAATCTGTTGGGTATTTTGATATAAATTCTTCGTATAGGGCAATGGCTTGCGAGCCTGCATCGTGGTTTTCTTTCATGCGAGCGGAGAGGTAGAGCGCATCCGCGCGAGCTGGGTCACCTGGAGTAGTGCGAATTTTTTCCAGTAGAGTCCATGCGCTGCCATCTTGGTTGCCATTCCACAATACCCGAGCTCGCTTAATGGTGATCCAGGAAGTGGCTTGAGCACCAAATCGTTTCACTAACAGAGGGGTGAAATTTTCCCAAAGGTGGTCTTGAAAAGCGGTGCCTTTGCTTTTGTAGCAGCGAACGACTGCATCTCCATGTTCAATTTCTTTTTCCAATTGGAGCGCGGATTTGTCGTGGAGCCACTGTGCCATCACGATGTGATGCGCCTCATCGCAATTTTTGCCGCGCAAAGCTTGCTGCACCCAATCTGTCGGGGCTCGGTGGGGTCGCTCTGCAGCGGCTGTGGCTGCCTCAGTCGGCACCATCCAAGCGAAGGTATGCAGCAGGCGATTTCGTGCTCCGCTTATTTGTGGGGAAGCACGTAGATACTTCTCAATATGAGCTTCTAGGCGCTGTATCTTTAGTTGGGCGCGCAAGACTTCTTCTAAGAGAACGGGGGCAAAGGGATCTTCGACAAATTGTTGCCATGTAAAAGAATCGGTTTCGAGTTGGGTAAAGTAGAGATTCAGCTCTTTTCGCTGTGGAGAGGACAATCCTCGAGCGGTTTGTAAGGGCAGAATGAAACGTCGCAATCCGGTGGTGTTGGATTTAGATAAATCTACGGGATGGGTGCGTTGAATGCCAAAGGTTTCAAGCCAGGCATCTAGTGCAGGGTCAACTTCTTCTACCTCAGAGGCTTTTACCAATGGGTAGTCCTCAGGCGCTAGTGTTGCTTGTGCTATATGCGCAGATCCAAGCCACAAAGTAGTAGAGAAGAGGATACTGGTCATCGTCTTTGTGCGCATATGCCCCTCCAATGGGTATAACCTCTGAAACTTTTAGTCTTATCGGTAGTTCTTCAATAAAACTAAATAGTTTGGGTCGTCGATGAAAAATGGAGCGTGGATTCTATTGGTTATATGGTACGTCGGGGATGGAAGGGAATGCAAGTGAGCTTCTTTTTTGTGGAAACTGCGCAGCTGGTTGCGCAAAAAAAATCACTTACTAAAAACAATCTGTTGATGTGCGAGCGTATCCACCGAGCTTCGGTGAGAGATCATGAGGATGGTAGCGCCCTGCGCACATAGAGCCTCAATAGCACGATACATAATGCGTTCGGATTGGGGGTCGAGGGCAGAGGTCCCTTCATCGATGAGCACCACTGGGTACAGATGATAAAAGAGGCGCGCTAAGAGGATGCGTTGAATTTGGCCCCCTGATAAACCAGTGCCACGGGGCCCGATGATAGAAGCGTATCCATCAGGCAAGGTTTGAATGAAGGATTCGATTTCAATGGTGCGACACACGGAGTGTACCCGCTTCGCGTCTACAGCAGCGGGGTATGCGATGTTTTCTTCCACTGTGCCCGTAAAAAGCTCCAAGTTCTGTGGTAGATACCCGATTGCACTGGGTGCTTTTCCGACAAGCGAGTCAGAAAGGCATACGCGTCCAGCGTGAGGGGTCAGTTGCCCCAGCAAGACTTTAAACAACGTGCTCTTTCCCACGCCAGAAGGGCCGACGAGGCTATAAATTTTGCCTCGTTCAAACTCAAAAGAAAAATCTACCAGGACATCTCGCTGTGACCCTGGATACCGCACATAGAGATGCTGACAGGACAGTGCGATAGACGCAGGAAGGGGTGCCGTTGGAATTTCGATTTTCTCTTTACCATGGGCCAATAGCTGAACCAAAAGGCCCCGGATTTGGGATACAGCTGCGGTTCCTTCTCGGTTGCTGTTAAAGTATCGTCCCATTATCGAAGCAGATTGGCCAATCATAGCCAGTGTTGTGAAAAAAGACAGAACAGAGGGTCCTGTTAATTCCCCAGCTTGAATCTCTCGCAGGGCCACCGCCAATACGAGGGCCATGGCCATAATGGCGCTGACTTCGAGGAGGGGAGAGGTGCGCGCTTTGGTTCGGTTGGCTTTTTGAAAATATCCATTTAACTCAGTCGTAAAGCCTGCAAATTTTTGTGTCTCCAGCGACTCTGTCTTGAGATGTTTGATGGTCTCAATGCCAGATAAGCGTTGCTGCAGCCATTCTGTTAACAAGGCGTAGTTTTGCAGGGCAGCCTGGGCGCGTCGGCTGATTTTCTTACCCAAACGGCGCAATAGCACCATGGCAGGTAAAACCCCGCACACAGCCAAGAGAAAAAGCTGAGGGGAGAGCAAGACCAGGGTTGTCCCTAAGAAGAGAATTTGCAGCAATTCTCGGGGAAATCCTCCGTAAAAGTGGGTTAAAAATTCTTTCATCAGTTTGATGTGGGTGGTGACCACGGCAGAAAGTTTTTCTTCTTCTTCTGCTAGTTGGGAGCGTGCTGCCGGATTCAGGGATAAAAAAGCTTGGGTTACCCGCATGCGCAGTTCTGTTGCGATGCTCTCGCCGATCTGCTCCCACATGTACCAAATCCCGCTGCTGAGCAGGGCGCGAATCAAAGCAATACCGGCGAGGAGAAAAGGAAGCGATCGCAGCAGTGTGTCGGATTCTAGATGAGAATAGGGGGTAAGATGGGCCAAAAAGGCCCCGATTCTCGGGCCAAAGAGCTCAATAAAAGAAAAGCTCTCGGTAGAATTTGGATGAGCCAACAGCTTGAGGCTGGGGCCAACTAAAGAGGCGATCACCGCAGAGACAAATCCGAGAAGGATTGAACAGAGGGTAGCGGTAAGCACCACCCCCCCGTGTCGCAGAAGGAAGAACCGCAAGAATTTTCGATTGGACTGAAGAAAAGTCGCTGGTGCCGCTGGTTGCATAGGCGGAATACATCCATACAAACTCGGCTATCCGAGTTGAGACTGACTGGTGATCATCTTAGAGATTAAACCATACTCCAATGCTTCTGCAGCGTCCATCCAGTAGTCACGCGTGGTATCTTGTTCTACTTTTGCCAGCGGTTGACCACATTCCAAGGCCAAGAGTTGATTGATTTTTTCTCGGGTCTTAATGATTTGGGCTGCATGGATTTCGAGATCCGACGCCACTGCTTGAAAGTGTCCGCCGATGAGGGGCTGGTGGATTAAGAACTTAGAATTGGGCAAAGAGAATCGATGCTCTTTCTTTGCGGCAATGTTGATAATGGTCGCAATACTAGCGCAGAGGCCAGCGTTGATGATCCATACATCGGATTCAATAAATCGGATGGTATCAAAGATCGCAAACCCGCTGTTCACTTCTCCGCCGGGGCTATTGATGAACAACTTGATTGGCTCGTGAGAGGCATGATTGAGCACCAGCAGGTCGGTTACGACGTTGCGGGCTGTGGTAGCATTCACCGCCTCAGAGAGAAATAGGGTGCGAGACTCCAGCAGCTTGTTTTCGCGAAACTGGCTATAGAGGCTGGACACTTCTTCGGTTTCATTGCGCATATCAAAGCCTTCCTTCTACCCGTGCAGTTGCAACGGTGGATTCAATTCAAAGGGGGTACTATAGCAGATTTTGGGGGTCAATATCTACCTTCATGCGAATCGCCTTCGGTACCGGGGGCCCGTGGGCCAGTAAAAACTCCGCCACGGCATGCACCTCTCGCGCAGAAGCAGCGCTGATAAGTACAGTTCGCCGATAGCGATTGCAGAGCTTATCCACACCAGGGGTTACAGGGCCTAGGATTTTAAGAGATGGGATCGGAGCAAATTGGGTGGCCCATCGGGCTTCGATCCAAGCGCCCACTTGGTCCATATACGCTACAAGCCCCCCGATATCGAGGCTCGTGTACTCAATGAAGGCTTGCTTGGCAAAAGGAGGATAGCGGTAGATGCGGCGAAACTCCAGTTCTGTCTCCGCAAAAGCGAGGTAGTCCTGTTGCGCAGCGCTCTGGAGAATGGGGTGCTCCGGTCGCAGGGTTTGAATCAAGACGCGCCCAGGTTTTTCTCCGCGTCCTGATCGACCTGCCGCTTGGACCATGAGCTGGAAGGTGCGCTCGCCGCTGCGAAAGTCAGGCAAGTGTAGGAGTTGGTCTAGTTCCAAGATCACCGTCAGGGTCACATGAGGGAAGTCGTGACCTTTTGCCAGCATTTGGGTGCCCACCAGAAAGTCGATCTCTCGATTGCGAAACCGCTCCAAGACCCCATGTAGCAGATCTGGGGTTGTGGCTACATCTGAGTCCAAGCGTGCAATTCGCGCTTCGGGAAACTGGGCGAGGAGTTGTTCTTCGACTTTTTGGCTGCCGAACCCGATGGCCACGAGCTGATGGTTGCCGCGTTCCTGGGTAACTTGGCGCAGGGTGGCGCTGTACTCGCAGTGATGACAACGCAAGCGTTGCTGGGTTTTGTGTAAGGTTACGCTGACATGGCAGTTCGGGCATTGCACACTGGTTCGCTCCGTTACGTCATAGAGGTAGTGGGCATAGCCGCGGCGATTCACGATGAGGATGGCTTGCTCGTTACGTGCCAGGGTCTCCGTCAGGGCCAGGGTGATCTCTGGGGCCAAGAGGGCCACCGGCTCTTCCCCTCTTAGGGTTTCGGTGCGTTTTTGGAGAAAAGCATTCGGTTCTACGGCTTTTTCGATCACCGTGATATGCGGGATCGCGAGCTGATTGGCTCGATAGCGCAGGGAGAGCAGGTGGTATTTGCCGGTTTGGGCATTGTGGAAACTTTCGAGGCTAGGCGTAGCGCTGGCAAGTACCACAGGAATATTCTCGAGTTTTCCGCGCATCACTGCCACATCGCGAGCTTGGTACAGAAGTTGGCTTCCTTGCTTATAGCTGCTGTCGTGCTCTTCATCCACGATGAGGAGGCTTAAAGCGGAGAATCCGGCAAAGACTGCAGAGCGAGGTCCGATGAGCACCCGAAACAGTCCTTGGCGCACGCCTTCGAGCGTCTGCCAGCGTGCGGTCGTGGGCAGCCCGGAATGAACAACCGCGATTTTTTCTCCAAACCGGGCTGTGAAAACGGAAATCATCTGTGGGGTTAAGGAAATTTCGGGAACCAGTATCAAGGCCTGGCATTCTGGGTTGGCATTCAGCATCTTTTCGATGAGTTGAAGATAGACTTCGGTTTTACCGGAGCCGGTGATGCCATGAAGGAGCCAAATGGGCTGAGGGGCATCCGCGCACTGGCTTGCAGCGAAGATTGATTCCACCGCCTGGTTTTGTTCTTCATGAAGTAGAGGTTTTGCTGACGACGAGGCTTGCGGTGCGCTTCCCTCTGTGGGTATGGTCGATACCACTGGACGATGTGTCTCTGTTTTGATCTGGGGCGACATCACTGGACCGCGGATGGTACCTCGAATCTGGGCTATTTTTTCTACTCGTGCCCACTTGTTTTCGAGGAGGCTCTCCAGGGAGCTTCCCACGGCGAGGAGTTTTTTGCGCAGAACCGTCTGGCTATATAGGTTCTTCTTGGCGAAGAACCCAGCCCAACTCTCGGTGCCAGCCTCTCCTTTTTCAAGGGCTTTTTTTCCCTTGGCTGTGAGTGTGACTTTGCTGCGCGTGACAGAGGATTGGGCGCCCGGTAGCATGACCTTACAAACCTCGCCGATGGGATGGAGGTAGTAGCGGCTCATCCATTCGGCCAGGGTAAGTAGGGACTCAGAGAGGATCGGGGTCGTATCGAGTACCTGCCGGATCGGGCGGAGTACATAAGTTGCTGGCGCGGATTCTGCCTGGGGGGTGGCGCGAAGCACAAGGCCCACCATAGACCGTTTTTGGAAGGGTACTTCCACACGCATCCCCCTAGAAAGAGGGCTGGTATGGAGATAGGAGAGGGGGCCTGGCAAGGGGCAGGGTACGGCAACCTCTATAATATATGTACTTTCTTCGGGACTGGGGGCCTGGGGCACCACGGAAACTCCTGTAACAACGGCATATGCACTACGTCTACCCCTCTCCTATCATACGTAAATCGCTTGCTTGCAACCCCATATTCATGTACAAAAGCGGTTTCAGTCGATTCCTAGGGGATCCCCTCTGCGGCTATGCACGCAAATCTTGGGCCCTTTTGATCATACCGGACTTGTTTTTTTAGATACTTTGGAGGCGTTGTGAGGAAAGCAGCCGTACCCGCTACTACTGGTGGGCGCAAAAAGCGCAAGATGATCGTACGCAGAAAGCGTACCTTAGATCCTACTGTGCTCGTTGATTACAAAAATCCGGATTTATTGCGCCGTTTCATTACGGAGCGCGGTCGCATTATTCCTCGGCGCATCTCAGGTGCAAGCCAAGAGCAACAACGTAAAATCACCCTTGCGGTGAAACGCGCTCGTTTCCTCGGCCTTCTACCTTCTGCCATTTCTCACGAAGTGGAAAGAGGTTTTGCCGGCGAAATGCAAGCAGCCGCTCAGGTTTACATGACTTCTGCTCGCCCTCGTCCCCTTCGTCCTGGGGAGCGTAGTGATCGCCCCATGGGTGACCGGCCGATGGGAGATCGTCCCATGGGTGACCGCCCAGAGCGAAGCGATCGCCCCATGGGTATGAGCGCAGAGAGAACGGAACGCCCGGCCGCTCGTCCAGCGGATGCAGCAGCGCCAGCGCCGTTTAAGAAAGGAGAGTAACCGATGTCAAGAGTTTGCCAGTTAACAAACAAAGGCCCACAAGTGGGTAACCGCGTTTCTCACTCTAACACGAAAACCAAGCACCGCTTTTTGCCAAACTTGCAAAAGAAGCGTTGCTGGTCGACGGAAATGAATCGGTTCGTCTCTGTGCGATTGAGTGCTTCTGCACTTCGTACGGTAGATAAGTTGGGCATCGATATGTACGCAAAACGCGTAGGCTTATCGCTTACGTAGTCAATAGGTGAGGAGAGAAACATGGGACGTGGAGACAATCGTTTGACCCGTAAGGTAAAGCGGTCTAGAGCGCAAGAGAAGAAAAAAGCTCGTGTGCGCGCAAAAAAAGAACAAGCGAAGAGCAAATAAAGGACTCGGAACGTGGCCAATCATATTTCAGCAAAAAAGCGAGCGAAGCAAAACATCGTTCGCAACCTACGCAACCAAAGCTACATCTCCATGGTGAAGACTGCGGTGAAGAAGTTTCGCACAACGCTAGCGGCTTTCCAAAGCGGCGCTAGCAAAGATGTGAAAGAAGTGGAAGTTGCATTGCAACATGCCCAGTCCATGTTGGCAAAGAGTGTAAGCAAGGGCTTATCTCACCGCAATACGGTCTCTCGCAAAGTAAGTCGATTGACCACTATGGTGAAAAAAGCCACAGCACCAGCTGCGTAATTTCCCCTTTATTCTGTCGTTATGTTGATCCCAGGTTGTCTTTGGCAGCCTGGGTTTTTTTGTTTGTCCTTTTCTGGGGCCGCATTTGCGTATCCTAAAGGGCAATATAAAGTTCCCCAGTAAAAGCCCCCTAGTTAGATTCTGAATCCATCTCAAGAGCCATATCAAGGCAAAACCCTTGCGAGAACCCAGGGCGTCCTATATAGAGTTCTCAACGTCGGTGTGTTGTAACATACCGTATATTATGTGGTTATAGGAGTTTCTGATGCGGTTTCTGAAGGCGTTGGTGATGGGGTGGGCGTTGTTTTTTGGGGGGCAATCGGCTTTGGCTTGCGGAGAAAAGCCCCATTGTGTTTGTCCGGTCTCTGATCTTATTACGAGTTTGGATGAAGAAGGTGGGGGCCCAGCGCCTGTCTTTATAAAATGTTGTGCTCGCTTTGTAGATATTGCATGTGTCTGGCCTTTTGCTTGGCCTTGTTTGCTCCCAATGTCTTGTTGTTGCCCGACTTGTGGGGCTGCTGCACAGAAGACTGCGAACAAAGAAGCTGGCGTGATAACAACAGCGCCGAAAGGCGAAGGGACTGCGGGTCGCATTCAAGAGAGAAACGCCAAATTGGCAAAAGAGGATGATAATACCTAGGCCCCTCCAACTTGAAGATGCCTTGCATGATCCGTCATTCCAATGCTGTTCGGTTAAGAAGCCAAGCTTTGCGGGACAAGGGACTTGTTGATTTTTTCTACAAAGGAAAAACAGAGGCTATGGGACGAACCCTTTGATTGGAGGGTGTTTTTGAATATGACGATAAACAAGAATTTGGGACAATGCCTGAAAAAGCTTTCTAACATAGAGCGATCTAGGCT
>CANIBL010000032.1 GCA_947466225.1 Deltaproteobacteria bacterium
GCTTCTTAACCGAACAGCATTGATCGTCATCCCCAGGCCGAAGATAGCTCCGTCATCCCCAGGCCGAAGATAGCTCCGTCATCCCCAGGCCGAAGATAGCTCCGTCATCCCCAGGCCGAAGATAGCTCCGTCATCCCCAGGCCGAAGGCCGTCGGGGATCCCCCTCGATCGAGAGGTTTTTACTGTTCCACACAGTACAAGTGGTTCGTAGTGTTACAGCCCTCCATCAGGTAATTAAAAGCGTTGTCATTGGTATCGGAGTCAGTGCCGTAACATCCGTTCGTTCCAGAAGAGGAGGTAGACCAACCAGAACAAACAGCCCCACTTCGATAAATCCAGTTTCGCTGATCCATATCCATACCTGTCCATACATGCGAGTTTGCACTAAACCCCACCGTCCATATGGAATTAGTGAGGGTCAAACCAGAACTTGATCCAAAAACCCCGGCACTTGTGGTGGTACCGATGACGGTTCCATCTGGACGTGTGTATACGGTGCTCGGAGACAAGACCCAATCCACATGCTCACCTGTGCCGCCAGAGCAAAAAGCCGTGGTACAAGCCACTCTCGTAGAGCCGTCGGTCATCATCGCTTTATAGGTACCCGTTGAAGGTTTTCTGCTATCGCTTGCACAAAATGCGTCAGCGCCAGCCCTCCAATTGCCAAACCCTGTAGCAAAATTTCCATTGTGGGTACCGTTGGTAAAGAAGATCCGCTTGGCAAAAGACAGCGTTACCGTATTGGTTCCACTCCCTGCATTTCCTGCAAGATCGGTAACCCCCGATAAGGTCGTTACCAACACAAGCGTGTTGGAACCTACACAAGTTCCCCCTGAAATATTCACTGCGACAGCAGATGTGCCTGATCCTGAAAGGGAAGAAATAGTAGGCACAACATCACATGTACTGCCGCTTAAACTGAAATCACCAAAACTCGCATTGACCGCTTCCGAAAAATTCACCGTAATGCTACTTGGAATCGCAAAAATAGCACTCCCCGTAGAGGGGGATGCACTTGAAACCGTTGGTGCTGTGTTGTCTACGATAATTACGGCACTCTCTGGAGAGGCAGTCGACATATTATGTAACCGATCTTTTACTGTACTTGCATTGACATGCACCGTAAGGGTTCCGTTTCCACTGCAACTACTCAGGGAAATTGTAGCGCCTGACACCGTTATTCCACTCACCCCAACTGTACAAGAAGGGCTTCCGCTCACCGTTGTAACAGTAACCCCACCACCATCAGCCATGAGAGTACCTGTCAGCGCTGTCCCACCCGAAGAAGAAGCCGTGTAGGTCAACGCAATCGTGGCGGTAGCACTTGATTTAACCAGAGTGGAAGAAGGCGTTCCCATACTTGCACTCGGTCCAACCGTACTTACCGTATAAGTAGCGGTAGAAATGGAACCTGATCCGATGTTGCCGATCAAATCAGTGATGGCAGTCGGGTCCAATGACACCGTTAAAGCTTGGGTGTTGCCACACGTTCCCCCAGAAAGAGACAAGGTTGCCGTTGTTCTATCTGTACTCATCTGTACCGCCCCCTTGGTTGGGGTTACGCTACAGCCACTTACCGTAAAAGCACTCGCAGAAATCGGCGATACCGGTTTACTAAAAGAGGCGATCACTGTAGTGGGCGTTGGGTTCACAATACTCGTTGAAGGCGTTAAACTGACAATCGTCGGCGCTGTATTATCGATGAGAACCCCATCGCTTTCCAACGAAACAACAGAGGGATTTCCTGCCGCATCCTCTGCAGTACCTGCATTCACATGCACCGTGATCATCCCATTTCCCGTACAGCTGCTAAGCAAAATAGATCCACCCGCTGTGGTGATACTGCTCACCGTCACGGTACAAGACGGATTGCCTGTGAGGGCTGTTGTGGTAATTCCTCCACCGGCGGCATTTAATGTTCCCGTAAGCGTAGTATTACCGGCTACTGACGTCACATAGGTAAAGAGAATGACAGAAGAACCCGCCACCGTAATATTGGTAGAAGAAGGTGCCCCCATTGTCACAATAGGGCCTGGGCCTGGGCCTGTACCGACCCTTGTGCTGGTAACCGTAACCGTTGTGAGCTCGGTAATCGTATCTGGCAACACAGAGGTAGCTTGTTCTTTCACCGGATACAAGGCAGCCTCGCCCGCAGAGTTGGAGACCAATACAGTAAAATAATACATGGTGTCAGAAGACAGCCCCATAGCCTCAACAGATGTAAGTCCGGCTGTTGCGGATCCAACCGCATTCCAATTGGAAGTAACCTGCTCCTCTGTGAGTACAGACGTAGTATCAGGCACTTGGGATGTGTAGTACGCCAAGTACGTTAGTTGATTGGCTGGTGTCACAGCATCACTGGCTGCGGCCCAATGTAAGGTAATGGAAGTATCCCGCACATCATCCACTTGCAGGCCTGCTGCCGGGATAACCAGAGATCCTCTTTCACTGGAACCGCTCGTAGCAGTAGAGGTTTTTTGTTGCAATGCTGCAGTGTTTGCATCGGTTGCCGCCGTATTCCCACAACGAGACATCCAAGCACAAAAAAATATCCATAGCCCTATTGTCATCAAACTCTTCATCACAACTCCAGACAAAATGAATAACTCCGTCCTTCTATTTTGCCTGTTTTACACGAGATTCATTCGGCACTTTTTGCCTATCTCTTTCCCGTTTTCATTCCGATATCTCTTACAGAAGGAGACTATGCCATGGATGTCGACACCATAGCCCCTCAACAAAAGCGATACACAGTGGAATACCGAGATTTTCACACCAATAAATTGGTCAAAATCGAACGTACCCCACCTGCAAAGATTCATGATATTTTGCCTACCGATACGGTAAAATTATCGACACCCCGCAATGCAGATTGGAAAGCTGGCGAGATTGTTTCTGTGCGAGCCCTTACCTTACGCAACCCCAATGTGTTGCAATTGGAGAAACCCAATGGAGACACGACATTTGTTAATAGTCAGGATGTAGAGTTGATGACCCGATCTCGGTCGCATCCCGCAGGAGAGGGGGAGAAATCAAAATCAGATGCGGCAATTCCAAGTCGGTACCTGCTCTGGCCATAGACCACCGAAGCAGAAGAATAGCTATGCTTCCAGCCGAAGAGGTTGAGATTGAATAAGGATCCATCAAAATATTGCGGGGTCAAAGATCCATTTTCCACATAATAAGCGAATGGAGGAAATGACCTTCTGAGTAGAAAATCCAAGATCAAGTCCTACCGGTATTTCATCTGAATTGCAGTGTAACTCATCGGTAGCAGAAGAAGTGTCGGCCCCATATCCTTGCAATCCAGCGTCACATTCAAACTCAAGCCCTAAGATGCCATTTCCATTTTGATTTACCTTTACGCCTTTCCAATTGCTGCAAGTAACACTTTTTCGCGTCGTACTTGTTTGATCGCCAGCGATTTTGGTAAACCCTGCAACACCACTTACACCTCCAGCGCTGCAATTTAAACGAAACGAAGACAGAAGTGGATCAACCTCCATATTTGTTACCAATCCGGAACATAATAAAGACTGATTTTGCTCAGAGTCCACTCCAATGGCATCAGTTATGCGAATTACATTGCTTTGATTTTTTGGGTAAAAAACCGAAGCGATTTTGGTCTGTGAAATTTTACAAGTCCCATTCCCCGAAGGATCTCGTTCGGAAAATTCATCGCATGGAAGCGCATATTTTTCATCACATAAATGGGTATAGGGCTGAACCCAATGCATATTGGCATATTGATAAAACTTGTTGTCTGTCGAATTTGTAAAAAAACTGTCCTTACTTGGCCCTGTGTATGCGATGTTAGCTGTATATGTCACTTTATGCCAACACTCTGTGCATTTTTGGCTTCCAATGGGATTTTGATTGCAATACAACCGACAGTCATCCGTCCCTCTACCTGATGCTGCCGTTGCGATTCCTGGTGTTGCACACCAACTTTCCTTAAAGCAATCAATAGGAAAATACCAATCATTTGGAACGGCTGTTTTGGTAAAACCGACAAGCTGAGCCGGAGCTGGGCAGGCTACATTTTTTGAGTCCGAATAGTACCCAAAGGGAATGGGTTGATTACTCGCTGTATTGAAATTTGAGGCAGTGTAATTGATGGATAGAATGGCCCCCATAAGCGACAGTCGGGATTCTGTTGATGTAATTGTGCTCGCATCATATGTGATGGTTTTGACACTATTATCTGCACAAGTAAGTTCAATACGTCGAATTTTTGGCTCCCGAATCGTCCATTTAGCCGTTTGCAGCAGAGCACGACAGTTACTCGAAGAACTACAAGTAAAGTCGTATGTTCCTGCTATATAAACCAACTCCGCTTTTGTGGGCGTATCGGCACAGAGGATCGAGTTGGTATCATTTTCCAGTGTGGGGATATCTAACATATGCTGAAAATTTTCTTTTGCTGCCCAAGGTTTTTTACAAATATTTGTAGCCCCCAAGGTCGAAGCCGTTTCATCAGCCAAACAAACTGGAGTCCCAACAGGTTTTGAAAAACGCGCCTGTAAGAAAGCAAGGTCTGACAGTTGCAGTTTTGTTTCGAGATAGCATGTATCAAGAGAAAAATTCCAGTTTGTTTTCGGAGCATACCGAAAACAGTCTCCAATCGCAAGTTTGGTTGGATCTTCGACACAGGAAACAGTCCCATTTTTGGTAGAGCTATAAAGGGTTTTGTTTTGCTCCTGCCCTTGGGTCTCACAAGAGGTGATAATTTGTACGTCGGCAGCGGAAAGAGTCGTTACAACCGGGGATGAAGGAGTGGGCAAAGATAAATCTAGAGTTTTGGTTGCTGTATCAGCAGAAGAAACCGCAACTCCTCCCACATCCACAGATGATACGGGCGCTATGGCTGTATCAATGGTAGCCAAGGTAGTAGTAGATATTGGGGTTCGAGTCGCTGCAGGAGGAGAGGCAGTGCTTTGGCTAACCGATCGCTCTTTTTCTGCAGAAGAAGGACTTTTCGCGCAAGAAGCAAGACAGAAGAGAAGTGGAAATATTTTCCACAGCTGCATAAAGCCCTCCTTGTTGAAATTGCAGAGAAGAATCATACCTATTTACGACAAACCGAAGACCAAGATCCTCCCAGACCAGATGTCGCAACATGGTTCAAAAATAGACTGCGAGTATCCCATCCCAATAACGCTTGCTGATCTCCGTAAATTTTGATCCGCACAAATTGTTGCCCATCCTGATTGGGCCCCACATGAAAGAATTTTTTGAAGCTATCTAATTGATCCAAGTTGCTCACTTCTTGTGAATCGATCATGGTCCAACGCAAGTCATTCTCAGAACATCGCACCAGCTGCTCAATTTCTACTGTCTGCGTTTGCAAAGGGAAGGTAAGATGAAAGGGAATGGTCTCCCCCTTTTCATAGACCGTTTTTTCTAGCTGCACATGCAACGCATCTGCAGGTCCCGGATTTTTGGCATAGTGAGAGAAAATCATAGGGTCATAATCCAGCACATCCCCCCAATGGAAAGACTGCCCCGCTGTCGTATGCTGTACCTGCACATCCCGTTGGCAGGCATCTGCATCCAGTCCTTGGGTTTGCTCCAAGTCCAAGCAAATCTCTCGAATCAAATTCCCCAACCGAGACAGCTGCCAGTGGGTATACCACGTAGGGTCTGCTGGATTTCGAACCCCTTGAATGATACGACCGGCTTGACCGACCAACATCAAAACCACTCGGTTGCTATAGGTCTTGGCCCCTTGGGGGGTCAGCATGCCCACCGCAACATTGTGTTTGTTAATTTGCAAGGGAATGCCGCTCAGCTCTTCTGTTTGGGGCACCAAATAGTGAGCCCCAAGGAAAAATGTATCTCGCTCTTCATCCTGCATATCTAGGCAAGTAGAAAAACTAAAGGGACAATGCTGCACCAAGATTCCCTCGGGTTTTTGCTCCACAGGATGCGCATCTCGATTTCCAAAGGGGACCAACGCTGCTGACTTAATTTTGCTGGTACCCAAGGTTTCCATTTGGAGAAGGTCTTGGATGATCATATCCGTTTGGTTCAAGGATATCACAGGGTCTTCTTTGGCAAGGATGACTGGCTGCCCCTGATACTGCCCGGTATAGCCTTGGTTTAAAATCGAGATCAAATCTCGGGCAAAGAGCGCTCGGGCATTTTTGGCATGCTTACCTGTGTAGTGAAGCCGAGCCACTTGCAAGATCCATTTAAAGAGCTCGTTGGAACTTTGAGGGGCCTCATTTAAATGAAAACCCTTCACAGCAGTAGAAAGCCAAGCTCCATAGGCACGAAGTTGAAGGGGAAAAGAGCCCCGCTGCGCTGGATCCCCCGGCATATGCAACACATCTCCCGATAACCCCATTGCAGTTTCGCCTCGAGAGGGCCCGATCCATTGCCCATTATTATACAGAACGGTCGAAGAAGCTGGATTAAGCCGAGATTCCAGAAATGTCACAGCTTTGAGCAACCGAACCGGTATATGGTACTGTGTTGCCGTGGTTTGGAATGTCTGATCGAGAACTGAAACAGGACCCACGTCCGCATCTGACGCCTTGTCCCTGCCACAACTGCCGAAAAACCATACGCCACCGAGCAGTATCAGAACGCTACTTCGCCTCATGGTTCGCCTCCAAAAAATTTACAATCAGGGCTTGATTTTTTTCTTTCCCCAAGGCATCTTCTGAATCTCATTTCTTTTGGGGGATTAGCTCAGTTGGTAGAGCGTTGGATTTGCATTCCAAAGGTCAGGAGTTCGACCCTCCTATCCTCCACCAAAATTCATCTCGTACGATTCATATTTGCCACATCCGGCACTTTTCTGGTTTATCACGATGCACACAGGTTTTATTCCCTACAGTCGGGCCTCCCTGGTTTTTGATGTGGTATTCGTATCCCTTTTTTTCCTCGTCATACTCGTGGGGATCAGCTTACTCGCTGTCATGCGAGGCCACTATCGCATCCACAAGGGATGCCAAATTGCCAGCACCGCGGCCCTGGCCTGCGTCCTACTTTACTTTGAAGTAGACATCCGCACGTCGGGGTGGACACATCTGGCAACCCCCTCTCCCTACTATCATACAATACTTTTTCCCTTTCTTTATTTGCACATCGGGGTGGCCGCCATCTCCGTCTTTCTTTGGAGCCGAACGCTATTGTCTGCCTTGCGGCATTTTTCTCGCCCCCCAACACCCAGTATCTACTCCCCAAGCCACCGTCAACAGGGTGCTTGGGCTATGGGAAGCCTACTGGCCACCGCAGTGACGGGGTGGATTTTTTATTGGATGGCCTTTGTCTCCTAGAAAAGAAGGCTATCCAGCAAGCCGCACCCTGGAATAAGAAACTTGACGTATGGTGCCAAAATCTAGTATAAACAGCCTTCTTGTTTGGTTTTTGCGCCCCTGCCACTGCGAAAATCGGATGAGCGAATCCCAAAATCTGAAGTACCCAATGCGAAAAGTCTATATTTTTCGCCTGTTATGAAATGGAGATCCTTTCCTATGAAGACCGCAACTCTGACCCCTGCGGATATTCAGAAGAGCTGGTACGTAGTCGACGTGAGTCAACTCCAGCTCGGCCGCGTATCTGCTGAAATCGCCCGTATTCTTCGCGGTAAGCACAAGCCTTCCTTCAGCCCTCAGTGGGACTGTGGGGACTTTGTGATTGTAACCAATGCAGCAAGCCTCAATCTCAGCGGCAAGAAGTGGACGGACAAAGAGTACCATCACCACACTGGCTACGTCGGTGGGATCAAAACCCAAACCGCAAGAGAAATCATGAACGCACATCCAGATCGCTTGATCATACAAGCGGTTAAAGGCATGTTGCCAAAGAATAAGCTATCCCGTCAAATTATGAAAAATTTGAAGGTATATGCTGGTGCAGAGCACCCTCATGCGGCCCAACAGCCCATGGCATTCCCGTTCAGAGCGCACAAGACACGTGGGGGAAAGTAACCAATGGCTAAGAAATATTTGACACATGCTGTCGGCAAACGAAAAAATGCAATCGCACGTCTGTTCATCGAAAAAGGCCAAGGGGTGATCACCATCAACCACCGCGCCCTCGATGACTACTACTTGCGACCTACTTCTAAGATGATGATCATGCAACCCCTTGAGCTTACAGACTCTATGGGCAAGTATGACATTCGCGTCAACGTATGCGGCGGCGGTCTTACCGGCCAAGCTGGCGCTATCCGCCACGCTCTTTCCCGCGCATTGGTGACCTTGGATGAAGCCAATCGCACGATTCTCAAGCGCGAAGGTCTTTTGACCCGAGATGCACGAAAGAAAGAAAGAAAGCTACCTGGTCAACCAGGGGCTCGACGCAAGTACCAATTCTCCAAGAGATAATCTGTCTTTTCTGGAGAAGGCACCTGCCTTTCAACACCCTCTTGGACTGTTTCTCTATATCCGTCATCCTCAGCGACCTTGGGTCGCGTCGGGGATCCCCCTCGATCGGGGGAGATGCCCATACGGCCTTCGGCCTGGGCATGACGGATCTTTTCCCCCCCTATATTTGACAAGCCTTGCGATTCTCCATGATAATTACTTCTGGTTTACCTGTATTTCCTTTTCTCCATAAGGAATGACCGATGGGGAAGTATCGACATTTTTTGATTATCTTCTGCCTTTTCAGCCTTGGACTTGCCTCTTGCGCCAAGAAAAAATCTGACCGAGAGGATTCAGGCGGCAGTGTATCTGCTGTAAAGGGATCTCCATCTACGGCGCCCACAAGTAGTGCGCTGCTTCCAACTTCCAGCGATGCAGACCCAGCAGCTCCCAACTTTTCCGATCCAAGCTCCACGATTGAGACACAGACAGATACTTCTCTTTCGATTTCCGTTACCATTACCGATGCAATCACAGCCAATATCACCGACACCAACGAAACAGTGACCAGCGAGTCCTGTGAAAAACTGGGGTCCTTTTGGGCTTTCAACCCCAAAACCCAAAAATGCCAAAGTAAACTCTTACAAACTGGACATACCTATTATGTCATTTCTACCATGACAGGTGGCTGCATTTCAGCCAAAACTACAGATACAGATACAACCACAGATGAGAAGATTGTGCCGCCCAAGTTGGTACCCTGTAAAGTTGATGATATGCTGAAATGGAAATTCATATTGGAAACCGATAATTCCTTCAGCCTTCATCCGCAAGTAACTCCCAGCGAATGCTTGGGTGCACTAAACAATGAGCAAGTCGTTCCAGCCCCACTTTCTACAAATCCAGCCTGTGGATGGGCCAGTTTATTTCGAATCCAAGCCTCTACTTCGACGGCAGATCCCAACCAAGTCCCCGTCCCCATTTCGCTGGTAACCGACAGTGGACTACATATCCCCCATCCCTCCAATGAACTGTATAATGACACTAATGCGCTATTTTTGACTCCAACAGATGCTGGGGAGGCCTTTCCTTGGCTTTTATTGGATACACAAATAGACCCGCTCAAAGCCTTTTTGTTACTAAAGGCGGCCAATCAAGTACCCCAACAAACCAGAGTCAAATGGACCAATCGGGTATTACCTCGCCAATTTTCCGACTGGATGGATTTACTTCCCATTGATTGTGGATTTTCTTCCATTGAGCAAATTACCCTCTCCCCCATCATGTATGGGCTACAAGTTGGCGCGCTACAAGCCAACTATACGTGTGCCTCTACCTCACTTCATTTGCCACAATGTACGGAGATACCATCCGATTGCCTGGATTTCCCAACCGGACAGCAAGATTATAGTCTAAGCAGCCTCTTAACCAAAAATTCTGCCACCAATGCAAATAATGAAACCGAATTCAACTATTCTTGTACGGCGCCTCAACGTTTAACTGCATTTTGGTACCAAGACTGTAAAAATGCAGCGGGAGCATCAGATAGAACGGGAAGAAAACAAAAAGTCACCCGCTGTTGCTCTAGCATCGGTGATGACAGTGGAACAGCAGCAACACCAATTACCAACAGAATCGTTTGGACCGCGGATGCGACCAATACCTCAACAGATAGCACCGAGACAATCAATACAACAGGCAGCGATCAGACTTGCCGCCCCCTTGGATGTAGATACCTTTGCCCCGGCGCACCAATCCCATCTTACCGATGGTCGACAAGCCGTACCTGCACAAATATGAGCAATGAGCTTCTCCTTGGCGATATTACCGCAACCCCCACAATTGCCTGTACGCCTGGTACTCATTTACAATCGCTATTCCTTTCACTAAATAGCGATTCTCAACGTAAGTATACCCTTACCTATACATGCACAAGAGTTCCCCAGCCCTAATAACTGTGGCGGCATTCTCTTGCTTGGAGGTTCATTTTTGAAAACAATTGCCCTGATGCTATGGATCAGCTTTCTTGGATGTCATAAAACATCTCCCGATACCCCTTTATCTTCACCAGCAACTGAGGCAGGGGACGCTACTGCCAAGCAATCTATCCTGGCTTCCACTCTCATAGTGGAGGCACAGTCTATATCAGAATCGACCACAAGCACATCCACTGATTCACAGCCCAATGCAGCTACGGATCAGACTGATAATTCCCAGACAGGTACAAAAATCAGCTCTTCTGTAGCGGCCTATAGCAATCAATTGGATTTTTTCCGAGTTCCGACAGTAGCCTCAACCGATAGCTCCCTTGCAGGCAATCCCATCCGAGATTATCGAGATTATACCGATCTTGCCATAGGCCCAGATGCAACCTGTGTGATAACTGGAACGACCGGAAATGTCGTGTGCCCCTCTTATGTCAGTTTTATACTTTTTACGGATCCTTGGAAAAAGAATCCATATGTACCCGGAAGTCTTACTATCGGTAACAATCACGCTTGCGCAAAGTCTACGCTGGATTCGACCTACTACTGCTGGGGATATTGGACCAATACCACAACAGCAGATGGAACGTCCTTTTGGGATAGCGCTCTCTCTTTTTCAACCCACTTGCCTATAGTTGGTGACTTGATTAATGGATTTATTGGTGGAGATACCACCAATAACGAATCTAGCACATTACCAAATGTCGGAACAGATGGACAGCCATTTTGGGATAGCACAATCTCTTGTACTGACAACTTGTTCCAGTATGTTAATGCGATTGACGGAGATACCATCTACTACAAATCTGGCACTTTTCCTTTTTGTAAAGCCTCTCGAAAAGCCAAAGGGACCCAATTCTTATCTTCTGGTGATATAGACTGTGAGATTGTAAACAACACCCCCATTTGTATAGGACCCGTAAATCCCTATACAAGTAATACGGTTACCACACTCTATCGTTCCACTATATTTTCCAACTTACAAAATACCACCACCAACAGTTGTGTTCTTCATGATGATCTTTCTGTCACCTGTTCCAACAGCGCCTCCGGACCCATCACCAACAGTTGTGTTCCTGATGGTCTTTTTTCTACCTCCTGTTCCAGCAGCCACCCTAGAACATTTTCTGCTTACAAACCCATATGGGGCACAAGCAATATATATGCGAGTCAGGTCGCGGTAGGGGAAAATATGGGATGCGCCTATGTGAGCCGCACAATTGATAACACCAAGCCGATTTCTCAACTCGGGTGTTGGAAACTGCCCTCCACTACCATGGTTCCCTTACAAAATAGCATCGGCTATGGTGGTATTGCTGGCACAATAAAAGTTGTCCAAAATTTGGTATGCGCCCAGCAAGGTACAAGGGTACGATGTTGGTCCCCCACCCAAGGAGATGAATACATGAATATCCCCTTTCCTTCAGTAGTCTCGACATTTTCTGTTGGAAACGGATATGTTTGTACCTTAGACCAAGAAGGGAAATCTGGTTGTTGGCTAGCAGATTCAGGCACCCCCCTGAACAACAATCGCAAGCCATAAAGGATCCAATATGCAAATTTCGATGATGTGGTCCCTCTTTTTTTTTCTTTCTTGTAACAAATCCAACTCCCCTGAAACAGAACGAACACCGGCTCATGCTTCGACTTTGATGCCGTCTGCCTTTGTAGAAAAGTCGACCTCCGTCCCCTCTGAGAAGATTTCTCCTCTATCATCACCTGTCAGTAGCACCACTACTACCACAGATATGAACCCAGCAGGTGAATATCCAACAAGAACCAGATCTATTGTCAATACCACCGGCGGAATTGGGTCTGTTTTATTTTCGATCATTACAAGCAAAAATACACCCCTTACCACCTCTGGCAGTGATCCAAAATCCCAATTAAGCCAGCTGGATAAGCGAGATGATCTTATAAATATACAATCCAATATTACGCTTTCCTACATTGGGATGCACCTCGACAATTTTCGATTTTCTGATGCACTTGATGATTTTCCTTCTTTAGAGCAGATCTATACGCAACAAGACATGACAAACTGGAAAACAGATTTTTCCACAGTCTTACAAGGGCTCAGCTGGTCTCCGTATATCAGTCCTCGCCCGCTCATGTTGGACTTCTTGGCGGGGAAAAAAATTTCTTACTTACAAAATGGTTCCTTTCCCATTGCCTTGCGGCCAGCCATTTCACAAGCCGATTGGAGTGCAACCTTAGATCCATCAGAAAAAACTGCCATCCAAGATTTTTTTACATCCGAGTTCATCCCTCGATGTATACCAGGTGCTTCCGTAACCGCTTGGCAAGATTTTTATGGCAAACAATCCTTATCTCGATCCACACAAACCATTCCACGGATACAACCCATTTATTCTATACTAGAGCCTTTGACGGATCCATTGGGGAAAACATTACCTGCCATTCACTTGACGGATGGCACCTATCAATCTATTGGTTTCACCATTGGAATGGCCTGGGAAAATGAACGATCTCAAGCTTTTTGCCGGTCTTTTGTCATTATGGGAACCTATTCTGATGGCACAGGCAGTCTCCCCTTTGCCATCGAATCTTATTCCCCTATCTATGGACAGGTAACCTTACCCACCACCGGAATCCAAGTAGCCCCTGGCACAAGCCAGTACGCATATCTTCAACTGGACCCGACGAAATGGTTTTCGCAAGTAGACTGGAGCAATATCGAAATTACCATGAACGGAGGAAAGCCCCTGTTTGCCATTTTTAGTGAATTTTCAAACTCAACGGAATTTTATAAAATCAAGAATGCGATTTCTACTTCCCTTTCCTATACTGGTATTTCTAGCCCCACCAACTTATTTGAACCAACTGATCCCGCGTATACTGGCACCGATATTTCTCCTACATCTCGTGATTTTCTAACAGGTTATCACCAAACCAGTGCAGATGTGTATACAACTGCCAATAGCCTGGGTATCAGCTTTTTGGACGCAACTGGAGCCGCAACTGGTAGTTTATGGGTGGACTATCGAAATCAAAATGCATTGATGTATAGCAATCAGCGAGTGTCTCGTTTTTGGCTCAAAAAAACCACGGATGGAAAAGGAGGCGCCAATCTGCTCATGCGCCCCGATCGGTGGTCCCCTCCGCTGTCCTTGATTCAGGATGGAAATGGAAATCTGGCCTTTGCGGCCTCTGCTGGAACCGGGCAGACTTTGGTACGAGTAGGTTTGCACATGGAAGTAACGGGTTCCACAGGATATTTGGAAAATTTGGATACTGGCGCATTTCTCCAGCCCTATGATCCGATCACCACGGAGAGCTTTCCCTTTATCTCCGCAGTAACACCATCGATAAAAGTCATCACGAAATCGACAACACTACAACCAGTACAGTTTTCTTATACCGCTACACCTGCATTGATGAAAATCACCGGAATTACCGTTGATCTCGCAAGCGGTTTTGGATTACCTGGAGTAGGTTGCAGCAACATTTTTTCCCTCTACCTCGCATACCAAAATTGCAAAAACAATACGAGTGCGAGCTTACCCAATCCATCCTCGTGCCCAGATGCGCTATATAGTTGCCCAAGCCCCACACCGTGGGCCCTTTTTTCTGTAAAAAATGCCACAGCAAAACCCATTTTCTTTTCCATGGCACCCTTGGGTTCGACCACATTTGCGACAGATATTTTTTTAGATGGAAAATTCACGACAGGTGGGTATCCGGAATCTGTACTCATTCAACCCAATGCAACCTGGAGCGGAAATACCACTATTGCTGGATATCCCTTTACCGACGATCCAACAAACAGCGTGCAATTTTTTGTGAATGACGTTCCAACCAGATTTTATTTCACAACCGGATTTAAGGGAACATCCCCCACCCTTACGATTTCGTTGGATGCAAGTTCCAACCTTACCATGACCTCTTCTTCTACCCTGCTCCTCAAAACCTTGCCTGCTGCTACAGCACAGTGAAAGTTTTTTTCTGGGGAACCAGCTGCGCAGTTTCCCCAGACCCCTCCTTGCAAGAAAAGGGATAGAAACGAGAGCTTGGAAAAGAATCCAGTAAGGAGACACGGCCGGCGCTCAGACAGTATCTTCCCACCTCTCAAAATCGCAGTCAAAGCTCTCGTTAAAATATGCAACCCTTGGCTGCGATTTTGAGAGTGGGGAGGATCCGATCGTCGCGCCGACCTTGGCTATATCTTCGAACTCTTTTTCTATTCGGCTCTTCCATTTCTTGCAAGGAGGGGTCTGGGGAAACTGCGCAGCTGGTTCCCCAGTAATAAAAAAATCACGTAAAATTAGCTTTTCTCTCGGTCATGCCGCAGTTGCAAATATGCTAGCTCCCGATGAGACTTCTCTGCCTCTGGAACGGAAAACCACGCCTCTCGACTCCAAGTATACTTTGTGGAGTGAAGCAACGCCCCAGGCCCTGAAGGTGGAATCGTCGCAATACCACGCCCATTTCCCAACACCTCCAAAAATTGGACTACAGCCTGACTGGTACCCGGTACCACATGCACCTCTCCCACATGAGCTCCATGGAGTATCAACATAGCACTAAGCAAGTAAGAAAATGCAACCACTTCTACCGCTGCAGGCCCTTCTACCTCTACCAATACAACTGCAGTACAAAAAGAACCCTGCACCAGATGCACCTCGGCCCACCCATATGGTATCCGATGGATATCGGTAAGGAGCCATCTCTGCCTATCCGATGGAACCTGTTGCACCCAAGGTTGGGCAAAAACAGGGCTTTGAGCCTCAGCTCGCGTCCGATGTAACAGAAAAAACTCCATTAAAGCAGGCGGTTCCCATGCATCCGGGGCCAACCACTGAAAAGTTGATGTCGTAAAAGAATGAACATATTGCACGGGGCAACCCTCCAATTGCTTCCACTCAGTGTACCATAGGAGATGGGCATGAACTTTTTTCCAGGAGGCACCATGGACTTGAAGAGCAAGAAATTACAGATAGAAAAGCGAAGAGGGGCCACGGCTCAAGAACCCTCCGTGACCATTTTAACAGCCAGCTGCCATTTTAAAGGCAAGCTTTACTGCAAAGGGACAAGCCGAATTGCAGGGAAAATTGAAGGAGAAATCGTCTCAGAAGGACTTTTGATTTTAGAAGAAGCAGCTGAAATTGATGCAATAATTCGAGGAGAAGAGGTTTGCGTTGCTGGCAATATGCGGGGCACGGTATATGCCAGCCGTAAGATTGAACTCCTCCCAACTTGTTGTTTCGAAGGCAGTTTGCATACCCCTGTTCTTGTGGTACAAGAAGGGGCTCATATGCAAGGCCAAATCAAAATGGAAACAGCAGAGCCACTTTCCTCTAGCTTGACTCACATGGAAGCCTTTTCTGTAGAAGCCATGCACGAAAAATTTGATTTGTCCGTATCTCCGGGTGATAGACCGGAGGAGAATAGCCTCTTACTGTAAAATAGATTGTATACCCGTCATGAAGCCTGCATCCCCCAGTCTGCTCTACCTTATTTCCATCTGTATGTTGGAGAGAACCTCTTTTTACGGCGTACGAGGGGTTCTCCTTCTTTACCTCACCAAATCTTTTATGCGCAGCCCAGCAGAAGCTTTTGAGATTGCGGGGTTGATGTTTTCCTTATCACTATTTATCTCCCTGATTATCGGTGCCATGAATGACAAGCTGCATCATTTAGGACAAGTGTTGGTCGCAGGTCTGTTCTCTATCTTTCTGGGCACGGTTCTTTTGATGTTCCACAACCCCAGCTGGTTTTTACTTTCGATTGCATGGATTTCTCTTGGAAGCGGGGCCATTAGAGCCACGATCCCCACTCTGTTATCCAAGATCGAAGGTAAGAACCGAAGCGAACTATATACCTACCTGTATATTGCAAACAATGTTGGGGCCCTATTGGGTACCGGCGTTTGTGGCATTATCGGGGAAGTTTTCGGGTGGAACTGGGGATTTGCCCTCTCTGGCATCATGCTGCTCATTGGGGGCTCTCTTGTCTTATATAAAGAATCCCGATACACACCAGACTTTTTCCCCCATCTCGGGAAAATTTTTGCCCTGCTACTTCCCTTGCTGATGTTGCTGTGGGTCCTGTTAGATCATCGAGAACTCGCCATTGTGGTGATTTTAAGTAGCTTCATCCTGGCACTTGGCGTGGGGGGCTATATTCAAGCGCGAAATGGTACCTGGAAAGACTTCACGTACCTGCTCCTGCTGCTCAGCTTGCTGTTACTTTTTTCGATCTTCTACGAACAGGGAGGATTGTCTCTTGTACTATTAACTGATGCATTGGTAGACCGCAGTCTATCTCCAGCATTATCCCATTTTTTTGGGGTAAGCGAGATTCCCGTTACCCTCTTTTCCAACATTGATGCTACAGCGAATATTTTCATCGGGCTCTTCCTTGCCTATCTCTACAAAAAATGGAGTGCCTCCGAAAGTCGAGCCGGGTATTTGTCAAAATTTATCATGGCATTTGGATTTGCCTGGATCAATTTCCTAATTTTAACCCGTATCCTACAAAGCGCCAGCCTCGTACCCGCTGGCCTGGTTGTCATGTACTATGTACTGTTCGTCTGTGGAGAACAGCTCGCATACCCGGTTGCCATGGCAGCAACCGTTACATTGAGCCCGGAGAAAAACCGATCTTTTTTTCTGAGCTTGCTCATGACAGCTATCGCAGTCGGAGGTCTACTCGCAGCTGAGGTAGCAAAATGGATGCACCCAGAACCGGGTACTCCCTTCTCCGCCTCCATCTCCCTCTATCGAGGCTATTCCCAGCAAGCCCTATATTTCCTCTCTGCTGTCATCATTGTCCTACTGATTGGACGATTTCTGCATCAGCGTACCACGTCTGCCCCATAAGGATTTGGATCACCATGCCGCTTTTCACCCCCAAAGAATGTGACCTTTTCGCCTCTGCCCCCCAAGTGTGGATCGATGTACGAAGCGAAGGAGAGTTTGCCCAAGGTCATATTCCCGGAGCCATCAACTGTCCGGTTCTCAATAATGAGGAACGGATCATTGTGGGCACCACTTACAAGCAAGTTTCCACCACAGAGGCGGTGCAAGTTGGTCTTGAACTTTTTGCCAAAAAAGCCGACGCATTTTTATCCCAGATCGAAGCCGCAGCAGGTGATACCCAGAATATACATCTCTACTGTTGGCGAGGGGGGATGCGCTCTCAAATGGTAGCCAAATGGCTCTCCTGTGGGGGATTTTCTGGGCACTGGCTTGCTGGCGGATATAAAGCCTATCGCAAAGAAGTACTTGCTGCATTAGAGCGATTGGGAAAGCATCCACTTCTGGTAGCCCATGGCCATACCGGCGTAGGAAAATCGGTTTGGTTGGGCGAGCTGGAAGCGAAGGGCTTCCCAGTATTGGATTTTCAACGTATGGCCTGTCATCGTGGATCCATTTTTGGTGCCATGGGACAATCGGCCCCATGCCCCACGCAACAGAATTTTGAAAATCAATTGGCCCACACTTATGTACCTCTGGCAAAAGCGCCTCGACTATTGGTAGAAATTGAAGGCTTCATCGGCCCTCTCGCTTTACCCAAAACCCTACGAGAGTCCATTCAAAAGTCTCCAATGCTGTTGCTCTCTCGAAACAAATCGGAACGCGTTTCCCATCTACAATCTCTCTATGTCCCAGATTTGGACAGGTTTGATGAAGCAACGTGTCTCGAAAATTTTGCTGTGTTACATAAACTGTTTTCGCGAGAAGAGAGAGAAGAGATGGAGGGATACATTCGAGCGCGCAACTTCCCTCCCGTAATTTCGTGTTTGCTCGATAAACGATATGATCCCGCTTATACCAAAAGTTTGGTACGGTCTCGGGATCAAGTGGTGAAGGAGTTTGATATGTCGGTAGAGAAGAGAGAAGCGGAAGCGTTTGTTCGTTCTTTTTTATCAGAATGAATTTTACAGGCGAACTGAAAAAGAATGCTACTTCTTCGCGCAAATTTATCTATACCCTTCATCCCCATCGACCGGAGGGACCCCTCGATCGTGGGAGATGCCCATACGGCCGAGGGGCGGCCTGGGGCATGACGAGCAGTTCAAGACAAAGAAATTTTTTTGAAACCCAAATATTACAACCCAAGCATTAATGCAGTACCAAAAAAGGATCCCCCCCTTGCAGGGAAATTTCTTCTTTTACCGACAAAAGCAAATTCATCGATTTCGTGTAATCAGACTGAGGATCCCGCAGATAAAAATAGGATCGATCCTGTTGTTCTTGACTCAGCGCGGTAAAGACTTGGGTTAAAAAATGGAACTGGGCTTCCAAAGGAAGCAGGGATTCTGCTAGATAGAACCCGATTTTTTGGGGTTTCCATGCTGCGATCACATCCAAAACCGCACGGCTCTTCTCCATAATCGCAGTCATAGTAGGCGGGGTAGATTGCATCATCAGATAAAAACCGCGAGGTGGTTGCACACTAGAATCCACCACCATTAAGGACTCGGTTTCTGCCACACCTTCTCGCGCAGCTTGCAAGAGTAGCTCGCTGGCAGAAGCTAAGGTAAGCAGACTTTGTGGAGTCCACTTCCCGGGCGGCACAAGTCCGATCCAAAATGAACACGACACTGATTGCGCGGGCGTTATAAGTTGGAGGGTTTCACAGGCAAGGGTTTTTTGAAAGTAGAGAGCAGGTTCCACAATACCCGTGGATTCATCAAGTATGCGGTGGCTGGCTTGTGGGTTTTCCATGTTTTTTCAGCTTATCTGCAATGGAGTCCAACACCCCATTCACAAAAGAAGAGGAGTGTTCGGTCCCGTAGCGTTTTGCGAGTTCGATGGCTTCATTTAAGACTACCCTAACTGGGGTCGTGCTCGCAAGCAACTCGTAGGTCGCCAACCGCAACACCATACGATCCATTGTAGGCATTCGTTCTAAGGACCACTTGGTCGAATGTTGACGCAACAAATCATCGATGGGTTTTTGTTGAGCCAGTACTCCCGTTGCCAATCCCTCTACCTTTTCTGCCACCACAGAGGAGAGATCATTTTCTTCTACAAACCGTTGAAAGTGAGGCAAGGAGAAGTAAAAAATCTTGTGCATCTCGCACTGGTACAGAAACTGCAGGCAATGCTCCCGTGCCTGAGAGTTGGGTTGGTGAAGGGTGGTCATACTCGATCTTCTTTCTCTTGACGCGCCAACGCTTTCAGCGTGGTATAAAATTCGTTTGGATCTTTAAAGTCTTTATAAACAGAGGCAAATCGCACATAGGCAACCAAATCAAGCTCGTGCAGCCGCTCCATGATCAGATCTCCGAGCTGCCGGCTGGTTACTACCCGTTCTCCCAGGTCTTGGATCTGCTTTTCCAGGTACGCTACCACAAAGTCCAGCTGTTCTGTCTTAATCGGGCGTTTTTGACAAGCGATTTGAATAGAACGAAGTGCCTTTTCCCGTAGGTATGGCTCTACATGCCCGGCTTTTTTCTTCACATGAAAGACAAATGACTCTTCTTTCTCGTGGGTTGTGAATCGGTAGTCACAAAACCGACAGGCGCGACGACGGCGAATGTTTCGTCCCTCATTGGCCAATCGGCTTTCGAGCACTTTGGTGTCCTCTGATCCACATTGGGAACACTTCATACAGAGGCCCATTGTGGATAAAGCGGAAATTTGGCAGCAATGGCTTGTACTTGCAGGCGAATCGCAGCTTCTCTTGCAACATCACCCTCTGCTTCGTAGGTTTCGTGCATCAAACGGGCAATCTCTCGCATATCAGCCTCACCCATACCCCGGGAAGTAACAGCTGGGGTTCCCACGCGAAGGCCGCTGGTGATAAAGGGACTGCGATTCTCCTTGGGCACCGTGTTTTTGTTCACAGTGATATCCACACGAGAAAGTGCCTCTTCAAAGTCTTTCCCGCTCTTCTCTCGACCCAAGAGGTTCACCAGAACCAGATGATTATCTGTCCCGCCGGTGACCAAGGAAAAGCCGTAGCCTTGCAAGGCCTCCGCCATCACCTGGGCATTGCGTACAACCGCGTGCTGATAGGTACGAAAGACCGGTTGTTGTGCCTCCAAGAAGCAAATGGCCTTCGCCGCAATCACATGCTCTAGGGGACCCCCTTGGGTACCAGGAAATACCGCCTTATTCAGCATCCCGGAGAGCGCCTCGTCATTCCACAAGATCACGCCACCACGGGGCCCACGTAAGGTCTTGTGGGTTGTGGTGGTCACGACATGGGCATGGGGAATGGGGCTCGGATGTACGCCCGCTGCCACAAGGCCCGCAATATGCGCCATATCCACGAACAAGTACGCGCCCACGGCATCCGCAATCTCACGAAATCGTTTGAAATCTAAGAAACGAGGATGCGCTGAAGCCCCAGCGATGAGCACCTTGGGGCGCACGCGATGGGCGATTTCCTCAACCTTTGTGTAATCAATACGCCCGGTTTCTTCTTCAACTTGATAAAAGTGGGACTGATAAAGTTTGCCGGAGAAATTCACCTTCGACCCATGAGTCAAGTGCCCCCCATGGGACAGATCCATCCCCAAAATGGGATCCCCTGGGTTGACCAGCGCCAGTAACACCGCTGCATTGGCTTGGGCACCAGAGTGAGGTTGTACGTTGGCAAAATTGGCATGAAAGAGGGCGCAGACTCGTTCAATAGCCAGGGACTCGAGGCGATCCGTGATTTCACATCCCCCATAGTAGCGCTTCCCCGGTAGGCCTTCCGCGTACTTATTCGTAAAGACGCTGGCCATGGCGCTCATCACCGGAATAGAGGCAAAGTTTTCAGAGGCGATAAGCTCAATGCCGGTGCGCTGGCGCACCAATTCTTCTTCGATGAGTCCATACACCGCAGGATCATAGGACTGAACTGGGTGCCAAGGTTTTTGCCATGATGGTTGCATTTAAATATGGATCCCGTTTTTTTTCTCAATTTTGGTGATTTTGTCCACACGAAGCTGGTGATGCCCCCCCAAAAAGGGTGTTTCCAACCAGATTTTGACAAAATCCGCAGCTCGATGCTCGTTCAATGCGCGTGCGCCCAAACAAAGCAGGTTACTGTCATTATGTTCTCGACTCATGCGGCTGGTGTACTCGCTCCATATAACAGCTGCTCGAACACCTGGGTATTTATTTGCTGCCATGGACATCCCGATACCGGTGCCACAAATAGCAATACCCCCATCTAGCTTCTTTTGGCTAATTTTGGCTGCGAGAATACCTGCATAGTCAGGATAGTCTACGGAGGCTTCGGTTTCCCAGGCCACCCCGAGATCTTCCACCTGGATTTCCATGGTGGACAATAGCTCAACCAAGAGTCGCTTTAGGTCTTTGCCAGCATGATCGGAGACAATCCCCACCGTTGAAAAATAC
The DNA here is from genome assembly GCA_947466225.1 of Deltaproteobacteria bacterium. Lineage (GTDB taxonomy): Bacteria > Bdellovibrionota_B > Oligoflexia > Oligoflexales > Bog-1112 > CANIBL01. Next base: position 21,628 of record CANIBL010000032.1, read on the forward strand.
ACGCAACTCTCCTGTGAATGAAAGAGGGGGTAAAGTGGTGTAAAAAAAGTCTGATTGCAACTCCGTCATGCCCAGGCCATCTCGGCCGTCTGGGCATGTCCCCCGATCGAGGGGGATCCCCGACGTTTACTTCGTTCACTGGGGATGATGTAGCTTACAAGGATCTTTTTTACCCAGGAGGAATCGTGGGTACGTTAGCTCTCTTTGGCTTTGTGCACGAAATTCACGATATCACGTACGGCTCGGATGTTTTCGGCCTCTTCATCGGGAATGTCGATGGAGAAAGCCTCTTCCATTGCCATCACGAGCTCGACCACATCCAGAGAGTCTGCGCCCAGATCTCGGATCAACTCGGCTTCGAGAGTAACTGACTTACGGTCCACGCCCAATTGGCTGGTAATGATAGTGGCTACTTTTTCTTCGATCTCTTGTATAGACAAGGACATTGCCTTTCTCCCGTTCTGGATGATGCTCGGTATAGTATATAGAGGGGACGATTCTATGATATAGGGAAAATTATCGCAAATAAAAATCCGGGGCCATGGAGAGTAGCCACCGATTTTTAGTAGATATAGGAAGAAAAAACCTTGGAAATTTCAACCAGTACCGTTCTGATTGTCTCAGATATCCATATTCGAGAGAAAAATGAAGAAAAAGTCCTGCACCTGTTGGCAGCACTAGAAAAAGTGAATCCCTCCGTGACAGAAGCACTTGTTTTTTTGGGGGATATCTTCGATTTCTGCTTTGGAGACTCAGCCCATTTCCAACAAAAGTTCCACGCCATTGGAGCTGCCCTAGCTCGATTAACGCGCGGCGGGGTTCGCGTGGTGTTCTTGGAGGGGAATCATGAGTTTTTTCTTTCCTATCTTAGTTGGGAGGGGGTAACCTGGGTCTCCGCGCGAGAATATATCCTCACCACCCGAGCTGGAGCGCGCATTGCACTCACCCATGGGGATCTTTTACTCGCCCCCTGGCACTACCGACTCTACATGGGCACGGTGCGATCTTGGCTCAGTCGCCATGTTGCCAGCTGGCTACCACAGGCAAAGTTTGACCGGTTTTGCCTCGATCTTGCCGCACACTCCCGCAAACAAGGCATGTACAAAAAAGTTCCACACCGGCGCTTACTCGAAAAAGCCACTCAATGGATCGAAAGCACAGGATGCAACGTCGGTATCATGGGGCACTATCATATACCGTATGACTACCAGCATGGGAACACCCGTCTTTTCTGTCTTCCAGCATGGGACACCCCCAATTTTTTGGGCTTTGATGGGACGCAGTGGGGACGTATTTTTTTGTGATTAGATTTTTTCATCAATTATAATCAACTCATCTGTATAGGAAATTTTTCCGACTACCTGCACTTACTCAGCGAGACCCGTACGTCTCTCAATCATCCGATAGCCAATCCATCCCAGTCCGAGCATGGCAGCAATCATAAAGCAGAGGGAAATCTCCAATGAAACAGGAATCTCCTGGGTGCCATGAAAAGCCGTACGAAAATTTCCAATTAGATATACCAGGGGATTAAAGAGGGCCATTTTTTGCCAGAAAGGGGGCAACATCGACACGGAGTAAAAAATCCCGCCTAGGTAGGAAAGGGGGGTAATAACAAAAGTAGGAATGCCCATGGTATCGTCAAATGTCTTCGCATATAGCCCATTGATCACCCCTAATGCAGAAAATACGCTACAAGCCAACACCGCAATCCCCAGCACCAAAACGGGATGGGTAACCTCAATGGAGGTAAAGCAAAGCGAAACGCCACCGACAAGCCCCCCCACCAAAAGCCCCCGCATGATACCTGCTCCCATAAAACTAAGCAGGATAGCAAGAGGATGCATAGGAGAAACCAAAATTTCTTCGATAGATTTGGTAAATTTTGCCAGGAATACGACGAACACAGAGGCATGAAACGCGGAATTCAGCATGTTCATCATCAACAATCCAGGAATGATGAATTCTACGTATGATACATCGGCTATAGCCCCCATTCGTTGACCCAGGAGTTTTCCAAAAATCAAAAAATACAAAGTAGAGCTGATCACAGGCTGTAAAAGCGTTTGCTTCCAAAGATTCAGCGTACGACGAAATTCATTATACAAATACGTTTTACACGCAATCCCATTTCGTTGGATGTGCATCTTATACACTCCGTTGGGTAAGAGAAAGAAAGAGAGATTCCAACCGATTTTCTTTGTTTCGAATCCCTTTAATCAGAATCCCTTTTTCAGCCGCTAGTTGAAAAAAAGCACTGAGAGAATCCGTTTTTGCAATCTTTACCTCAAGTGTACATGCATCCGATTGTGTGACAGGGAATGTAGCCCAATCCATAGGACCCTTGAGGGGCGTCTCTAGATCGAGGATGTAAACAGCTCCCTCTGTCTCTCGTAATAACGCTCGCATAGAAGAATTTCGAATAATCGTGCCTTCGTGAATGATCGCAAGATTGCGACACAAGGTTTCGGCTTCTTCCAAGTAATGGGTCGTCAGAATGATGGTGGCACCTTGTTCATTGATATCACGTAAGAATTGCCACATGCTGCGCCGCACCTCAATATCAAGCCCCGCTGTGGGTTCATCAAGAATGAGTAACTTGGGCTCATGCATAAGAGCACGTGCAATCATAAGCCTGCGTTTCATCCCCCCAGAAAGTCCACGCGCGACGCTCTTTCGCTTGTCCTCCAGTCCCACTTGCTCCATATAACGCTCAGCTCGAACCCGAGCCAGTCGATAGGGAATGCCATAGTACCCGGCTTGAGTGATGAGAATGCTCTCTACAGTTTCGAACATGTTGAAGTTAAACTCTTGGGGTACCACCCCAATGAAACTTTTGACTGTTTCGGGATCTGCATCTAGATCCACCCCAAATACTTGCACCCGTCCGGCAGTCTTGCGCACGAGAGAAGTTAAAATGCCAATGGTGGTAGATTTCCCGGCTCCATTGGGGCCCAGGATGGCAAAAAAGTCTTTTTCTTGGACATCAAAAGTTATGCCTTTCAACGCATGCACATGATTGGCATAGGTCTTTGTCAATCCCTCCACACTCAGCGCCTGCATATATCAGCTCCTTTTGAAGACCCCTTGATCGAAGGGGGATGAAGATAGTTATACCCATAAAAAACTTGACTAAACCAGAAAAATTATTACAAGCAAGCTGGTTTATCTTAAAGTTTTTCACTCAACATGTCGACAAGTCTCGTGCGCATGAAGTTTTTTTTAAAAGGGTAAAATATGTTTCAAAAAAAAATTCATTCAAAAATACGAGTTTTAATTATCGCCTTGATATGGCTGATGATTGGGGCACCAGCAGAGGCAAAACCATTTCCTATTCATAAGCAAATCGAGGGCTTCTTCAACCAGGAGACTTTCCATTATAATTATAAGAGTCTTCAAGCGCTATATACAAAGTCATTTTTTCTTGCCGAAAAATCAGATGCATATAAAAAATTACGAGATATTTTAGCTGAATATTTGATTTTTACTGATGAATATAAAGGATATAAGGCTGGAACATTTTTTGTAGACCTTGAATATCCTGGAATAAAAGAAGCCGCTATTTTTCATTCAGAAAGAACGTATATATTCCATGGAACAAGCGCAACACTATCCGTGTTAAAAAGCCGTGAACTTATTCCCTCACAATCACAGAATGAGTTCGGCATCTATTTTGGTGGAAACCATTTTACAAGCCAACAATATATGTCACCGAAGGATGATAATGATATTGGCTCTACTCTCGTTTTTGCGGAAACTAGAAATAGCATGAAAGAAAAATTTATCCATGACAAAAGTTTTTTTTCAGTGTTCCAAACTGATTCACGAGAATTCTATGGGTATTTACGAAATGACAAAAGTCCATACGATTTAACAACGCTCAGCGCAATTATTTTCTCCGATGAGAAGTCTTTTCATGATCTAATCGATTTACTATTGAAAGACAAGACGTACGAGAGTGTCATTCCTGTCATAAAGAGACTCTCTGATGAAAACAAACTTCATTTCTATAACCCGAAAACTGTGGATGAAATGAGAATCTCTAAAACTATGACGAAAATGAAATCTCTCTTTATCCGTCATTTTTATGAATTATGGAGCATAAGCCCTGAAGATAGTTATTCGAATATTACAACTTGGCCAAATCTTCTTCACAATTTGGACACGTACATTCGGCTAAACTATGCTCGTCACAATAGGCGTATCCCCTATGAATATCATAAAACAGATAGTTTGAGCAAAACAGAAGTGAAAGCATTTAGCGATCAGGTAGACACAATTCTTACAAAGAGAGGTCAGATA
>CANIBL010000033.1 GCA_947466225.1 Deltaproteobacteria bacterium
ACTGGCTCAATGCGCAGAGAAAAAATGGAAGAAACTTCGGGGAAGTCAGCTCTTGGCAGATGTCATCAGCATGAAGTGCAAATTTGAGGATGGACTCAAAGTGGAGCTCGCCGCCTGATGTCGCCATCCACTAAATTTGACAATATCTCCTGAACTTTTCTTGATCTGTAAATCCGAGAAATCCCTCAGCTAAAGCTTTTATATTCTCTAACGACAACCGGTTCTGATTCTTCCCCTCAACGCAATGCGCAGCACCATGGATAAATAAAACTTTACCCTTACGCTCCCGCGCCTTTGCTTTGTTGATAATCAGCACACAAGCCGGAATACCGGTGCCGTAGAATAAATTAGGGGCAATCCCGATCACACCTTCGATTAAGTCATGCTCAAGCAAACCTTGGCGAATCTTGCCCTCTGCACCCCCACGAAACAAAATGCCGTGTGGCAAGACAACCCCAAGCTTGCCCTTGGCATTCAAGCTAGCCACCATATGTTGCACAAAAGCCAGATCACCATACGACTTTGGCGGGCAGCCAAACACATCCCGCCCGAAGGGATCACCGACTTTCCACACTTCCTCGCCCCAGTTGGAGAGAGAAAACGGGGGATTTGCAATCACGCGGTCAAAAGTTCGAATCGCTTTTTCTTCTGTAAGATGCTTCGGCTCCCGCAGTGTATCCCCACGTTCAATGTAAGCGTCGTCGATGTCATGCAGGAATAAGTTCATCTGGCAAATGGCCCAGGTATTGAGATTTTTCTCTTGGCCGTATAGGTGCAAACTCTTGGGATCTTGGTTGTGACGCTCCAAGTAATGAAAGGTTTGAAGCAACATACCTCCAGACCCACAGGTTGGATCATAGATGGTCATGCCAGGCTGGGGCTCAAGACATTCAATGATCAGACGTACAACTTCTTTGGGTGTGTAAAACTCGCCGCCTTTTTTACCCGCATCATCAGCAAATTTAGCAATCAGGTATTCGTAGGAATTACCAAGCACGTCAGCAGGAACGTCGACATGTCGCAACCGTACCTTGTCAAAATGCTGCAAAAGTCTTTCGAGAACCGTGTCAGGAAAGCGCTCTTTGTGGTTAAAATCCACATCTTGAAACACCCCGCGTAGACGATGGTTGGCATCTTCAATCTCGCGAAAGGCACGGTTAAGATGCTCGCCGATATTGGTTGAAGACTTTCGTACGTCATCCCAAAACGCACCGGCTGGAATATGAAACCGATGCTCTTCTGGATCTTTCGCCATCTCTTCGTCAGCAAACTCCTTTAAACGCGCCTCGTATTCTTCCTGCCAGACGTCCGATAGTCGTTTGAAAAAGAGAAGCCCGAAGATGTAATGCTTATAATCTGCGCTATCAATCGAGCCACGCAATATATCCGCCGCGCCCCATAGGTGCGACTCCAGCTCTTGTTGGGTCAGGGTGTTGGGTAGCATTATTTTTCCAAAAGGTTGTTATTTTCAATACGAAGCACTTTTTTTAGACGGCCTACTCGCATACATAGGGGGTGCTGGTGATTGTAGGGGTTGTGCTGTTGCCAAGTACTCACTTTTCTTCTTGTTCTAAAGAGGGACGTTCCCCTTCATTACACTCATTCACTGATGTTACGCGGCTCTGTTGTTTAGCTCGTCATATCCCCAGCGACCTTTGGTTGCGTCGGGGGGATCCACTTCGATCGAGGGAGATGCACATACGGCCGAGGCGGCCTGGGCATGACGGCGTTATATTCAAACCAATGCTGCGCGTAAGATCAATCATTCAATCTGATTGATCTTAATCATATTCGTCGACTTCATCTCGTTGATAGGAATTCCTGCCGTGATCACAATCACATCACCGGACTGCACCACATGCAGGCTTTTGAGCAACCGCGGTAGATCTTGCAGCAATACGTCCGTATCGTAGAAAAGCGGGTTTTGCATACTATGCACGCCCCACATGAACCCCAGTCGGTGGATCACATCCGTACGCGGACTGATGGCTATGATTGGGGTTTTTGGCCGCCAGCTTGAGATCAGGCGTGCGATAGAACCTGTAAGGGTTAAGCACACAATGGCTCGCGCATGTAAGTTGTCTGCCGCTTCGCATACCGCACGTGCGATGGCGGTATGGGTTTGCCACAAGGCCGCATGCCGATCAAAGGGCTCATAGCGCTGGGTTTTGGTATCGACCCATCCCTCGACCTCTTCAATAATCGAGACCATCTTCTGCACGCAAGCCACAGGGTATTTTCCCACGGCCACTTCTGCCGATAGCATGATGCAGTCGGCGCCCTCTAGCACAGCATTGGCCACATCCGCGACTTCAGCCAAGGTTGCCCGCGGATTCTCCACCATGGACTCGAGCATTTGGGTGGCCACAATCACAGGCACGGAATATTTCGCCGCAGCTTCGATGATTTTGCGCTGAAAGCCAGGCACTCGTTCTACGCGGCACTCGACGCCCAAATCTCCGCGGGCCACCATGAGTCCATCGGAGATCGAGGCGATTTCATCGATACCTTGTACAGCAGAGAGCTTTTCAATCTTGGCGATAACAGGGATATCAGATCCCAACGCTTGGATAATCTTCTTGCACTGGGCAACATCTTTCGCCGTTTGTACAAAGGACAAGGCGATGGCGTCCACATGCTGGGTCACCCCAAAGAGCAGGTCCTTGTTATCCTTCTCCGTCAAGGGGGGCACAGAGAGATGGGAGTCAGGAAAGTTCACTCCTTTGCGACTTTTGAGGACACCCCCCTCTTCGACACGTACCACGGCATGGGTATTTTCGATGGATTCGATGCGCAAGAGCAACAACCCATCATCCATCATCACCGCTTCTCCAACGTGGATATCCTTACAGAGGTAGCGATAGTCGATGGGGATCACCATCGGATCCGTTTGAACCTCTCCATATTGAAGGTGATACCGTGCGCCTTTCTCCAAGCGTAGCTGGCCATTCAGGAGCTTGCCGCACCGAATTTTTGGCCCTTGTAAGTCTTGGAGGATCGTGGCATACAACCCACATTCCTTGGCTACTCGGCGGATTGTTTTGATCGTAGCAGCATGATCTTCATGGCTGCCGTGAGAAAAATTTACGCGAAAAATATCGAGTCCGGCTTGCATCAACTCTCGCACCATGTCTTCCGAAGAAGAGGCGGGGCCCATGGTACCGATGATTTTGCAGCGTCGTATGGGTTTTCCCTGCTGGTAGAAAGCCTTCAGCCCCTGTACCATAGGAGTGGAAAGTGAAGCTTGGCTCATAGTGGCATTCCTAACTGTGATCGGGATCCAATCGGAGACCCCGGCGTGTTCCACATCGTCATGTCCGGTGTTATAGCATGAAGATTCTGTCCTCTGTACTAGAGAAAAAGCTGCTCTTTGTAAGCGGCAAAGGCGGAACAGGTAAGTCCTGTTTGTCAGCTTGTTTGGCCTATGCCGCTGCCTTGCAGGGCAAAAAAGTCCTGTTGGTGGAGTCGGCGCAACAAGAACAGCTGGCCCCCCTCTTCGGTCTTCCTGCCTTTGGCCATCATGAAACCCCCATCGAAGGCTCGTTATTCGGGATCAACCTGGATGCCACAGCGTGTTTACGAGAATATGTTGTGGAGCGGCTGCGCATGCCTCGGCTTTATGACAAAGTATTTCAAAATGGGCTGGTCAAAACGTTTCTTGAAACCATCCCCGGTCTTGCGGAGACCATGATTTTGGGGCGACTGCAACATACTGTGGTGCGCAACCGGTATGATGTTGTGATCTATGACGCACCAGCCTCAGGGCATTTTTTGGGCATGATGACCACCCTGGATGCCGTGTTGGCTTCTGAGCTTGTGGGACCTTTGCTCGAGCAAGTGAAAGAAGTCCGCAATTTTCTGGCTACACCTTCTATATGTGGATTTCTACTGGTCACATTGGCGGAGGAATTGGTGGTGAATGAAACCCTTGATTTCCTGGCACAATTGAAGCAAAAAAGCCCCGTGGCATTGTCCGCAGTCGCCATAAATCGAGTCTTACAAGGGAAAGAAGAGTCCGTAGCCCTTCAAGCGTTACCTCCTTCTCCGCTACAAGATTTCTTGCTGCAAAACCTGCATCACAATGTAACCTGTCAGCAATGGATGCAACGAGAGTTACCTACCTACGAGGTTTCTCCAGAGCAGACCTTTTGGATACCAGAATTGGGGGCTTTCCCCGAACCGTTGACCGCAGAATTCGTACGAAAGTTTTTACATGCCATCCTCTCTGGACATGCTCCTGCAGCGTAAAAAAGTGTTGCTTCTCCTCGGCGCCGGTGGCGTGGGTAAAACCAGCTGTTCTGTCGCTGTTGCCTTGCGTGCGGCAAGTATGGGGAAGAAAGTTGCGCTTCTCTCCATCGATCCAGCCAAACGCTTGGCTGCTGCCATGGGGATCGAACTTGGGGGACAGCTACGCACGGTTGAGGGGGCGGTACTCGCTGGTGCCGGCCGCTTAGATGCCGCCATGTTGGACCCTAAGACGGTCTTCGATGGTATGGTACGTCGCTATGCACCGAACCGTGCTACGCAGGCACGTATTTTAGCCAACCCGCTCTATCGGGTTGCCAGTACCCAGTTAGCAGGCTCTATGGAATTTATGGCCTTAGCCCAGCTCCAAGAAATTATGGAAATGGCGGAATATGACCTGGTGATTGTGGATACACCACCGGATACCCAGGCGTTGCAATTTCTACAGACCCCCAACATTCTCGCCAGTTTTATGGAAAAGCGGGTAATGCAATGGCTCATTCGGCCCTTTTACTTTGCCTCCAAGCTTGGACTGGGCCGATTGGCAAATTGGGGAGAGAAACTCATGGGTAACCTCGCCAAGGTAACGGGATTTCACGCGTTGCGCTCTCTTGTGGATTTTTTGGTGCTGATTCAAGCCGTTATGGAAGGCTTTCATCAGCATGGCCTGCGCATTGTACAGACCTTACGCGGTCCAGACGCCGGGTTTCTATTGGTAACATCACCGCATCCACCCGCTTTGCGAGCTGCGGAGAATTTGATCCAACATTTGCACCAGGTAAAATATGCCTTGGACGGTGTCATTTTGAATCGGTGCTTTCCCGCTGCCTTGCGCGTACCGCTCTTGGCCCTCGAGCCACCTTTCAGCCCCTTGGTTGGCTATATGCGAGCTCGAGTACAGGAAGAAATTGACGCCAAGATCAGCCTACAAAAAACCCTACCCGCTGACTTTCATCCTTTCGTGATAGAAGTCGAAGCGCAGTCTCATGTATTGAGTAGCGTAGAGGCTCTGCAACATCTGTCTCAACAGCTCGGCTAGGCAAATTCTGCAACCTTCGAATATGCTTACCCGCTTTATACTTATAGAGAGACTCGAAGGAGACTGGAATTTACCCCTACCTAGAAAACACCGTGGGCGCCGTAGGAAGCTTTGCTCTCTACTTACGAGAAATTTTTCGTCACATGTTTCGCGGGCCTTTTCGGGGCAGGGAAATTTTGCAGCAGCTGGAGATTATCGGCAATGAATCTGCGCCGATCATTCTGTTAACAGGATTTTTTACCGGCGCAGTATTTGGTCTTCAAATCGGGGGGATTTTCTTGATTTTTCGCGCGGAAAGCCTGATGGGCGGTGCAACTGCCATCGCCTTGGCAACGGAACTCGCCCCACTTGTGGCTGCTTTCCTGCTGATTGGGCGTGTCGGCGCTGCCATGACAGCGGAAATTTCCACCATGGTGGTGCAAGAACAGGTACTTGCATTGGAAGCGATGGGGGTACACCCCATTCATTACTTGGTGGTACCCCGTGTAGTGGCCTCTATGGTGATGATGCCGCTCTTATGTGGCATTTTCATGGCGGTTGGCGTATTTGGTGCGTTACTCATCGGGTTGTTTTTATATGATGTGGACCAGGGGGTCTTTTTTGAGCGGGTAACCACCATGGTGGTGGGTCATGATATTGTGGCAGGCCTTCGTAAGATGCTGGTGTTTTCGTTCTTTATTTCTGCCATTTGTTGTCGTCGAGGATTATCTGCCTCTGGAGGCGCAAAAGGCGTGGGATTGGCTACCACAACCGCTGTGGTCACCTCCTTGTTGATGGTATTGTGCATCGATTTTTTGATCAGCTACTTTCAAATTCGGTGGATTTCATGATTCGTTTTTCCCACGTAACCAAATCTTTTGGGAGTCGCGCTGTACTCCAAAACCTGGATTTGGAGATCCATAAGGGGGAACTCACGTTTATCATCGGAAAATCAGGAGAGGGTAAGTCTGTCACCATCAAACACATGATGGGCCTGTTACAACCCGACTCTGGTCAGGTATATGTAGAAGGCGTGGACGTAGCCAAATTGGGCCCGAATGAGTTGCTACAGGTCCGTCGAAAATTTGGGATTCTCTTTCAGCAAGCCGCCCTGTTTGATAGCATGACTGTAGAAGAAAATATCCAGTTTCCCTTGCGGGAACAGACGAACTTCACCCCGTCACAAATTGAGCATCGAGTAGAAGAAGTACTGCGACAAGTGGATATGCCCCATTCCAACCGAAAGTATCCAGACGCCCTCTCGACTGGGGAGAAAAAACGGGTGGGATTGGCCCGTGCTTTGGCCGCAAAACCCCAAATTTTACTCTATGATGAACCCACGACAGGGATGGATCCATTGATCAGTGAAATGATCGATGCCCTGATCGTACAGGTTAATCAAGAGGAAAAGGAAATTACCTCTATTGTCATCAGTCATGATTTGAAGGCAGCACTTGCCACTGCTGACCGAATTATCATGTTATATCAAGGGCGTGTAGAACTAGCCGGCCCCCCTTCTGTCTTCCGAAATGCAGACTCTCCTGTAGTACGCCAATTTTTCTCGGGCAAAGTGGATGGCCCAATGGAGTTTTTGTGAAAAGTTCGACCAGTTGGTCCACAGAATTGAAGGTTGGGTCTTTTGTTGCCGGCGCCGCTATCATCATAGGATATATGTTTTTCGTGCTCAGTCCCGATGTGTTTCGCAGAAAAAACAAGAAAAACTACTATACATTGGTTGACAACGCAGCCGGTATTGTGACGAAAACCTCCGTCAAAACCAACGGGGTCACCATCGGCCGCGTGGTCGATGTGAAGCTGTTGGACAATGAAACCCGGGTGGAAATGGAAGTAGAGGGACAAGTAAAAATCCCCATAGGCTCCGAGGCCGTTATTAAAGAAAAAGGGCTTTTGGGGGATGTTTTCTTGGAGATTATCCGAGGGAAAGATACGGGGCAATATCTTCAGGATGGAGCCTTTATTCCGCCTTCGACTACCCATATGAGTATGTCTGCGTTGATTTCCAATGCAGGCGAAGTAGCCCAAGATTTGAAGAAAATTGCCAACTCCTTTGCGGGAGTTTTGGGAGGTCCGCAGGGAGCACGTACCGTTCATGATATTGTCATCGATTTGCGGGACCTGATGAAGGGCCTCAAAGAAGTGGTCCAAGAAAACCGCGCCAACGTGAAAGATACCATTAGCAATTTGCAACAAACCACCCGAACCTTACAAACAGTAGTCGGGGGGAATCAATCAGCCTTACAAGATATTGTGATCAATCTGAAGGAGCTGACCGGTGGCATTCGGCAGCTCGTAACAGGAGAGAATAAGGAAAAAATCGAACAAGTGATCGCCTCCCTGGATCGGACGATGCAGCATCTTGAAGTGGTAATGAAGGATGCCCGTTCGATTACCGAAAAGGTAGACAGTGGACAAGGCACCTTGGGTCGATTGGTAAACGACGATGTAGCCCTAACCAAAATCGAAGATACCCTTACAGATTTGCGTAAAGTACTGGCACCTGCCACCAAGCTGCAAGTCCAGGTGGGATATCGCGGAGAGTTTAGAAAAGACGAATCCACCCAGCATTACTTTGATCTTGTGTTCCGGACGCGACCTGATAGATTTTACCTCCTTGGGGTAACCGATGTGAAAGAAGGCGTCCGAGATACCAATTATGAGACATTGCCGGCGTCGGATCCTGCCTCACCCGATACAAAGGGAACTGGTACAAAAACTCGAGAGCGGATTGTCGAAAAGAAAGCCATTCGCTTCAATTTGCAATTTGGGAAACGCTGGTACAATGCCCAAATGCGGTTCGGGTTATTTGAAACCACAGGCGGGTTTGCCGGAGACTTCTTCTTGCTGCAAGACCGCATCAAGATTTCTTTGGAAGCCTTCGATTGGGATGCTCACAGTGATGTAAGGAAAATAGCCCATCTAAAAGCTTACATGGGCGTTCTCTTCTATCGGCATATTTATGGTTATGTGGGGGTAGACGATATTACGCGTCTTGACCCGGTTACCAATCGTATTCGAAAGGTCCCGAATTATTTCCTCGGAGCTGGTCTTGATTTTACCGATGAAGACCTGACGGCCTTGCTAGGGGCTGCTTCTTTGGCCAAATGATACTCTACTCTGGGCAAACTGCGCAGCTGGTTCTCCAGTACTAAAAAACCCGGTACTAAAAATCCCAGTACTAAAAAAGAAACCTTCACAGAGTGTTATCATGATAAAAGCGGAGTGCAAATGGTTCTGGGACGGATTGGATGCGTACTTACTTGCCAATCAGCTGAAGCAAACCAAGCAACGAAAAATGATCGTGGAAGAGTTTCTGTCGATGCCAGCCCATGTGCAAGCCGAACAGTTGTACCATCGGGTCAATGAACGTGGCGAAAAGGTAGGCTTAGCCACCATTTATCGTACGCTCAACCTGCTCAAAGAAGCCAAATTGGTGGAGCAATGTGTTTTTTCTGACGGCCGCTCTGTTTTTGAGCTTTCCCCCCCCGGCAGTCATCATGACCATTTGATTTGTGTCTCTTGTGGAGAGATAGCCGAGTTTGAAAATGAAAAAATCGAATCCGTACAACGACAGATCGCCCGCGAGAAAGGCTTTGAATTGTACTCACATCGTTTATACTTATATGGGCTTTGCACCTCTTGTCAGAGGAAAAAACAATGAAGATGATCCAAGCAGTGGCGGTGTTTTCTCTTGTAGTCGGCTGGAGTATGCCAGGCTTTTCTATTACCTGTTCGAATACGGGGGAGCTGCAAAAGTACTATTTACGCTATCATCTGCAAACGCACACATTCGATCCAGACTTGAGCAAAAAAACATTTTCGAACCTGGTTCGGTATTGGGACCCGGGAAAAATGTACTTTTTGCAAGGGGATGTGGACAGCCTACAAAAGCAATATGAAACGAATCTATCCCAAATTGTCATGGCAAAGAACTGCCAAGGGATAGATGATATCTTCAATCTCTATGCCAAGCGAGTCTCGGAAGTCTACGAACGTATCGATCAAATCATCGAAAAAGAGAAATTTGACTTTTCCATCGAAGAAAAGATGAATCTCGACCGTAAAAATTTGCCCTATCCAAAAACCCTGGATGAAAGCTTGATGCGATGGAAACAGCGGGTCAAGTTTCAATACTTGCAGTTGAAAAAAACCGTCAAGACAGATGCCGAGATTCGAAAGAAGCTCAAACATAAATATGAGCTTGCCAAGAAACGGCAGAAAGATTTGACGTCAAAAGAAGTCTACGAAGCCGCTATCGATAGTTTTGCCACTGCATTGGATCCTCATACCAACTATATGCCACCGAGACAAATGGAGGAGTTTCAAATTGCCTCTCGCTTGGAGTTACAAGGTATTGGAGCATTGCTTCGCTATGATGATGGCTTTACCTTTGTGCAAAGCTTGGTACCAGGTGGTGTGGCACAAAAATCAGGACTAGTAAAACCCGAGGACCGCATCGATGCCGTAGCACAGGGAAACGGCACGCCGGTAGATGTAATCGATATGGACCTGCAAGATGTAGTGAAACTCATTCGAGGATCCAAAGGCACCGAAGTGCGTCTTACCATTCATCGCCAAAATAAAGACATCATTGCACCCCTAGTACGAGATAGCATCCAACTCGAAGACAGTGCAGCGAAATTGCAAGTGTATGAAGTAGAAAGTAAAGAAAAGAACAAAGCCGCCCGTATGCTTAAAATTGCGGTGATCGACCTTCCCTCTTTCTATATGGACTTTGAGGGACGCCAAGCCCATAAAAAAGATTTTCGTAGCTCCTCTCGAGATGTAGAGGCGCTGCTCAAGAAAGTGGTGGGGCAAAAGATCGATGCCGTCGTATTGGACATTCGCTTGAACGGAGGGGGGGCCCTCGATGAGGCCATTAACGTATCCGGTAAATTTTTGGGCACGGGGCCCATGGTCCAAACCAAGGCTGCCACAGGGCAACCCTATGTAAGTCAGTATGAAGGAGAGGCGATTTATACAGGGCCACTGGTGGTCATCATCGATCGTCAATCCGCTAGTGCCAGTGAAATTTTGGCAGGTGCCATCGCCGATTACGGACGAGGTCCGATTGTAGGATCTAAGCATACCTTCGGAAAAGGCACCGTACAGGTACTCAACGATTTATCTGACAGTGACAAGGATCCCGCCCAAGGGATTCGCACAGCTTCTAATGAGCAACTCGGAGCCGTGAAGGTAACCGTGAGCAAGTTCTATCGTCCGCATGGAGAAAGCACCCAGCTGCGAGGGGTGAACTCCGATATCGTATTGCCTAACGTGAGCGATCATGGAGAAGTGGGCGAGGAGTTTTATGACAACCCACTCCCATGGGAGAAGGTAGCACCAGCCGCGCACAAGAACTACAACATGGTATCACCGGCTATCGTCGATACATTGAAAAAAGCCAGTGTAGCGCGTGTGACCCAGTCAAAGGATTTCAAAGAAATCCAAGATGCCATCACCGAATATGAGAAGAACAAAGCCGAACGCTACCTCGTAAGCTTGAAGGAAAAGACCAAAAAGGAGCTGGCAGAAGAAGAGAGAAAGCAAAAAGAAGCCGAAAAGAAGCATAAAAATGCGACCTCTTCCACGGTAGACAACGATGCCGTCTTGCGAGAAGCTGTGCAAATTGCTACCGATTATGCCTGTGTGTTGAAGAAGCTACCCATTGGGGATATTGGGGAAATTAAACTGGTGAAGTAAGAGCTTTTTTTCTTTTCTTTCTTTTTCGGAACCAGCCCCGCTGGTTTCCTAGTAAAATGCCAACTCCCACCCAATCGCCAAATTTGCGATTTTTCCGATTTATACGTAAGATCCCTCCTTTCATATGGAAGGAGCTTTTCAATGACCCTACGCATTGGCATCAACGGTTTTGGAAGAATTGGGCGAACAGTGCTACGCGCTGCCTTTGACGCCTATCCCGATTGCGAAATTGTACATATTAATGACTTGACGCCTACCGAGACCAACGCCCACCTATTGAGCTACGACAGTGTCCATGGGCGATTCTCTCATCCTGTCCAAGTTACAACGGGCGGATTGCAAATCAAGGAGAAAACCATAACAGTTTCGGCCTGTAAGGACCCCGCTGAGATCCCCTGGGCGGAAAAACGCGTGGATGTGGTCTTCGAATGCACCGGGATTTTCACGACCCGCACAGAAGCCTTGCGCCACCAAAAAGCGGGCGCTACCAAGGTCCTGATATCAGCGCCGGCTACGGATGAGGATCTCACCGTGGTCTATGGGGTAAACAGCGACAAACTGCAAGCCAGCCACCAGATCGTTTCCAACGGAAGTTGCACCACAAATTGCCTAGCCCCGGTTGCAAAACTTATCCATGAGCACTTTCGCATCGAATCCGGCTTGATGACTACCGTACATTCCTATACAAATGACCAGAAAATTCTGGACATCGCCCACAAGGATCTCCGCCGTGCCCGTGCAGCCGCTATCAGCATGATTCCGACTTCCACAGGGGCTGCCAAAGCCTTGGGATTGGTAATCCCAGAGCTAAAAGGCAAGGTAGATGGACTGGCAGTCCGGGTGCCCACCAGCAACGTATCCTTGGTGGATGTGACCTTTCGGGTAGAGAAATCCACTACGAAAGAAGCGGTGAATCAGGTGCTCCAAGATGCTGCCCAAGGGGGATTGCAAGGAATTTTGGGTTTCACCATGGAACCCTTAGTATCTGTGGATTTTAACGGGGATACCCACTCCAGTGTGGTCGATGGGTCTTTGACCAAGGTGATGGACGGTCGCTTGATTAAAATTCTCTCATGGTATGATAATGAAACCGGTTTCAGTTATCGAATGTTAGACGTAGCTCGCTTATGGTGCAAAAAATGAGACTGGATGAAGAAAGAGATGATGACATGGATGAGGACAAAATGGCCAAGCCCCAGACCCTGAGTCGAAAAGAGGTCTTGGAGCTGCTTATGGAGACCAAGGAACTTCGCAAACTAGATATGCGAAAGGCCAACTTGGTGAAAGTGGATTTCAGCGGATGTGACCTGCGGGAAACCAACTTTTCCTATGCCAACCTGAAGGAGGCCAGCTTTCGTGGGGCAGATCTACGGGATGCTTCCTTGTGGAATGCCAACTTAGAGAGCGCAGACTTCACGGATGCAGATCTAGAAGGAGCCGACTTGGATTACTCCAAGTTGCGAGGCGCCATTCTATTGCGTGCCAATTTACGGCGCGTCTCTTTGCCAACTGAATTGGTGCCCCGAGAAGACATCATCGCTTCTGTGGAAACAGGCTGCAAAGTCGGGCAACGCAAACGACCAGGTGCATAAAGCGAGAGGGGCCGCGAGTATGCATATTGCCATCGATGCTAGAATGATCAAATCCGGAAGTATGCATGGCATTGCGCGATATGTCTTTCAGCTCTTGGCCTGTCTGCGAGAGCAAGGCACAGCCCACGAAATCTACATGCTGGTGAATCAGCACAATCCTCTGTTGGAACTTGCGTGGCCGTCTCACATGCATGTAGCCTGCATCTCTGCGCCTTGGATCGGGTTTCGAGAGCAATGGCAGATTCCGCTTTTTCTACGCAAGCATCGCATTGATCTGTTTCATGCCCCCTCTTTTATTGCCCCGTTACTCTGTCCTTGCCCCTTGGTGATGACCATTCACGATTTAAATCATATCGTGTTGCGGCAGTTCTATACGCCCTTTCATCAATTCTATTATCATCTGTTTGTGAAGAGTTGCATTCGACGCTCTGCTTTTGTGCTAACAGTCTCTCAGTTCTCTAAAAGAGAGATTTTGTCCACCATGGGTATCTCTGAAGCAAAAGTTTTCGTTACCTATAACGGAGTTGAAGCCCACTATCAGCCAATCGATGATATTCGGTGGCTAGCATACATCCGGGATTTGTATGAATTACCCGAGCGGTTTCTGCTATGTCTCTCAAACAACAAACCCCATAAAAATGTGAAACAACTGGTCGAAGCGTACTGCTTGTCTCAAATCGAAATCCCGTTGGTCTTAGCCTGTGAAGTCGACGGAAATTTAATCCAGTTGGCTGATTCACACAGAAAGAAGCACCTTCTCTATTTTGTCAAATTTATTGAAGAAAGCCATTTGCCCGCTGTGTATACCTTGGCTGAATTATTTGTGTATCCCTCTACCTATGAGGGATTTGGGCTTCCCCCGCTAGAGGCCTTGGCTTGTGGCGTTCCAGTTGCCGTATCCAACTCCACCAGTTTACCTGAGGTCGTGGGAGAATCTGGGTTTTTCTTGCCTCCCATTTCCGATACAAAGATTGTTGCACAGGCCTTGGAAGGCATCTTAGAACAGTCCGCGCAACGCAGGCTGGAATTACATAGGCAAGCCCAAGAAATTTCTTCCAAATTTTCTTGGGAAAAAATGACAAAAGAAACCCTTCTTCTCTATGAAAGCCATATTGCACCATGAAAATTGGAATCAATGGGCGATTTCTAGTGGCCAAACAAACCGGTGTACAACGAGTGGCACGCAATCTAATTGCCACCTTGGTCGATCTCGACAAAGAGAATGAATACATCATTTTCACCTGCGAAGACGAACGAGGAAAACCGGAGTGGCAACACCCCAATGTGCAGATCATTTCCTCTGATCTCAAAATCGGGCAGGTGTTTCGCAACTCCATCTGGGAGCAGGTTACATTGCCTCGATTGGCCAAGAAGCATCAAATCGATATCCTACACTCCCCTGCTAATATGGCCCCATTATTCTATAGTGGAAAATCCATCTTGCACATTCATGACTTGTGCTTTGTAGTTAATCCTACCTGGTACAGCTTTTCGTTTCGAACTTGGTACAACTTTGTGGTACCACTTTTGACGCGCAAGGTAGATCGTGTAATCACCAACAGCAACAATTCGCGTAATGATTTATTGCTCTTTTGTGAGTTACCCATCAAGAAAGTCAGTTTGGTCTATTGGGCTGTAGGCGAAGAGTTTTTATCTTATGAGAAGGACACAAAGCTCAATCCCCCGTTCGAATATATTCTCTATGTGGGTTCGTTAGAGCCACGTAAAAATATCAAAACCCTCTTGCAAGCCTATACACAATTGCGCGAAGAAAACCCAGATATCAAGACCAAACTGATGTTGGTGGGAACGGGAAATCCCCTTTTCAAAAAGATCAATCTATCCTTGGGACCTTTTGCCCCCGATATTATTTTGCAAGGGTTTATCAATGATGAGGTACTTCGTCGGTATTACCGAGAAGCCAAGTTGGTGGTATATCCGAGTCTCTATGAAGGATTTGGCCTTCCTCCCTTGGAGGCCATGGCCAGTGGGGTGCCAGTGGTTACCTCCAATACCTCCTCGCTGCCTGAGGTCGTAGGGAAAGCTGCCTTGACGGTAGATCCCTTGAATGATAGGGAACTAGCAGGTGCAATGAAACAGGGATTAACCGATGAACCCCTTCGACAGCGCCTGATTCAACTGGGATATGAACAGGTAAGTCGATTCAATTGGTATCGGGTTGCCCGCAATGTTATCTCAATCTATTACGAAGTGTTTCATACCAAACGAAATGATGATGGACATACGGTCTCGATTCCCTTTACTGACTGGGATCGTCTATACCAACTAGAAGAGAATCTGCACCATAAGGAATCTGATCCTCATGCAACGTCTACGCATTAAAGCAGCTCTGGAAACCAGTACAAGTCTACATGATGCCTCCATTCGCATCGCAGGATGGGTTCGATCTAAGCGAATATCCAAAAATATTGGGTTTATCACGGTAAACGATGGTTCCACCCAAGAAGAGCTACAGCTGGTAGTGGATCAGCCCAGTCTGTTGGAAATAGCTGATACCCTGCAAACCGGAAGCTCCATCGAAGCAACAGGATTTTTGCAAGCTTCTATGGGGAAAGGACAAGCCTGGGAGTTTCGAGTAGAGGCCCTCACCTTATTGGGAGATGCGCCTGCTGATCAGTATCCATTACAGAAAAAGGGGCATACGCTAGAATTTCTTCGCGATATCGGTCACTTACGAGCCAGAACCAACACCTTTGGCGCTGTCTTTCGCGTTCGAAATACATTGTCGCACTCCATCCATTCTTTCTTCCAAGAGCAGGGATTTATCTGGGCACATACTCCGATTCTGACCAGTAGCGACTGTGAGGGAGCAGGGGAGATGTTCGCGGTTACCACCTTGAATTTGGAAAAAGTACCCAAGACGCCAGCAGGAAAAACCGATTATCAGCAAGATTTTTTCGGTAAGCCCGCTCATCTCACCGTAAGCGGTCAACTAGAAGGGGAGTTTCTGGCTTGTGCCTTGGGGAATATCTATACATTTGGCCCTACTTTTCGCGCCGAAAACTCCAATACCACACGACATTTATCCGAATTTTGGATGGTAGAGCCAGAGATGGCGTTTGCCGGATTACCCGAAAATATGGAGCTAGCCGAGAACTTTATCCAACGGTTGATCTCAGATGTGTTGCGCCTCAATCCAAAGGAAATGGAGTTTTTTGAAAAATTTTATGAGGTGAACCTGCAAGATTTGGCAAAAATTGCAGAATCTCCCTTCGAGCGGATGAGTTATACAGAGGCAGTATCGCGGTTACAAAAGTCTGGGCATACTTTTCAGTTTGCCCCAGAGTGGGGAGCTGATATCCAAACGGAGCATGAGCGATATCTGACAGAAGAGATCGTGGGTCGACCGGTCATTGTGTACGATTATCCCAAGGATATTAAATCATTCTATATGAAGCTCAATGCCGACGGCAAAACAGTAGCAGGCATGGATGTATTGGTCCCCAAAATCGGGGAAATTATCGGGGGCAGTGAGCGGGAGTATCGATATGATGCTCTCGTGGCACGTATGCAACAGATGGGAGTGCCAACCCACGATCTAGAATGGTACCTCGATCTTAGACGGTTCGGTACCGTACCTCATTGTGGGTTTGGCTTGGGATTGGAACGTATGGTTATGTATGTTACGGGTATGAAGAACATTCGGGATGTCATCCCATGTCCACGGGCTCCAGGTAGTATTTTGTTTTAATTCTCCCTTCTGGCAAGGAGAGGTCTGGGGAAACTACGCAGTTGGTTCCCCAGTAAAAAAATCACATAGCATTTTCTAACATACGTGTCGGACGATGAACTGTCGCCAACAGCATCTGTTCGACCTCTTCATTTCGATCAATGAGCGTTTCCCGCAAATCATCATAGCAGACATCACACATGGGTTGCTCCACCGCGCTCGGGGTGATTTCGTTCCAGAGCAGAAGCAAGGTCCACGCCTGTTCACTAAAGACACGTCGTCGTGAGGTACTATGTACCCCACAGTTTGTACAAGCTCGACAAGCACCTTCCACGGTGTCCCTGGGGGCTGGGTTTCGACTCACCATCTCGAGAGGGGGACGGTGTACTTTAGAGACCTTTGCTTTTTTGCTTGCGGGAGAAACCATACTGTACTCCACCGTTTCCTGGATTAGAAGTTTGATAACTAAAAATCGAAGGCACCCAAAGATCTCATCAAAATCAGCTTTTTATTCGAAGGCTTCCCCACATTCTCCATACTGAGAAATTCTTGTCAATTCATTTTAGCAAAGAGGTTTAGAAAAATTCAACCTTCTTCTTGTATAGATTTGTATTGCTCTTAAATCTTGCTCTTATTAGTTGGCTTTTCGTAGAGGTGACATGCTTTCATATGCAGCTTCGTGGAAGTAATATTGGAGCATCTGTTCTTTCATATGATAAAAACGTACACTTTTGGAGGAAGCTGATATCAACGGTTTCCATATGGCTCTGGCTTCTTCTTTCTTTCCATTTCGATATGACAACAGGCCTTTGAGATACACAGTCTCAAAATCAGAGCTACCTGAAGCGATCCGACTTAAATATAATGCAGCTTCTTGGGCCTTTCCGACCTGTAGCGACCCATGGGCTGCGATGAGGTAGGTGGTATCCGTCGCAGCTTCACCTGCATACACTTTCACCATTTCCAAGGCTTTGAGGGCATGGGCACCTTTCCAGAGATAGCAATCAGCCAATTCTTCTCGCAACCGTTGTTCCAAGGCAGCTGGGATTTCTCCGTAGGTCAACCCATTCTCCAACCAAGTCAAAGCAGCTTCCAGTTGCCAGGATGCCTTGTATAACAAGCCCATGACGAGATACAACGTAGGCCCATCAAAGTTGGTATTCAGCAGTTTGAGTACATCTTGGGCTATCCGTTGCACGCTAATTTGACGGCCAAAAGGTACCAATGTAAGAAGAGACTCTTCTCCTTGAAAAAAAAGGCAATTCAACTTTTGGCACTTGTAGGCGAGCTCATACTCATGAAGAGCTTGTAACTCTACCACACAATGTCGAAGGGAACGACGGGCGGCTTCCTGATTCCCATCGGAGGCAAGTAAGGCCATGGTATCAGAAAAGGAAAAAGTGCCATCAACTTCCTCTTGTGATTGGGGACGCAGTTGAAGAAGACATCGGATCTCATCTAAGAGGAACACCACATTCCAGGGTTCATTTTTGGCCAATTGCGAGACCCAAAAATGGGCTTCTTCATACTTTCCACTTTTATATTGGTAGGTGAATTTCAATCCACACAATCGTTTCTTGAATTTCTCGTCTGCTTTTGGAGACGCAAGTTTTTCATCCAAAATACCCAAAATTTCACTTGCCGTATCCAATTGTTCCAATTTCAAAAGAAGGTGAGCATATTGCAACAGATAAAACGGGTTACCCGACTCCAGCTCCATCATTTTTTGGTAATGAAAAAAGGCTTTCTCCTGGTTACCCAACTCCATATAGATATCTCCAAAATGGCTATGTACCTCTGCATCTGCATCAAATTTTTCTAGTAGGTCTCGTAAACACTCCAACAGTGCCAGTGGGTCTTCTTGATTTTCAAGCAACTTTTTGAGATGTTTCTTTTTTTCTAAATATGCCTCTACAGGTACTTTTTTCTTTTTGAGTCGTGCAAGCAAAGTACAAAACGGTAGATCTGGATGATCAGGGTTGGCCTGTAGTGCTTCTTCAAATAGGCCAACACGGGTTTTCCCTGCTGTAAAAAAGTGAGAGGCCAATTTTTGTACGATGCTAGATTCAGGTGGAGCTAATGCCAGCAAGTGCTTACATACGTATGTGGCCAGTTTTTTTTCTCCAAATGCCTCAATTGTACAAAAGACAAAATATCCGGTCTCCTCAGGGACTGGTTGAGACAGAAGTGCTTCCACATGTGTGATGCCATCAGAGCGATGCTGAATTTGTTCTGACACATCCCCTTCTTCTTTGGCTAGCCTGGCCAGGAAAAAGTGCTCATAGATTTCAACCTCCGGGGGGCAAAATCCTTTTTGCTCTTTCCACCACTCTCGTAAACAAGAAAGAGCCCTTTTGGCTTGAGGAAATTGTCGCGCCTCTAAACAGGCTTCGGCTAAGGTTCGATGGGTTTCAAAATTACCATATAGATGGTATGGCGCACATTTTTCAAATAAATAGAAGTAGTACTCCCCATTGGCTTCTTCTTTTCTTTGGTAGAACAATTGGCTTAAACCAAAATAGGAAGGGTACCACTCTACATCGACTTCAAGGCTCATCTTATAGTTGGACATAGCACGCTCTACATTACCTTGGCTTTCAAAACTACAGGCCATGCCATAGTAAATAGCCGCATGGGGGCCATATTCTTCCAATAATGTTTGAAAGTTTTGTACTGCTTCTCCAGAAGAGAGCCGACCGGTTTGCTGATCCAAGAGAGTAAGACAAATTTCTACGATTGCGGATTTTTTCTGGGCACGCTTCTGGAGATATTGGTCTCGTAGCTGCTCTTGGGTATGCATACGAAGGGAAAGCTCAATTCGACGGAGATGGAGAAGAAGATTGTCGGCTGCTTCTGGTTGTTGAAGAAGCATTGTCAAATTTTCAAAGGCTTCTGCGTATTGTTGTACGAAAATTTTTTTGTTGATTTCATGCAGCTTGGTTTGAAAATCAGGATTCATAGGTTTTCCTTTTATCCGTTCTTTTCTCGTATCGCCAATCGAAAGAGGTGGGTTGAGTCGGAGTACCCGGCAATTGTTTTCAGGTAGTTCCAGTAGGAAAAAATCACCTAGAAGCAGCCTTTGGTAACAAGAATAGGAAATGGTAGTATGAAAAAGACGTGTGGATTTTCTGCACCGATGACTTTGTGGGAGGAGCTACTGCCATGGGGATGCGAATTGCAACGAATGTTTCTTCGCTCACTTCCCAACGACACCTTCGAAATACTCGACAGTTGTTGGATAAGTCTCTGGAAAGGTTAGCCAGTGGGTACCGGATCAACCGTGCGGGAGATGATGCGGCAGGTCTTGCCATATCAGAGAAATTGCACGCCAAAACCCAAGGGCTAATGCAAGCGGAACGCAATGCCAACGATGGAATTTCCCTCATCCAAGTGGCAGAGGGGGGCCTCAATGAAGTCCAAAACATTCTGGTACGATTACGGGAGCTAGGTGTACAAGCAGCCAGTGATACGGTGGGGATGAAAGAACGACGCTACCTCAATGAAGAGTATCAGTCGCTAAAAGAAGAAATGAACCGAATTGCCAATTCGACAACTTTTAATGGCACAGTTTTGTTGGATGGAACTGGCGGAACCTTTGATTTTCAAATTAACACCGGAGGGGACAACTTCCTCGGGGTGGACCGAATTTCTTTCAATGCCTTTAAATTGGGGGTCAATACCGATAAGTTGGGATTAGAAGACCTTAATATTGCAAATAAGTTTGATTCCCAACGAAGCCTAAGTCATATAGATGATGCTATCGAGCAGGTATCCTCGATTCGAGGAGAGTTGGGTGCCCTAGAAAATCGACTTTCTTCCACAATTAAAAATATTTCCGTCTCTGTGGAGAATCTATCGGCTGCTCGATCTCGGATAAAAGATGTTGATATTGCAGATGAAACCGCACAAATGACAAAATATAGCATCCTTACCCAAGCGGGTATTGCCGTACTGACACAAGCCAACAATGTGCCCAAAATGGCATTGCAATTGTTGGAAGGTCGTTAGTTTTTGTTTTACCTGGGGAAACTGCGCAGCTGGTTCCCCAGCTAAAACATATCAATAAAATTCAAATGAAAAAGACAAGCCCACATTCTGTCGAGAAAAGTCCAACCCACTCTGACTTTTGCGCAGCAACCACAAGGTATTGCCCGGTAGCGCACTCACCCGTTCGTAGAAAGGGGTAATATGAATGGCATGGGCCCGCATAATTTCCATGGAGTGAATGGCTTGGGAAGTAGGACCCGCCAGCAAAATCGGAAGAGATGCACCTACGACCAGTCCTTTGGCCCATCCTGTGCGTCCCGCAGGCTCCCCATATCCTGAACTTGCGGTTGTACTGGTGGAAGCCATGACACGGGTTTCTCCAAAGTAGATCTCTTCAATTCCCGCCCAAACGCCAATCCCAAAAATTTCTTTCGCAAAGGGATACACGGTCATACTCAACAATATGCGGTATGGAATGATCGACATGGAGATTGGACTATTGGCATCTGTATCGATGCTATCTGCAGGGGGGACGCCCTTTGTGCCTTTTTTACCAACGCCAGCATATCCATTGGATACGGAGTACCCCAAGCTCCCCCCCAGCCCCAATTGAAATCGAGAGTGGGATAGAAACAACCACTCAATGCCCGCTTGGGGATATAGACGAGGTTGCCCATATAGCGGCTTGTAGTAGGGTAAGTTGGGAAAACCCAAAGGCCGCACCAACGACATTTGAACCCGTACAGTGGGAACTCGAGAGGCAGAAGCAGAAGACGTTGTCTCGTCTTGGGCTTGTCCTTGACTTGCAGCAGCCAGCCAGAGCAACAGACCTGTCATGCATGTCCATGTTATCTTCACGGCGCTTCCTCCTGATGCGTTGCAGATTCCACTCTACCGTCTTCGTCTATTTCTTCTTCCCCTAAATAAGGCGGAAAAATTTCATCATCATCCGTAGGTTTTTTCCATCCCAGCACCCACTCCAGGGGACCACTACATGCATAGAAGAAAAAGAATAAAAATCCAGTCAGCGCAGGGCGGTATGTCATCAAGCCTACCAAAATCACCAAAATCACCAAGAGCTTGAAAGGTCGCACATATCGAAAACTAAATTTTTTATGGGAACGAAAGACAACATTGCTCACCATCATCAAGGCCAAATATGGCATCGAGACCATAAAAAAGATGGTTTTGAACCCCGTTGCCGACATCCCATCATGGATAAATTGTACGAGCCACGGGGCACCACGCAATTCTTCTATATCCACCACAAACGCGATGTAACACGCCAGCAGACAAGCCGGCATGGGGATTGGAAGTCCAGTGAAATCTCCGTCGGTTTTTCCTAATGCGCTTTGTACGTTAAAGCGCGCCAGTCTCAAGGCCCCGCAAGCTGTCAAGATAAAACACAAGATGAGGCCGAGACGACCAAGATCCTTTAGCGCAAACAAGTAAATCAAGATAGACGGTGCCAGTCCAAAGGATACCAAATCACAGAGGGAATCATATTGCACCCCAAATTCACTGGTACCGTTGGTGAGCCGTGCCACACGCCCATCGAGGATATCAAAAATAGCAGCGAGTAAAATCGAAATGGCAGCCCCATAGAAGTTGCCTTGAATGGCCTTCATGATAGAAAAATACCCGAAGAACAAATTCCCGGTGGTCAGCAGATTGGGCAAAATATAAACGGCACCTCCAATTTTGGGTCGCAACAATCGCTTTTTCGTCATCATACCAAAGTCCCTTTCTTTTTTGCCAACGCCTCTTCCGCTGTGGATCCTCGCAAATACCGAGGCAGAGGGTGCGTATCTGCTTCTTTTGTCATCTTGCGAAGCATACCGTGTAACACCAATTGCACATATTCAGCCTCACCCAACGCTCGACCTGCTGCTTGCTGGGCCCATGGCGTACTTTCTATAGCAGCCCAAGGACGCACCCACCGCACCAACTCTTGTACACCAGTTAGGTGCGCAATACGGTTGGAACTGATCTCACAAGCATACGTGGCTGTAGGCCCATCTACCACGGTGATATACCCAGCGGCACCCTTGTTTTCCAAAAATACCGCAGTTCGAAGCTGATTCGCCTCCTGCTTTGCATGGAGGGCCTCTGTGATGGCCTCTAGCGAGGACATGCCGAATAAGGGTATCTCCCGTGTGCCGGCAGAAAATCCATACGCCCAAGCAAGGCCCATACGAATCCCAGTAAAAGATCCTGGGCCTTGGGATACACGAATTTCCTCTAGATCCTCTCGAGAGAGCCCATTGCGTTGCAGCAACGCGTGTACATGGTCCGTCATAGAGCGTGCCACGGCCCGTTGTTCTGGAAAATAGGTGAAGTCTATGAGAATGCCATCTACGCCCACTCCCACAACCAAGCCCCACATGCTGGTATCCAGCAGCAAACATCGACTCATGGGGTACCGCCCATGGCCTGTTTCACAATTGAAACCCAAAATCGGCTCAAATCATTGTAGGTAGCCAAAAAGGTTAACAGTAGCACCATCATAAATCCCAATTTTTGAAATCGCTCTACACTTTCTTCGCTTAAAGAGCGTCGTCGAATGGACTCGATACCCAATAAAAGCAGTCGGCCTCCATCCAATACGGGAATGGGAAACAGGTTCAAAATTCCGAGGTTTATACTGATCATCGCCAGTACTTGTACGAAGGTTTCCCAGCCCGCCTTCATGGAATCCCCGGCAATCTTTGCGATCATGATGGGACCTCCCAGAGATTGCATGGGTACAGCCCCCACAAGCAAGCCCCCAAGGGCTTCGACCATGGTACGCGATAAGTTCCATGTTTCCATTACCCCATACTGTAATGCAAGCAAGGGGCTGGTATATTGGGTGAGAATCGGAGTTGCAGGAACCAAGGAGCCGAGGAACGCAAACGGGAAAATATATAATGTTGCTTTTCCTGTGGGTCGTTGTACCTCTACCTCTTGCATGGTGAGGGAAATAGAGAGGGGACTACCGGCACGCTCCACCTGAATCACCACGTTCTTACGTTGGTTCTCCATGAGGAATGTATTGAGCGTAAAGATATCCGAGGTTGCATGACCATCTACAGATAGGAGGCGATCTCCCTCATGCACCACGGATGCTGTGCTTTCTCCCACTGTAAGGAGGCTGTCATGGAACCCCAGTTGTGTCGCAGTATACCCATTTTTTGTGGGGAGGGTGGCTGTGAGTGGGGTTGAGCCTGCGTTGTGTGGCGTTATATATCCCACCTCAATGGCAGAGACTTTGGCAAGGAAACAGCTTTGTAGCGCTGCTTCTAGCTCAAGCCACGTATGAACCATGTGCTTTTCCTGCATTCCATGGGCTTGGATCCATTGGATGACTGCCCCCGTAGGCATGCCCGCTTGAGCCGCTGTAGAGTGCGGTACTACAGTGACCACGGCATCAATGAAGCCTGGCGCTACACCTGCTTGGCCGCGCATGACCTTGCGTCCCAGTTTATCTTGGCCTTCGACAGAGTCTGGAGTTACCTCCACAACCATGGGTTTGTTCCCACGCAGAAGGGTAACCTGCAGCTTCCTGCCTGGGGAAAAAAATAGCATATCTTGCAAGTCACCCCACGTGGCAATGGGTTTGCCCTCAATCTTCACAATGTGATCACCGGCTAAAAACCCAGCTCGTTGGGCTGGGCTGTTGGGTACGACCATACCAACGATAGGGGCTGGATTCTTAATCCCATGCATACCCAGTGCCATGTAAACGAATACAGCGAGCAAGAGATTGGCCATGGGACCGGCGAGAAGCACAGCAGCCCGTGCACCGCGGGAGGCTTCATGGAAGGCGATACCTTTTACGCCCGATGCGATCGGGTCAGTTGGGGTCATCCCCGCGAACTTGACAAATCCTCCGAGTGGCAACCAAGCAAGGCGAAACTCTGTGCCTTTTCGCACCCATTTGAAAATCGGCCCCCCGATACCGATGGAGAACATTTCCACGCCAATACCAAAAAAGCGGCCCACCCAATAGTGACCCGCTTCATGAACCAAAATCAGCACGCCCAATAAGATCACCATCCCCATAATAGGATGAGAGAATACCTCTTGCATATCGCTCCTTTACATATCCAACCCCGAGGTGGATCTTACGACTACTTCAGTGCCTGATAGCTGTTTAACACGGCCCACACCACGGGAGCGGCAAATAATAACGCGTCGACACGATCCAAAATCCCTCCATGCCCTGGCAACAAGCTGCCGGAATCTTTGACATCAGAAAAGCGTTTGAATGCTGATTCTACCAAATCCCCCATAACTCCAGCAATGCTTCCCAGCAATGCCGCCATAAGCAGGACCCACCAGGGCGCTAAGCTGAATCCGTATATGGCATGAAATACCAGCACGCCCCCCATGGAAAGCGCGATGCCACCCATCACACCTTCCCAGGTCTTTTTGGGAGAGAGAGAGGGCGCAAGCTTCCTCCGCCCCCAGGTGCGCCCCACAAAGTAAGCACCGGTATCACAAAGAAAGACGATTACAAGCAGCAGCAGCATATAACGTCCGCCAGATCCAAACTGGTACAGTTCCCACATGGAAATCCAGGGTAAGCAGCCATACGCTACACAAAGCACGGAGCCGGCCATATTCACAATGGATCGCTCCAAGGTTGCTGCGGAGAAGGTGCCGACCATGAGCAATAGTACGAATCCCACCACGATGCCCCCTCGGCCATGTTGAACATAGGGGCCTGCACTCAAGGCAAACAAGACTACGCTGGCAAAAACACAGAAAAACACCCAGGTTTTTCCCATAGGTGTGCCATTTCCTGCCACAATGCGTCGATGCAAGGCGGGTAGAAACATGGAAGCCATCTCATATACGCTGCCGGCGACAAAAAGAAAAAACAGGGAAAAAACCAATCGCTGGCTGCCAAAAATAAACAAAGCCAACAATAGGGGGAGCCCAATCGCCGCAGTTAGCAGTCGTGTCTGTAACATGTAGGTACGTCCTTTTTATGCAGGATCCACAAGACCGTATCGTCTCTTGCGTTGTTGATACGCTGCCAACGCTTCGAGAAAATGGTTCTCGCGAAAGTCGGGCCAGTACACCGGACTGAACCAAAGTTCTGTATAGGCAATTTGCCACAGCAAAAAGTTCGAAAGGCGCAGCTCTCCGCTGGTGCGAATAAACAGATCGGGATCCGGTAATCCCGCTGTCCACAAATGGGCCTG
>CANIBL010000034.1 GCA_947466225.1 Deltaproteobacteria bacterium
CGCTCTATGTTAGAAAGCTTTTTCAGGCATTGTCCCAAATTCTTGTTTATCGTCATATTCAAAAACACCCTCCAATCAAAGGGTTCGTCCCATAGCCTCTGTTTTTCCTTTGTAGAAAAAATCAACAAGCCCCTTGTCCCGCAAATCTTTGCTTCTTAACCGAACAGCATTGGGATGACGGAACTCTTTCCTGCAGAGGCAAGGAGGTTCGGAAACTACGCAGTTGGTTCCGCAAAAAATAGCTGAACCGTATACGATCAGATTCTCACATGCCGTATAAAGCATCGTGCAAAATACGTTTGGCGATGATGGGAGATGAATTGATGTACCGACTTGGACAGGTATCCGGTCGGTTCTTGTTGGTCACCAATCGATCGTAGATCGCTTCCAACAATTCCATCCCAGAATGCTGATCTTGGGTTACATAAAACTCGATACGCTCTCGATGAGTGCCTTGCGCACGACGGGCCATGGCCTGTAGCACTTCCCGACAACGGTCTGGTTTCGACACCCGCTCTACTTGCAGCACCGGTGTTTCCGACAGAATCGGAGAAACTTCTACCGCAGCTGGGGTTTTCTTCTGGAATTTTTGCGTGCGCTCATATTTTTGAATCCGCAACCGCAACGTCTGCCACTTCACCCCATAGCGATGAAAGAGCTTCCCATCAAAGCGGGAGGCCAAATCTTCCTTTACGATATACCCTTGCCAGTTCAAGAAAACCGGACCGGAGCCCTCTTCCTTGATTTTTTCTGCTACATCGGAGTTTACAACATCCAATGCCAAGGGTTTAAAATATCGCCCCATAATCACACAGTTAAAAGACGGAATGAGCGTGGGATCCTCTTTGGCTTTTTCAAAAAGCTTCAGATGGTCTGGGAAATAATACAGATGGGCATCATTGCCAAGACTGTACTTCCAACCTTTTCCCACATGAGGATCGTCGTCGATCACACAGACACAGGGTTTCTTTTTCATATCGAGACTTTATATGGTAAGAAAATGGGGTACGAGCAAACGACATCTATACAAATAAGTACCGGAATCTGGACAAATTTACAACCAAAATCTTCTATGACGCAAAATATACGCAGTCTTTCAGGGTGGTTAGCGGTCTTTCGGCATCACAGAGGCCGCTGGTTCGTAGCGCATGTAGACTTTATCGAAATAATCCAAGCTGTCCGGAAACGGGTGCTCTGGGGGCCGTTGCACAAATCCAAAATGCTGGTAAATGGAAATCAAATGGCTTCGATAGGAATCCACAATCAAGGATAGGGGACGACCGTCCTGCTTACAACTTGTGATGGCATGTTGAATGAGTTTCGATCCAACGCCTTTCTTTCGAAGCTTTTCATCCACACAAATGCTCCAGATCATCACCCCGTTGTCTGCCAATACATGATCGTCAGCACAGGTGAAAAACCCCACCACCTTGTCATGGAGCATCCCGATATAGATATTGGTCCGATCTTTAAACGATTTCAAACTTTCCACGCGAATGTCTTGTAGGATCTTGCTTACCCGGTTTTCTATCTTCATATTGCCAAGTACAGAATCCTGTTGAGACCGGGACTGCAAAAACCCTCGCACATTTTTCTCTCGGGCCTCTTCAAAGCACCCATGATATACCTCGAGCATGTCTTCGTACTGCTTGGAAGAAAGAGGCGCATCCTTTAGCGTGGCATAGTGCGTCATCACCACCTGCTCAGAAATGCGGGCGTTTGCCACCAAACGCCAGTACAAGACTCCCCCTACGCCGATCAAACAGAGAACCATCCACCCCATTCGATTCATCACTTTCCCTCTCTTTCCCGATTTTTTTACCCCAGCCGTCGTATGAGGGTTTGCCACAACACGCGATCATGGTACACACCTTTTACGGTTTTTTTATTCTACAATAGCTGGAGGATTATATGGGACATATGAAGAGATGGTGGTGGACAAGCGTATGGCTGGGGATGTCTTCTGTAGGGGCGGCCGAAACGACCATGGGACCCATTACTGGGGTCATTCGTTTTGACCAGGCCATGTATAAAGAACGTACTTCGACGCCCTTGGGTGCACCGGCCAACAGTGCCAATTTGCGGACCTTTGATCTCGGCAGTAAAGTTCAGCTTTCTCCCGTTACAACCTTTCACTGGGAACTGAACTTTGCAAACGGCACTGTCGGGCTCAACCCAACTTTTGTCAGCTACGAAGGCATCAGCAAGAACCATATTTTGAGCGGTGGGTATATCCCCTCTCCTTTTTGCTTAGAGAATGAGAACAGCAGCAAAACGTTGCCATTCATGGAACGAGCCATGCCCGTGAACGCATTCTCTCCCTGCCTAGGCGCGGGGGCGATGTACCACTACTGGAACCCGTGGTTGGTGCTTAAAGCCTCTCTTACCCAGCCTCCATATGGCATGTTCAATGATTCCAAGCTCGACAAAGGTCGAGGTGATGACCGCTGGGGGGGCACCACTCGTGTCATTTTTGTTCCGGTAAACAATGACCAACAAATCTTTCACCTTGGAGGGTCCTTTTCTTTCCAAGATATTTCCCCCGATCAACTCGATGATACCGGTACCCTCAAGTCAAGCTTGAAATTTACCAGCAACCCAGAGTTGCGCTCTCGACGCACCGAAAACTTTGTCACAGCCTACGTGTTCAATGCAGAACGCTACTATGTTGCCAACGCAGAAGTAGCAGGCAAGCTGGGACCCATCCAAGCCGATGCAGAATACTTTCAAACCCGAGTCAAGAGACGCGATCAAACGGACACCAAGGTTCCCAGCGATGACTTGACCTTCTCCGGCTGGTATGCCCAAGCCAACTACTTCCTTACGGGAGAATCTCGAGAATACAGACTGAAAGATGCGAAATTTGGCGGTGTTACTCCCACTCACACTTGTGGGGCCTGGCAACTTGCGGCTCGATATAGCGCATTGAACTTGGATAATAAAGACATCCAAGGGGGAAAGGAAGACAACGTATCTGTGGCACTCAGCTGGTACCCCAGCAAGCAAATTCGTTGGATTGCCAACTACCTGCGCGCCAATATTCGACACCAGGATACAACCAAGTTTCCAGATAAACGGGCTGTGGATATGCTAGGGGTTCGGTTACAGATTCTTTGGTGATATTTTTTCTTTTACTGGATTTTTTGTCTACTGGGGAACCAGCTGCGCAGTTTCCCCAGACCCCTCCTTGCAACAGCTGGGAGAGAGGGTAATAAGTAGAATCGGAGATGAAACCAAGGTCGGCGCGACGATCGGATCCTCCCAACTCTCAAAATCGCAGGCGTAGTTCTCGTCCAGGCCCACTAGTCTTGGCTGCGATTTGTGACCCGTTGGGGCCCCCCGATCTGCTGCCCTTGGTTTCATCTCCGATTCTACTTATTACCCCCTCCTCTCCTCCCTGCGAAGAGGAGAAGAATACGAGAGTTTGGGAAAGAATCCGAGTATAAGACACGGGCAGCCAGGCAGAAGGGGACCAACGGGTCACAAATCGCAGCCACAGAATGGAATGTCCGCGACGTGAGTTCAATCTGCGATTTTGAGAGTTGGGAAGATTCTGTCTGAGCGCCGACCGTGTCTCCTCATAGGATTCTTTTACAAATTTTTGTTCCTCTCCCAGCTGTTGCAAGGAGGGGTCTGGGGAAACTGCGCAGCTGGTTCCCCAGTAAAAAAATCCTTACAAAGAAACCGAAAACACCCGCTTCGAAGAAAACATCGCTTCTAAGCGCAATACCTGTGCATCAGCCTGCTCTGAATCTAACAAAGCCAACACACACCCACCGCCACCAGCACCGGTTACTTTGGCAGCCAATACCCCAATCTCAGCCGTTGCTTCGATAATCTCTCGCAACGCAAGGGTCATCGTACCCGCTGTATCTAAGAGCTGTTGTGCTTGCTGCATAGCATGGGCAACCAGTGACACATCACCCAATCGAAATCCTGTTTCAACTTGATCTGCCAATCCGTCAAAGGTCTCAACGTGTTTTTGACCGATAGCACCTTGGAAAAATCCTGCTACCTGTTGAATCATCACCTTCGTGGAAGCCCGTGTACCCGAGTCGATTAATGCAAACCGCCATGATTGCTTGGGAGAGAGTTGAATGGGAATCGGCGCGGCTCCCTTAACAAAGGAAATGGGCTGTTCAAACGCCACCACAGAAGTATCCAACCCAGAAGGCGTACCATGAAACCGCTTTTCCAACTGATTCGCTAGAAAAGCCAACTGCTGCACGTCGAGTTGTCGCTGGCATGCGACGGACAATGCTTTCAAGATCACCACACAAAGGGAGGCTGACCCCCCAAACCCAGCTCCCAAAGGAAGATGGGGATATCCTACGAGAGAAAAAGAGAAGGGCGATATCTGCAACAGCTGACAGGCTTCTTCTACCACGTCTCGCAAAAGAGGCGAAGCGGGATGCCCCCCAATGCTTACTTCGATGGGTTGTGCAGCAACAACCGTTTCAGAGGAAAAAACGCGAGAGGGAGACGTGGGCGTAAGGGTCGCCTTCATCCGAAAGTCCAAAATGGGAATGGCGACCGCACGTGCACCATATACAACCGCATGTTCCCCCACAATAATGGCTTTGCCACAGCTATACTGTGTGGTTTTTTGTGGAAACGAGGAGGAAAGCGCATCCGGCTCTGAAGAAGGAAAAAGTTGTGCCTGATTGAAAACCGAGTGTCTCAACCGGAGACTCCTTATGCATCAAGTAAGGTTATTGTGCTACGACTGTACGGAGGTCTTGAAGCGCCAAGTTTCTCTGGTGCAACCGCATATGCCCCTTTTGAATCCCTTCTGTAGCCAACGCACGTAAGGCAGACAGATTTTGTGCCAATCCAACCGCACAAGCAATCTCGGCTAGCTCATTGGCACTGGGGAGGCCTAAAATTTTAAGGGCAATTTGCGACGTCGGATGTAGCTTGGTTACGCCCCCAACAATCCCCACTGCCAAGGGAAGCTCCATCTCACCAACCAAACTTCCATCTGAATCCTTACGCCACGTTGTAAGCGGACGATAGACTCCATCGCGCGCGGCCCATGCGTGAGCCCCGGCTTCCACAGCACGCCAGTCATTGCCCGTGGCAATTACAACCGGATCGATGCCATTCATCACGCCTTTGTTATGTGTCGTAGCGCGATATACATCATGCCAAGCAAAAGCCCAAGCAGCCACAATGCGATCCACCACATCAGCTGCAACGTCTGCATCTGGAGAAAAAGCGGATGCAGGCACCCGACAGGTCGCTTTTGCCAGTCGCTTATCCGTAAAATTGGTCAAAATACGAAGACCCAGCTCACCGGCTCCGAGCATACGAGGCAAAAGCTGCGAGACTTTTTCGCACATGGTATTGACCAGATTGGCACCCATGGCATCGCCTGTATGGATTTCGAGATGCAGCACCAAGCTTTGAATTTCTTCTATATATCGCCACGTTAAGGATTTAGCCCCTCCTCCGCGACGCAGTAAACGCTCCTGGCCTCGATTGGCGTACTCGAGAAGCTCTTCCGTTTTTTCAGCTAGAATTAGATCGTAGGGAACCGTTTTTTCAATAAAAACTTGAATTTGGCCTGTCATAATCGGCGGTGTGCTCGCACATAGAAATCCCCCACCCTGGCGGGCGAGCTTGGCACCATAACTGGCAGCAGCCAAAACACTGGTCTCTTCCACCGCCATGGGAACCAGAACATCACGCCCATTGATCAAAAAATTGGTGGCAATGCCCAAAGGCAAATTGTAGGTGCCGACCATATTTTCCACAAAAATATCAGCAAGATCCGATGTCAAAGGCCCAAAATGCCGCAAACTACGGCCCTCTTCAGGACCGAGCTGACATGTAAGCTCCAACAGACGAACCCGTTCTTCCAAGGTAAGATCGTAGAAGCCGGGGAGTCGAGATGAGAATGAATCGGTCTGCTCCATTGAGAAGCCCTTTGCTGAGTCACAACCTGTATCCTTGTGTAGTATCTCAATCCGCGCTCCAAATAAATCTTTTTCTTCTATAATGAAGAGGATACGTAGCAGTTCTACCCCAAAAAGGAGTCGTCGTCGTTGATCCAAGTGAACCATATATCAAAGCAATTTGGCGGAAAATCCATCCTCCAAGATATTCAATTTTCTGTGGCCCAAGGGGAACGAATTAGCCTCGTGGGACCGGGGGGATGCGGGAAAACCCTGTTGCTCAAAATTCTCTTGGGTCTGATTACCCCCGATACGGGATCCACATCGATATTAGGGGTAGATTTTCAACACGCCCCTCATAACGATCAAACCGCCGTGCGCAAACAAATCGGCATGGCGTTTCAGCAAGGCGGGCTTTTCGACTTTATGACCGTGGGAGAAAACCTGATGTTTGCCATGGAGCACATGGTGGACAAGCCAAAAAAAGTGGCTCAAGCGATCATCGATCGCTTGCTTGCCGCAGTCAAATTGCCCCATGTACAAAGTATGTTTCCCTACGAGCTGTCTGGAGGTATGCAACGTCGAGTGGGGATCGCACGAGCACTCTGCACCCATCCCAAAGTGGCTTTTTTCGATGAACCCACAGCGGGCTTGGATCCTGTTACCTCTACCATCATTCTCAATATGATTCTGGCATTGGGCATCCAAGAAGTAGGAGAGGAAGCCCCGAGTATGCTGGTCGTAACCTCTAACGTCGAGACAGCCATTCGGTTTGCCGATCGAATCATCGTACTCCACGAGGGAAAAATTGCTGCAGATGGACCTTGGCGTGAATTATTGGTAAGTGGACCCCAATGGGTGCAACATTTTCTGCAGGTTCGCTTTATCGGTCTTGATCTTGCCTATGCCAAAGAGCTAGAGTTGCCCGACGCTTTTTTGCGCAAACATTGGTGAATCGCGGAAGATGCCCATACGGCTGAAGCAGCCTGGGCATGACGGAGTTACAACAGAAAGGATCTTCTTTTGTATTTTTTCATGCACACCCTCTCGTGGGGATTGAGTTTATTGCCCCTAGCCGTCTTAGACCAAATGGCCCATGCCATGGGATGGATGGTTTTTTCCCTATTTCGCATTCGACGTAAGCTGGTACTCCAAAACCTCCGCATCGCATTTCCTGAAAAAACGGAAGCAGAACGCATGCGCATTGGAGCGGCTTCCTACTATCATTTTGCTGCAACTGCATTGGAGTTTCTCTCCGTACGAGATGGTACCCTTGGCAATACGGTGACCTTTCATGGGGAAACCTACGTGCGGGATGTGTTGGCACAAAATCAGGGTGCCTATATCATCTGTGGGCATCAAGGCAATTGGGAGGCCATGGCAGCCGCAGTGGGGACCCATATTCGCAAGGCCTCTGTGGTAGTGAAACCAGTGGGCTCTGCAGGAACGGATCGGTTTGTGGTCGAATTGCGCAACCGAAATCACCTTTTCTGCATCACACGAAGGAAAAAAGGGGATGGGGTTTACGGAATGACGAAAGCCCTTCGCAAGAATGAAGTCGTAGGGTGTATCGTTGATCAATCAAGACCGGGATCCCCATTTTTGCCCTTCTTTGGCAAGCTCGCAAAGACCAATACGAGTCTCCCCTACATCTGGCTCCGAAACAAAGCGCC
Organism: Deltaproteobacteria bacterium; assembly: GCA_947466225.1. Lineage (GTDB taxonomy): Bacteria > Bdellovibrionota_B > Oligoflexia > Oligoflexales > Bog-1112 > CANIBL01. The sequence continues at coordinate 7,571 of CANIBL010000034.1, forward strand.
CGTATTGTCAGCATATACGAGGCGGCTTGCATTTGGGCAACACGAGGTTACCTTTTCTCCTCCCATGGCATTGTTGGAGACAGGGGATGTAGATGCAGATGTACTGGCCCATGCAACACAATGTAATGCTATAACCGAAAGTATGATTCGAGCTTGTCCGGAGCAGTATTTTTGGATGCACAATCGATGGAAAGGGTCGCCTGATTTGTAGTTTTACGGCGTCATCCCACCTGTCACTCGAGACTCGGGAGAGGTGGGGAAATCAAAGGTAGACTTTGCCCCTACTACCGACCGAATGCGCCAGCCGTCTGGCGCTTTTTCCAATGCTACCGTATTCACTGTGGTGATAAGTACCGCTTCTTTTTCCTTGGTACTCGACTCCGGTAACTCTCGATAGATCAGCTGAAACGTGACTTCTGCCTCGTGAGGCGTGCGATCTCGACGGCCCATGGTAGAAAAAGATTGAAGGGTATAGCGACGATCCAAATACGCCTTGCGAATGGTCTCATCCGTGGAACCCGCGATAGCGCTTTCTAGATCACCGGTGGCATAGGCTAAGAGCTTTTCTTTATCCTCAAGCGATTTCATAGAAAAAGCAACATTCAAATATGCTTCTACCACTTGTTCTGCCGTCATTTCACTTCGAGTCGGTCTTGAACAACTGCGAAAACATCCCGTGGCCAAAAAGAAGAGACCCACAAGCGCACTTTTTCTGCCCCACGCTCCCATTCACAACCCCTTATGTTTGGTGTCAACGCTTTCGCACAACAAAAGCCCCGAACCCGTCCATGTTGTCTTTGTTGCCGGAGTAAATGAGCAGCACATTTTCTTTGGTTACAAACCGCTTGTAGTAATCTGGCAAACGCTGAACGGGAGAGACTAGCTCTATTTTACCCGCATACTCGTTCAACATCCAAGAAAGTTGCGCCACGGTCTCCTCGCTTTCAAAAGAACAGACCGAGTAGATTAACTCCCCCCCCGACTGCAGCAGCGAAAAGCCGTGATGCAACAATTTGCGTTGATCTGTTGCCATTTGACCGATAATCTCCGGTTTCTTTTGCCATTTTCCTTCTGGATGCTTACGCAAGACACCCAGTCCAGAACAAGGCGCATCAATCAAGATCTTGTGCACCGGATGGTCCGGTTGGTACGTGAGAAAGTCCTGCTCCAGCAATGTAACACCTTCATGCCCCAACCGCGCCAAGGTCTCTTTGCCGCGGCGAATTTGAACCGGACTCGGATCAATGCCAATCAGCTGGGCTTTTCCCTCCACTTCTTCATATAGATGGGATAGCTTTCCTGCTGGACCACAGCAAGCATCAACAATGCAAGTATCTGGCTGAGGGTCTACTAGGTGCGCAATCAACTGAGAGGCCTCCCCCTGAACCGTATAGTAGCCTTGCCCAAAGAGACTCTCTGCATCCAAGGGCGGCGTGGGGGTCAAAAGTAAACAGGAACGAAGTGCAGGTTTTTCTGAGTGCACCTTTTCTTTGCGTAAAAGCTCATCTCGGAAGTCTTGAATTTTCTCCCGGGGTATCTTGCATACATTGACGCGCACAGCAAAAGGCGGCTGCACATTGTTAGAAAGGAGTAGTTCCTTCATCCGATCAAAGGAGAATCGACGGCACCATCGTTCGACGATCCACGTTGGATGCGCATACTGCAAGGCAAGATACTCCACCGGTTGCTTGTCTTTGTCCGGCTTTGCAAAATACTCTGCCTTACGGGCAATGGAACGAAGGATCCCGTTTACAAAGGATACCGCATGGGTTTGTCCCTTATGCCGAATGTACTCTGCACTTTCATTCACAGCAGCTCGGTCGGGAATATGATCCATGTAAAAAATTTGGTAGGTGCCAAGAATCAAACAGGCACGAATTTCTGGGGTGGTTTTGTCTAAATCGCGAGAAGAGGTCTTTTGTAAAATCCAATAGATTTTCGAGTACCACCGCAAGGAACCAAAGAGGATTTCTTTGATCAAGCGTCGGTCTCTTTTGGTAATAGAACCATGACGTTTCTGTAGGAGATACTCCACAGCTGCATCGGGATTTTTTTGATGCTCCATCACATGGCTAAAAGCATCATAGGCGATTTCACGCGCAAGACTAAGCCGAGTGGTCAACGGATTTCTCCCCTGTATCAAGTTCAGCAATGGGTACGGATCGGACGAATGGGAACTGAAGTACCATGCTTTTGGGGGGAGGTGCAATGAGGATTGCACGGAAGAAGGCAAGGATACAAGAAACTGTGTTTTTTCTTTTTTATCGTTAGGTTACACCTTCCATCGATCCCGCCACCGCCTCCTCTGGATCTGTTTCGAGTCGTTCCTCCTGAATCTCGCTAAAAAGTACTTCCACACGCGATTCGAGCTCCTCTATCGACAAATCATCTTTCATGGTCATATACCACATCTGGCGGATTGCAAGGGGAATCAAGTCCAGACCCGAGACTCCGGCCTCTACCTCAATCTCGTAGAGCTTTTGAACAGAATCAGAGGAAATCGGCGTATGAACCGTAACATCAACCCCCCGGTCATAGGCACTTTCTTCTTTCTCTGACCTTGTCAAGAATGTATTGGCTTGATGAAACGACAACGGCACGATGGTGAGTTTGCGCCCCAACTGAAGCGGGGGGTGAAACAATCCCGTTACAATGCGAGTCGAAATGGGAATGCATTCACGATTCACAAATCCTTGACTAAAATTGATGAAATAGGCTGGCCCGGGCTTGTGTAACTCTCGAAGATAATGCGATTCAGTCGGTTCATTTCGAAAGAAGCCTTTGACCTTACCTACAGGAATAATCCCATCCATGCTGGCTGCATATCCCCCCAATACGCGACCGGCATACCCTTTCCCCAATAAGGTTGTGCCAACAATACCCGCATTGGCAAAAGTCCGGGGATTTGGAATGTTCAATGCGGATAAAGCCGACATATCCTTCCATTCGTTTAAATGCGGAGGCAAATACAATCGAACTTCATCCGGATCATGTTGTTCCAATAGCAGATTTTCTCGATTTGCCACCCGTAACTTGCGTCCCCCTGCAACCCGCAGGATGCTCATCAAGGCAGATGGAACTGGAGCCGGAACCGGACTTTTATGAAACCAACTTCCAACCGTTTGCGTCCCTTTTGCTCCCAGTAACGGTATAGAAAGAATCCCACATCCAATTCCTGCACCGACACAAAAAAGCGGAAATGCTGCACCACCAGCAGCACGAGAGGCGATACTAGCCAGCCGAGAGGGCGGCACATCCAATAAATGAGAATACTGTCGAACCTGTCGTAAAAAGTTGTCCTGCCCATATACACGGTCTCGCACCCGAATTTGAGGTTCGCTCGGATCTCGCTTTAAGGCTCGGGTACCGATACAATCAAAATGAGCGCGCCATTTGGTATGCTCTGCCATCAGACGATCCCAATGCTCTTTCAAAATGGTATTTTTTGCCAAGCGAGGGGCGGTTAAAAAGGCGTGCGCCTTTTTTTGTACAATCTTTTGGTATGCGCTTTCTACCACATAGCTCATGCGCAAAATGATCAGCTGATCCAGCTGTTCATGATGGCTCAACATGTCCTGCCGCCATTGATGTAGTGCCTCTACATCGAGGGTCGACTTAGCAATTTGCGTATAAAATTCGGAAATTTTATTGCGATTTTGGGTGGCAGAAGATTCCGAAAATACCTTCTCTAGAGACCCAGCTGCCTCCTTGAGTTCCGCTATTTGCTCCTCTGAGAGAGGGTCGGTATTTTGAAAACGAATTTTGGTACTCGCAATTATAGGATGCTCTTGGGCCCTGAGTTGCTCGGATATGAATCCGTCATACCCAAGTATTTGCCATACAGAGACGACGCTGCACAAGAGGAATCGCAACATAAGGGCCCTCCTTCTTTGAGATAGTAGCAATTTCTATAGCCTGATTTTTTTTGGAGATAAAGGTAAAATCCGGTTTTTTCTACCCACAAAACCTGATACGTTCCCTCTCCATTCAACCGTATAGGTAACAATATGGAACCAAGACGAATCAAACGAGGGTGGATGAACCTTCGAGTCGATAAAATAGTGCCGGAGACCCACGACACCAGAACCCTGTATCTTGTGGATGCAGAAGACGGTGGCTGTGTATTTGACTATCAACCAGGGCAATACTTGACCTTTCGCTTCGATGATCTTGCAGACAAACCTCTGGTTCGTTCCTACACGATGTCCAGTTCTCCTTGTCAAAAAGACCATATTGAAGTCACGGTGAAAGCCGTATCCCACGGCATCGTGAGTCATTACTTATGTGAAAAAGTAATGGAGGGCGATATCTTGCGTGCCCGAGGTCCCATTGGCCGTTTTGGGTATGAACCTACCAAGGATCTACCCCGTTTGGTTATGATCGGAGCTGGCAGCGGCGTAACCCCATTCTTAAGCATGCTACGGGAATATACCCAACCTGCAAGCGCCCTTCTTCCAGATATGGTATTGCTTGTTTCCTACCGAAGTGAAGAAGATTTAATTGGATGGGATCTTTTGCAAGAAGCGCAACAACATCCAAACGTACGGGTGGTGGTGAGCTTGAGTCGACAGCATCATGCAGATTTTCGGTTTGGTCGCATCGATGAGGCCTTGTTAGCAGAAACCCTAGAAGGGGATTTTCTCCATCGTACGTTTTTTATCTGTGGCCCAAAGGGATTGCTCACATCTATCCCTGCTTTTCTTTCTACAAAAGGGGTTGAGATGGCACACATCAAGACGGAGTCTTTTTTCTAATTTTTCTCTACTGGAGAACTAGCTGTGCAGTTTCCCCAGACCGCTCCTTGCAAGAAAATAGATAGAAGCGAGAGCTTGGGAAAAGCCGGATGGCAACAGGGGATCCCCGACACGACCTACGGTCGCTGGGGATGCCGGAAAGCCTACAAATCAATTATCTTAAAAATCGTCTGCAACTGCAAATTCGATGTACCTTCATAGAGCTTACCAATTTTGGCATCTCGATAAAATTTCTCTGCAGGGAACTCCTTTACAAACCCATACCCTCCATATATTTCAAGGGAAACAGAGGCTACTTTCTCCGCCACTTCAGAACCCAAATATTTTGCCATGGCGGCCTCTTTGGCAAAGGGTTTCCCCGCATCTTTCAATCGAGCCGCGTTGTACATCAGAAGTTTTGCGGCTTCAATTTCTGTCGCCATCCGCGCTAACTGAAACTGAACCCCTTGAAAAGAATTAATAGATTTTCCAAACTGTACCCGTTCCCGCGCATAGCGAAGCGCACCAGAAAACGCGCCTTGAGCCAATCCTACCATTTGTGCCGCAATCCCAATGCGGCCTTCATTGAGAGTTTCAATGGCAACCTTGTAGCCTTTTCCCACTTCCCCTAGCACATTTTCTGCCGGCACACGCACCTGATCCACAATCACTTCACAAGTAGAAGAAGCACGGATACCCAATTTTTTTTCTTTCTTCCCGATACTCAATCCCAGCATGTTTTTTTCCAGAATAAAAGCCGTGATCCCTTTGTAGCCTTTTTCAGGTGCTGCATTGGCAAAAAACACAAAAATCTCTGCTTCCATGGCATTGGTGATGAAAATCTTTTTTCCCGTTAACACCCAGGCGTTATCTTGCCATACAGCCCGAGATTGTAAGGCAAAGGCATCGGATCCCGAGTCGGCTTCGGTGAGACAAAAACAGCCCACTTTTCCCGACACCAACTGGGGGAAAAATTTTGCTTGTTGTGCCGCATTGGCCCAACGATGAAAAATATTGTTTACCAGCGTATTTTGTACATCGATGCAAACCCCAACACCTGGATCTATCTTCGAAATTTCCTCAATGGCCAAGCAGGACATGAAGAAACTTCCACCAGTACCTCCATATTTGGGATCTACATCAATACCCATCAACCCCATTTCAAAGCATTGTGTCAAAAGCTGAGGATCCAACGCTTCGGCCTCATCCATTTGCACAACTTTAGGGGCCACCTGATTTTGGGCAAACTTGGCAATTTCAGATTGAAAAAATTGTTCTTCTTCAGTTAGCAAGGTTAGAGCTGTCATCTTGGTCCTCATCTATGGTAATACCAGATCAGTTTTACGTGGAGTATCTATAGCGATGCAACCAATTCCTTCTTTTCTACCCAGCTGGATTTCTGTCCAAAGCACACAAGTTGTATTGCATATCTGGGCGCAACCCGGGGCAAAAAAAACAGAAATTGTAGGGGAATATAACGGATGCCTCAAAATCAAAATACAAGCGCCTCCCGTGGAAGGCGCTGCCAATAGTGCTTTGCTGGCATTTTTGGCTCAGAGATTGCACCTACGCAAAAATCAATTGTGCGTGGAAAAAGGAGAAACCACTCGAAAGAAATGGATTTCTTGCACGGATATTACACCAGAAACCGTGTATAGCGCCCTTTCAATATAACACGCCTCATGTTCTCTTACGCAGACTTGGCACGCTGCAAAATCGCATCTCCGCGCCGCATGCTTGCCTCCAGCGGCGTACAATGTTCTTTCTCTGCCTGAAGAAACAGCTCTCCCAAGGTTTTCTCAATCCCCATCACAGCCTGTGTTACCTTCTTTTCGTCGTAGCCACTCCATTCATGATACACATTGATCACGCCGCCCGCATTGATCACAAAATCAGGGGCCCACAAGATGCCACGTTCTTGCAGCGCTTTTCCGTCCGTATTTTCATTCAAGAGCTGGTTATTTGCCCCACCTGCTACAACGGGCGCTTGGATCTCCGGAATGGTAACGGAAGAGAGTGACCCGCCTAAGGCACAAGGAGACAAAACATCTACAGCCAAACGATGGATCTGATCTACAGGCACAATGCGAGCGCCATATTGATCGGCAACACGCTGGGCATTCGCAGCAGCAATATCACACACCGACAATTGCACACCTTGGGCATGGAGCAAACCAGCCAAATTCCGCCCGACAGAACCACACCCTTGTATCGCAACATGAAGACCGGAGAGAGAAGATTTGCCCAACCGATGCTGCACCGCAGCTCGAATCCCATGATAAATACCCAGTGCAGTATAAGGAGATGGATCTCCTGATCCCCCTTGACTGTGAGGTTTTCCGGTAACAAAACGGGTTTCTTTTCCTACCTCCGTCATATCCTCTACGCACATGTTCACATCTTCTGCCGTGATGTAGCGTCCCCCCAATCGATTGACAAATCGACCAAAGGCTTGCAGAAGCTGAGGCGTTTTGAGACGCTGTACATCCCCCAGTAACACAGCTTTTCCGCCCCCCAATGGCAACCCCGCCACAGCCGATTTATACGTCATCCCACGAGACAAGCGCAGTACATCAAACAGAGCGGCCTCCTCGGAGGCATAGTCCCAAAAGCGAGAACCCCCTAGAGCAGGCCCCAGGGTGGTGTTATGGATGGCAATAATTGCACGCAACTGAGTGGCTGGGTCGTAGCAGTGTACCACTTGCTCGTGTCCCATCTCCTCCATGGACGAGAGAATTTTCACTTCGGGGATCCTCCGGTTGGTCCGACTTCTCGGGTTTCTTTTTCTGTAAGCCTGACTATACGAGAGAGTCTTGTATAAAATCAATAAATATGGATGGTTGCAAAAACAGATTCCGCCCAGCGGGATTTTTCCGTATAACCCTCTTAGTTCTGGGGGTACGTTGCTTGTGCTCCAAGGAAAAGGAAAAGAGAAAGACCAATATGCAGACACAATGGGATATTATCGTAATCGGCGCTGGCCATGCTGGCATTGAAGCGGCTATGGCAGCAGCCAAAAGTGGAGCGAAAACCCTTCTGCTAACCCAGTCCATGGACCGTATCGGTGCCATGAGCTGCAATCCAGCTGTGGGAGGGACGGCAAAAGGGCATCTGGTAAAAGAAATCGACGCCTTAGGTGGCTGGATGGCCAAAGCCATTGATGCTACCGGCATTCAGTTTCGCGTATTGAACCGAAAAAAAGGCCCTGCCATTTGGTCCTCTCGGGCCCAAGCCGATATGTTCCTCTATAGCCGATATATGAAACACCTCGTCGAAAACACAGAGAATCTCTCTTTGCGTCAAGACAGCGTGGAAAGTCTATTGCTCACCCCTGAAGCGTCAGACACGTTTCGAGTCGAGGGGGTGCAATGCCAGGTTTTAGGCAAAATATTTGCCCCCCATGTGATCATTACGACCGGCACCTTCCTAAATGGATTGATACATATCGGCGCTTGTAAAACCAAAGGCGGACGATTTGGCGATGCTCCTTCTGTTGGGCTGGCCCATAGCTTGCTATTGGCCGGTCTTCGTATGGGTCGTCTTAAGACAGGCACCACACCGCGACTCGATGGCAAAACTATCGATTGGTCCAGCCTGATACGGCAGGACTCTGATCCTGATATCCTCCCCTTTAGCTTTAGCAACCGACGCATTGAACAGCCCCTTATTCCGTGCCATATCACTCATACGACCGAAGCGACCCACGCAGTGATTGCTGCGCATATGGGCGAGTCCCCGCTCTACAGCGGTGAAATTGTCGGCGTTGGCCCTCGCTACTGCCCCTCCATCGAAGACAAAGTGGTACGCTTTCGCGATCGCCTCTCTCACCAAATCTTCTTGGAACCCCAAGGTTATGATACGTGCGAAGTATATCCCAACGGGATCTCCACCTCCTTGCCACTTGCGGTACAGGCCAAATTTTTGCAGACCATCCCTGGTCTCGAACATGCGGAAATTATTCGTCCCGGATATGCCATTGAGTATGATTTCGTAGACCCTACCGAGCTAAAAGCGTCCTTGGAGACCAAAAAGGTACAAGGCTTGTTCCTTGCAGGTCAGATCAATGGCACAACCGGATATGAAGAAGCGGCAGCACAAGGCTTGATCGCGGGTATCAATGCAGGCCTCTCTCATCAGAAACGGGGCCCATTGGTGTTGAAACGTACCCAAGCCTACATTGGAGTTTTGGTCGACGATCTCATCACAAAGGGCACCCAAGAACCCTATCGTATGTTTACCTCCCGAGCAGAGCATCGCCTCCACTTGAGAGAAGACAATGCAGACCTGCGCCTTACCGACCTCGGTCGCAGCGTGGGTCTTGTGCCGGATGACGCATACAATGCCTATCTCGAGCGAAAAAAGGCCCTGGAAGAGGCCCTACTCTACGTACAACACACTTCCTATCGAGAGGCCGGTGTCTTACCAGCCGACTATGAAGGGAAAGACAACGCGGGTACCAAATTACTCACCTTGTTAAAGCGTCCGGATTGCACGGAAGAATCTCTGCCTGCCATCTTGCCCCAATACCCACGAGAGTTGGCACGACGGATTTGGATCGAGAGCAAATATGAAGGGTATCTCAAACGAGAAGTGCACAACATCCGTGCGTTGGAAGGCTTGGATGACGTCATGCTCCCACCCAACCTAGAATACAACCTCATCCGAGGATTAAGCAACGAAGTGATCCAGAAACTGCGACACCACGCCCCGCAAAACCTGGGACAAGCGTCTCGCATCAGCGGCATCACGCCATCGGCTCTACAAGTGTTGCGGATTTGGTTGAGTCAAAGCCAAGTGGGGTAATTGGAGCGGATGCCTTCAGGGAGGAACTAGTTGAGACGCATCTCTTGTTTATCTGCTGGAATAAACCGTTGATGTACAGCAGAGCCTCCAAGCGCCAATAAATCAGCTACGGAGAAACTCAATCCATCATGATGCCATCTTTGTAAGACTCGACTCAATTCACGACGAGATGCAACAGAAAGTGCCTCTCCATATATAGGAGAATGCTCCATCTCCAACGAGGCAAAAAATTCTGTGTAATCAACATATTCAAAAAAAGAGGCGTATTTTTTCAAAAAGTTCATTTGAACCTCCCCCTTCATATGCCGTTTGGAATCGAATGGATATTGAACCATAGGCTTTCCAAGTTCAGGCTGCTGAAATCCAGAAAATGTATCTGGAATGTTAAACCCATTAAAAATAAAGCCACTCCCCGCCACTTGAGGCAATTGCCTCAAATTGAAAAGAACAAGCTCCTTCGCTACTAATGAAAGAGAAAAACGACGAGCCAGATCACCGAAGCGCCTATGCGTATCTGCATCATCTAACGGTACAATATCCTGGTGTGAAAATCCGGCTTGCAAGAAAGCTTCATTCATAACAGGACAATAGATCCAAGAGGCTGAAGCACTGGAGCCCACAGTATCAAGCGGTTTTGCAAGTAATGTCAACCATCCGGCTGTTTGCAAAGCCTGAATCTCCCCCTTTTTCAACAGATAGGCTTCCAAAAGAGTTTTATGCCATTGGGGCTGTATCAACGTGATAGGCCATTCCTGTACAGTGGCCGCTGTAGCCTTTGCAATTTTTGCTTTTGCAAGAAGGCTTTCTTTTGCGTCTGGCTGCGTAATTTCTTTCAAGGCTTTTAGCGAGCAATCCGCTGGAGTAAAGTTCCATTGCTTTTGTTCCCCCAAATCGTTCGTTACGGTAATCTGAATTGCATCTTTTTTATTCCCGTCAATCGGCACTGCCTTCACACCCACAATTTTTACTCCGTCTTTTTGCTTCACCTCCAACAATGGCATCCATCCAACGGGATCTTGATACACATAAGCCGAAAATACATGCCTAGTATCAGCCAATTCATCAGTCAGCAAGAGAGTACGAAGTCCACTTTTGACCAGCAAAAAAGATTGCAGTAGGGCAGGCAATCTAACTTTTTCTTTTACCACCCATTTAAATTTTGTGTCCTTTTCCAATCGACAAAACGCATGATCCTCGCTCACCATCCAAAGAACATTGGCATTTTCAGTGGAAGTAAACTCTGTATGCATAGCAGATAAATGCATGGAAATAAAACTCGCAAAAAAAAGCGCCCACTTTGTTACTCGCACTTTGTCACCCCTTATTTAAAGAAAATAGTTACAAATAAGATTACCGCACACAGTCGCGCAGCAGTTGAAGCTGGCCCTTCTTCACATCCACACTCATCACCTGGTTCACACGGCCCTCGTTCTTAACCTGGATCGTGTGTTTTCCCACTGGCAATCGAAGGCGTGTAATATACAACGCCTCTGGCAAGAGGGTCCAACCTCGTGTATCCGCAGTCTCTGTGACCACGGAATATACGTTGGCAGCAAGCCCCCCGAAAAGACCAAGATGCTGATAAGCCTGATCTGTGAGTTGCCCCTTTGCTAGCAAGCGAGCCCCATTTTTCACAATGAGACGCAACCGCTTGTCTTCTAAGGAATAGTGAGCCAAAGAGGTCAAATCTGCCACGTTATCTGCTTGAACGAAATGCCCTTTAAACTCCACGCCTGTCATAGAGCTTGGATACGAAGACCGCTGATCGATATAGGGAAAGGAGAAACGCACAATTTGTCCGGCAATGGGCAGTGCAAACTCTTTTGCCACCTTCACCGCAATAAACCCGGTCTCATGCACCACGGCAACTTCACCCGTATTTGAGTCAGAGGCCTGTGCCGCAGTCACCCATTGTGGATAACGCCCTCGCAACTTGGTGACGACATCCAGCCGATCTTTGCGCGCCGCCAGTGAAGCCAGTCCCTCGACTAACGCACGAGGCGGCCCCCCAAAATAGAAGCTCTTATATGCAGGATCTTCGAACAGCTCCAAGGCCCGACGGTAATCGATCAAGGCATCATCGGTATCGCCCAACGCCTCAAAGATCATACCGGAGAGATACCGAGCAAAGGCATCCTCTTTGTAGGCATTCTTGTCACTGCCGCGATCGGTGGCAATGGTATGGAGACGGTTATTGATCTTCTTTGCCTCAACCCGCGCCTCTTCATACAGCTTGTCCTCCAAGAAAGACAACGCCAACATGGTGTGAATGGCTACTACTTCATAATCCTCACCGGAATAATCCGACATGGATTCATTCACCACCAAGGTTGCTGCGGTATTGCTAATACTGGTGGTGTACAGCTCATCTACCACCTTGTCTGCTTGCAGCAATGCCTTGCGCGCATCAGCGCGGTTACCTTGGCGATCTAAAATCATGGCCTTCTCCATCAAATAGAGAAGGCGACTTCGCCCTTCGGAGGCAATCCCTGCCTTTTTCAACTTCTCCATAGCGCTGGGAAAATTCCGAGACCGGAAATCCAGGCGCATCTTGGCCGTCTCATCCGTATAAGTGGCACATCCACTGGCCAAAAAAAACCAACACAAGCTGCAATTGAAAATCCGGCTCAAGGATTTCACCACCCAGCTCCTGAACGTTTAAATCTCTTTTTAATTTGATACTTCTGACTCCAAACCATCTCTGTGGTTTCCAAATCTGTCAATTGCAGAATGGTTTGGTAGACCACATTCTTTCGGCCCTTCTCCTCGTTCACAATGCTTGTCAGGGTGCCGCTCAGCATGAAGTCAGCTCCCGTTTGGTTGCCCTTTTTCTTCGCGCTTTGCTTGGACACCATGCCGCTCTCGTTCTGATAGCGCATTTCTTCCAAAATTTGCTTTCTGCGGTCGCCATCCACAAAGCGAATCTTGCCTGAGTTGATGAGCTCATCGCGGATGCCTTCTCCGATGGCCTTCGTCTCAATGTGCTCATCTGTACGGTTGGCGATGTCTGCTACCAGCACAACGGGTTTTTCCCCATTATGCTTGCCTTTAAATTCATTCAACCAAGGTTTCTCTAACATGGAGCCAATCAGAATCTCGGATGTCTTGCGCGCATCTGCATCGTTCCAACGATCATCCACAATCTCGGTGGTGTTGGGATCAGAGTACTCCCCCTCAAAAGAAGGGGTGCATCCGGTAACACTGAGCACTGCCACAGGAAGAAAGGGAAGTACTCGCTTCATTGTTGTTAGACCCAACCGTATCTTCATCTTTACCCACTCCTATAAAATCGAAAGCCGTTACCCTCTTTTGTGATACACTTACATTGTATCGCCTATAAATGAAAAGAGGCCATATAATGTCAATGCCAAACCATATCGCTTATATTGCCATACTTGTTAGCAGCTTGAGTAGCCCTCTACAAGCTCGCGATGTCTATCTAAACGGCACCGATATTTCAAGCGCTTTTAATCAGCACATTAAAAATGCAGATATTCGCATTGACGAAAAAGGAAACCTATATATAAGTGCTCCACATTACAAGGTAAAAGAGCAAGACACCTACTTACCGTTAAGCAAATTTTTTGAAGAAACCCAGCCCCCAGCGCATCAATCCGCCCCTGCTCCCGCTGCAGTTGTCCCAACTCCGCCAACTGCAGCGCCAACATCGATGACTGCGTCAGCTGTGCATGCCACACCGGCATCAACCTCCCCATCCCCTGCCTCTAAAAGGGACGCCGCCTCGCCAAGCAACCCCTAGAGGCAAACTGGAAAAAAACGTTGATTTTTCATCTGGTTTACCAGAATAAGGACGAATTACCATCGAGGATCAGACTATGCACCCGGCCCCGTCTACCCACAATCTACGCCTATGGGTGATGCCCATAGCAAAAAGGCCTGTAGAATGAAAAGTTTCCTGTTTTCTCTGCTCCTGCTATCTGCAGTAACATCCGCCCAACCTGCCCCTCAGAAAAAAACAGCTTTGGTAGTGCAAAACTATCAATTTGATCCCCTTGGAAATCTCGAACCTGTTTTGCAAACCCATGGGTTTGCCATCACAACGCTTCACTTACCCCAAGATCAAGATAAACTTGCGAAGCAAGATCCTCTTGCCCCTGATTTGGTTGTCATACTGGGTGGGCCTATGGGCGCCTACGAAACAGCAAAATACCCTTTTCTCGAACACGAAATTCGCATGTTGCAGGTACGATTGCAACAAAAGCGACCGAGCTTTGGCATTTGCCTGGGTGCACAGTTAATGGCGCATGCCCTTGGTGCACGGGTGTACCAAGGCTCTATAAAAGAACTGGGATGGTATCCCCTAGTCGCTACACCTGAGGGGTTGCGATCTCCACTGGCTCCGCTCTTACAAGCAGACTCTCAGGTCTATCAATCTCACGGTGACCATTATGATGCGCCACCCGGAGCTACGATCTTGGGCAAAACATCTGCCTATGCATACCAAGCTTTTTCAGTTGGCACCCATGCAATGGCAACGCAGTTTCACCCAGAAGTCACGCCGCGCATGATAACCCAATGGGAATGGTTTATAAAATTGCCCAATACACCGAACGGGAACGAGAAAATCCTGGAAGTCATGAAACAAACCACTACCCTATGGCCCCGCATGCAATCGCGTATACAACGTTTTTATGAAACCTGGTTACAACAAACGGGATTGATTCATGCCAACTAACCTCGATACCCTTCTCTCTCAACTGCATACCCTTCATACCCGGATCGCCTCTACGTGTGTGCGAGTGAAACGGGATCCTAGTACGATAGAGCTTCTACCTGTGACCAAAGGCCATGGGGCCGAGAAAATTCGACAACTCTACGACCTCGGATTTCGGCGGTTTGGGGAAAATTATGTGCAGGAACTACAGCAAAAAGCCGCTCAACTGACCGACCTTCCTGACCTCCATTGGGTTTTCTTGGGGCGGCTCCAATCGAATAAAATCAATCAATTGGTTATGGTGTGCAATGAAATACACGCATTGGATCAAGTGAGCCATGCCGCACGATTGGCGCAAGCGGCTACCCGGCCTATCCGCGTCTATCTCGCAGTAAATTGCGGGGTGGAATCCCATAAAACCGGTGTCCCCCTCTCCCAGATTGAAACGTTTGCCCGTGAAGTTACGGCGTACCCGAGCTTGGAAATCCAAGGCCTCTTCGCACTACCACCAGAAAATTTGGAGCCTACCGATCAGCATCAGCTCTACGCTGAGCTGGCAACACGTGCGCGCAGCATCGGAAAAGGCAAGCTGTCACTAGGCATGTCTCAGGATTTAGAAGCGGCGATTGAAGCTGGCTCTACATTGGTACGAGTGGGAACCGCACTCTTGGGGCCCCGGGAAAGCAAGTGACATTGACGCGGCATATCAGACAGAGATACAAAAGGTCGGTATAATAAAGAGAAGGAGGAGCAATACATGGTTTCAAGCTTGTTGTATGGGTTGGCCCACGTGACCGATATCGTGTTCAACCTAATGTCCCTGGTGTTGATTATATCCATCGCACTATCCTGGTTTGGAGCAGATCCCTCTAACCAATATGTACGATTGGTACGCGGACTTTCAGAGTGGCTTTGTGCGCCGCTGCGCCCCCTTACCTCTCGCATCGGGGGGCCCTTTGATCTTGCCCCCACCGTAGCCATGCTGATCATCGTGCTTCTGCAAAAAAGCATTCCGATGTACCTCATGCGACTCTCCTATCAGCTCCAATAATCCTGAGGTAAAAAGGGGTTCCATGGATTCTCTGCCGCGCAAGATGCTACTGCAAGGTTGCCTCGGTATCACGCTGCTAGGCAGTGCGGCTGCCGCTGCGCCCTATTTATCGTCTCTATACTGGAACCTGTGGTGGATAGATGCGGTAACCCCATCGCCTGGGGCAGCAAAATACTCCTTCGCTACCGTAGACACCGCAACCC
>CANIBL010000035.1 GCA_947466225.1 Deltaproteobacteria bacterium
AAATTCTCCCATTTAGACAGTAATGCCAGGTTCTTCTTCATCTCCTCTTGTTTTTTCACCTCCTCTTGAATACGTGCCAATGGCTTGTCCTCTACATACGGAAGCTTTTGCCATCTTTTTTCCATCAAGTCATATTGTGAAGCAAATTTTAGCTCTTTTTTCTTTTGTATTTCAGTTAGATTTTTGCGATTCGAATCCAGTAATGTTGCATATAATGCCAACTGCCCTTGTGTTTCGTCGGCCAAACGCTCGGTATCTAGATATGGCGAAAGAATTGCCGTATAGCGAGATTCTATAGCACGATGCTGCCCTCTAAGAGCGGCTAGAAGCCTCATTGCTTCACTCTCGATCAAAATCAGACCCGGTTGATTCTGCAAATCACACTCAAAAAGAGAACAAAGTTCAGAAGTTTTAGTAAAAAACTCTGCTGTAGCATCCGAATGTATCATCATAAAATCAGATGTTTTGGGTTTAGATCGTTCCGAAAGCTCATTTGCCTCCTGTCGCGTCTTTTCAATCGCATCCAGCACCACACTCCGCCAGTGCATCTCTTCAATCCGAACCTGCATGTCTTTTTTGAAAGTGGAAATTTTCTGGGTAACCTCCACCAAACCGGTTTCAATCTCTTGAATAAATGAGGTCGACTTTGTTTCATCTTCGGCAGATAATTTTTGATATAGAGCGGAAAGGCGTTGATTTTCATCCTCAATTTCTTTTGCAAGAGCAGAAATTTGTTCATTCACTCTGGCGCGAAGATCATGTTCAAATATCGAAAAAATTTGGGTTTTATCTTCCCTTACAAGATTGGAATCTGTTTTGTTATATAAACTATGATGTGCGTACTCTTTCAGCGCCGCATAGGCTTTCTCATGGTAGGTTTTGCTTCCTTGATACAGAGCCAGCTCTTTTTTCACTTTCGCTTGGAACTCAACATTGATTGATTCCCAAGATTCTTTCACTCCCCCTAGCAACTGAAGCTCACGAAATGATTCTGCTGATTCAACTACTGCTGTTTTCCATTGATAGTGAACTTCTGTGAAAAAATTCCCTTTTGCTTCAGATTCAATCTGCACCATTTTTTGGTAAATTTCTCGACTATCAATATTTTCTGTCGGCACCGAAAAATCAAATTTCGCAAGGTGCTGCTGCATCCTTCGGTTCTCAACAGAAGGCCGATAGAGGGCCCATGCGATTTTCGCTGCATGCTTCACATAGGCTATCTCTAGTTTTTTCCAAGACGCTCTATACAGATCAAAATTTTTATTTTGATCTTCAGAAAAAATGGGCTTGATCGCTGCAACTTCTTCATTCCAGCTCTTCCAAAATCTGGCTTTTTCGTCTTCAAAAATTTCGTTCTTTGATGCGATTTTTCGATAAAATACACCCCCAATTTCCAATCCTTCTCCTGCTAGCCTTCGCTTCAACCGACTTTCCAAGTCGGATTGAAATAGCGCAAGCTCTTCTTTCCTCAGCGTAGAAAAATCTGAGGCCCCCTCTATTGCAGTCTTTCCATATTGAATACCAAAATGAGATTCCCATTTCTCTTGATTCGTTTCCCAGTATGGGATTTTTTCGCGACAATTTGGACAAGCATAATCCTCCTCAACTGCCAATAGTTTTTGCTTTTTCCATCCCTGCATACAATCATCGCAAATCAAGTGACCACAAGTAGAAAGCTTATGAGTACCAGGTAGAGGAACCTGTACCCATTGGGTAGAAAATGACCTTCGAAGGCCTAGATGGGAGAGTTGGCGTGTCACAAATTGTACAGTAGGTTCGCCACAAGAATTACACACAGAAGTTTGATCAAAGAAGAAAGAAATTTGGGGTGGAAATGTCGAATACGTATGCTTGAAAAATTCTTCTTTGGTTTTTGCTGGATCCAACGTTAGAAGGACCGTTTGATTCAGTTGTAAGGAGGATTTCGAAGAGGGTTTCCCTATAGGAACAGTCGGCTGAGCAGACTGCAATTGATCAAAACGGTCTTGGTATGCAAGTTCAAAATCCAGGGTGTTTACTTGTCCATGGGAATCCCGTTTTTTTTGTACATGATCCCAGGCCTTCTGTGCTAGCAGAGAAGAGGCTTCCCCTCGGGTTTGCCGAAGATACAAAAAAGCTTCCCAAAGCCCGGCTTTCATCTGCAGGTCAAAAATTTCTTTGGCAGTCTTAGCGGCTGCTTCTGGTAGATTCAAAGGAATAAATTCGGAGCGAAGATAGTCTCTTGCCTCTTCAAGCAAAAGCAGGTTGTCATAGACCGCGAGCAACTCTTTGGAAAGGGTGATGGGTTTTTGCAAAGAATGGGATTTCTTTGCCGATATAATTTTTTCTTTCTTTTGCGTTTGTCCTTCAGGCAGCTCGGTTAGCTCTAGTACTTTCTCTGACGCCCGTACTTCACTCAGGCGCTGCTGATATTGTCGAACAGCAGCCATAACAAACCCTGTATCACTCCACATTTTTGTGGGAGCTTTTGTTTGAATCTCCCGCCATACTCGCTCCTCATTTCCACTCGAAATATGAAGCTCTCGGGGACGCTTTTGGTTCCAAAATCTTTTGTTATATGCCGCAGCAGTATTTTCACCTAACGCTTTTCGTTGATTTTTGATCTGCTCCCAGGAGGGGAAATGATCAATAGGGCGTGATCGTAATCGAGAAAAAAAGGCGACTTCTTTTTGCCGAATGAGTTCCGGCAGCTCCCCCTCTCGATACTGCGCCTGGCTAAGCTCTTCATGTAGTTGTTTTACTCGCTTGCATGATGTCTGATACGGCTCCAAGTTCTTCCTCTCAGTCTCTGCCCATATATCAAGGCTAAGCCCTCCATCTGCTTTAATCGCTTTGTTCCTGCGCTCTGCCACTTTTCGAATAACCCACTCCGCCTCTTCCGCTGGTAAGCTCATCCGTAGGGAATTTTGCAGCTGCGCCCACTCTTCTGTACGTTTTCGTTTGGCTGCCTCTTTCGCCTCAAGCGCTTGACGCTGCGCTTGCGTTTCTGCGGCACGTTGCTCTGCTTTTACTTGAGCTTTTTTAGTTTCTGCTGCAACACGATTTTGTCGCTCTTCTGCTCGTACGGGTGCATTGGCATGGTATTTATCTATTGCTTGCGAGGCCGTGGCATACCCATAGTAACCAAGGTACCCAGCTCCAAGGGCCGGCGCTGCAGCAATAGCCACTGGAGCGGCCAGTACATATCCTGCATACTTCGCTGCAGTTTTGGCACCAGACTTCCAAGATTGGATCTGAGCCGCCCGTCTGGCTTTTTTTGCCTCTGCTTCTAGCTTTTCTTTTTCGAGTGCGCCTAATCGATCCAGTTCGGCGTTTGCTACTTGCTCTGCCTTAAGTTTGTTATCTCTTTCGACAGCGAAGAGACGATCTTGCTCGGCTTTTACCGCTTGCGCTTGCCTGACTTTTTCTCGTTCTGCTTTGTCTGTTTGGGCTTGAATTTCTGCCAGCCTGCCTTTTTCTTCTTTTGCTCGCTTTCGTTCTGCACGTTGCTCCTCTGTCAACGCAGCCTCTTCCTGACGTTTTTTCTCTCCAGCAATACGCGCCGCTTTTGCTTCTTGTCTTTTTGTTTCCGCTTCTTTTGCCCGTCTGGCTTCTGCTATTTTTAGAAGATCTGCCTCTATCTCCCGCTCCTGCTGAGCTACAATGCGCAGCCTCTCGGCTTCGTGCTTTTTTCCCTCCTTTTCCACTTCCGCTATACGGATCGCTTCAAGTCGTTTGTCTTCTGCCTCTATTCTCTTCCGCTCTATCTCGCGCTGTTTTTCACCGGCTCGCCATGCAGTGCGCTTAGACGGAGTTTCTGTTAGCAGCTGTACCGCATAATCTAAAATCCTCTGAAATTTCAGATCGATGTCTTGCCCACCTTCAACTACGGGACTTGTCGAAGTGACGGCCGTAAAAAGCCTCTTTACTTGTAGAGGCTGAAGGGCACCCATGGCATCTCGTAAGGTTTCTTCTTGTGCCTCATTTGCAGCAGAAAAAGTGGTATTTGCTGCCAATTGCTCATTTGCGTCTTTAACCCGTTTATAAAGGGGTATTTGCATGGCAAGCTGCTCTGAAATTTTCGCCTGAAAAAAGGCATAAAAGGCTTGTGCATCGCGTGTAGAAAATTTTTGTTGAAATGCTTTTGCTGCAACAGGGTGTTCCATTCCCGCCATAAATTGTTGCATCAATTTATGCCGCAGTGTGGCGCCTGCTAGCGCATATACTTGCTCCACTTGTTGTGTCACATAAGATTTGCATTCCAGTAAGAAGTATTTATCCTCAATTCGATCTTTTTCTTTGGCAAATTTTTGTGGCGACTTCCCATATCGCTCCAGCGCCGCACGCAGCTCGTTGTCTTTCTCTGAGCGTGAGACAGCCCCAACTTTATCTATGGAAAGATTTTTCGCTTTTTCTAAAATTTTGGGGTCAAGTTCCCCTAACGAATCAGCATCCAGATCGACAAAATCGTCTGCAGAAAATCCGATAGAAGAAACAAGCAATGAAAGGCAAACAGCGGAGAGAGAGATCCAGCGCAGCAGCAGCAGCATGACAACTCCACAGGTACATTGAAAAGACTCAATCGTTCCGGGGTTGGTTGTGCCACAGGTAAAAAAAGGAAACAAATCTATAGATATAGAGTTGAAAGATTATGAAAATATGTATAGGAAATTAGAAGGGGGACTAAACGTAACCCATCATGCCCAGGCCGCTTCGGCCGTATGGGCATCCCCTTCGATCAAAGGAGATGCCCATACGGCCGAAGGTCGCTGGGGATGACGAGACTATTCAGCAGCAGCTGGTTGCTGAATTGGAGTATGATCACGGTAATCGACCAACTCCAACTGGCACATTTCAGCACCATCGCCTGGACGGGGACCAAAACGTAGAATACGCGTATAACCACCTGGACGGTCTTTAAAGCGTGTTGCCAAGTCCGTGAATACAATCTTACCGGCTTCGTTGCCAAAGAGCTTTTGCTCTACTTGACGACGGGCGTGCAAGGTGCCTTTTTTACCCAAGGTGATCATCTTCTCTACGTAAGAACGCAGTTCTTTCGCCTTTGGCACGGTTGTGCGTACACAGCCAGTGGTCAAGAAAGAAGTTGCCATATTACGAAGCATCATCATCCGGTGGGAGGTGACGCGACCCAATTTTCGGTAGCCGTTACGGTGTCTCATGTTACTCGATCCTTTCTTTCAGGTCCTACTCTTGCGCGACTTCTTGTTTACGAAGCACGGAAGGGTCAAACCCATCGATCTTCATACCCAAAGAGAGGCCCATTTCGACCAAAATGTCTTTAATTTCGTTCAGGGACTTGCGACCAAAATTCTTGGTCTTCAGCATCTCATTCTCGGTCTTCGTTACCAACTCGCCGATGTAGCGAATATTTGCGTTTTCCAAGCAATTGGCCGCTCGTACGCTCAGCTCCAACGCATCCACCGTCTTGAACAAATGTTCGTTCAATTTCGGGGTCTCGCTGCTGATTTCACGCACTTTATCGACTTCGTCCGTTTCATCAAAATTGATGAACGTCGTCAATTGTTCTTTCAAAATCTTGGCTGCATACGCAACCGCATCATCAGGTCGTATCGCCCCGTTGGTCCATACTTCCAACGTCAACCGGTCATAATCCGTATCTTGTCCAACCCGGGCATTCTGCACATTGTACGCAACGCGACGAATCGGGGCAAACACAGAGTCTACTGGGATAAAGCCAACCGGCATGCTCTCAGTCCGATTGCGCTCTGCTGGTACATATCCACGACCATGCCGAACGATCATCTCACCGTTCAACTTGCAATCTGCACTCAAGGTACAGATTACTTGATCTGGGTTGAGAATCTCCACATCGCCGCTGGTGATAATGTCCTTGGCTGTTACGACCCTTGGACCTTCAATCTGCAAACGAATGGTAGCATCTCGCTCACCCAAGAAACGAAGATTCACCTTCTTGATGTTCAAGATGATGTCCGTAACATCTTCCTTTACACCAGAGATGGTAGAAAACTCATGCTCTACGTTATCGAAGCGAACCGCCACCACTGCTGCACCGTTGATGCTGGACAGCAATGTTCTCCGCAAAGAGTTTCCGAGCGTAAGTCCATAGCCCCTTTCCAAGGGCTTCGCGATAAACTTGCCGTATGTGCTCTCGACCTTAATGGCCTCTAAGCCCTTCGGCTTAATTAAATCTCTCCAGTTACGGTGCATAAAAGCTTGCCCCCTTCTTCCCCGCTGTACATCTGTTCGTGCATTTTTGTAGACCGTGCGCTCGCAGAATTGCACAAGTTTGATATTGCGCCTGATTTATTCCGATTATACCACCATACCCCAGACGGGGAGGAGCTCTATACTCTACGACGCTTCGGAGGGCGGCAACCGTTATGTGGAATCGGTGTCACATCCTTGATCATCGCAATCTTAAGCCCACTGCTGCCGATAGCCCGCACAGCACTCTCACGGCCAGCGCCCGGTCCTGTAACCAAAACAGTCACAGTCTTTACGCCCATATCTACAGCCTTCTTCGCACATTCTTCTGCTGCAACTTGGGCTGCAAAAGGGGTGCTCTTTCGAGACCCTTTAAAGCCCTTACCGCCTGCAGTGGCCCAGCACAATACATCACCGTTTACATCGGAAATCGAAATAATCGTATTGTTAAACGTCGTTTGCACATGGGCAACGCCGACGGGCACGTTCTTTTTTACTTTTTTCTTTTTAACTGCTTTCACTACCACGTCTCATATCCTCTGTGAAAAAACGTTATTTCGTTGCTTTTTTCTTGTTGGCAACCGTCTTACGCGGACCTTTTCGGGTGCGGGCATTGGTCTTGGTTCGTTGACCCCGTACCGGCAACCCACTTCGGTGACGCAGACCTCGGTAGTTCCCCAGATCGATAAGCCGCTTAATATTCAAAGCGATTTCCCGGCGAAGATCTCCCTCTACCACGAGATCCGTATCGATGACTTTTCGCAGCGCATTGATGGATTGTTGGTCCAATTCGCTGGCTTTCATCGTAGGGGAAATGCCAGATTTTTCTACAATCTTGGCAGCAGAACGCGCCCCGATCCCATAGATCGCAGTCAACGCGATATCGATTCTCTTGTGTCCAGGAAGATCAACTCCAGCTATTCTCGCCATTTCTTATATCCTTGATGCGTTACATATTACGTGAAAAAGGGGCCTAGCCTTGACGTTGCTTGTGTTTGGCCGTTTGGCAAATCACGCGCACGACGCCGTGGCGCTTAATTACTTTGCACTTGTCACAGATGGCTTTTACGCTTGCTCGTACTTTCATATCCACTACCCTCGGTTAATTCTTCGATCGATATGTAATTCTGCCCCGTTTCAGGTCATACGGAGAGATTTCTACTTTTACTTTGTCACCAGGCAAAATTCGAATGAAGTGCATCCGCATTTTCCCGCTAATGTGGGCCAAAATTTCATGACCATTCTCCAAAGCGACCTTAAACATCGCGTTGGGTAGCGGCTCTAAAACCGTGCCTTCACACTCGATTACATCTTCCTTTGACATTCCATATCCCTTACCTCGATCCAAATCAAGGCTTTAAACGGCGGAAAGTACAACAGATTGCCCCTGCAATCAAGCCTTTTTCCGAACTCTACCCCTGTTACCGGTGACTATTTGATAACCAGCTGTTCTTACAGAAAAATCGCAGCCACGCGAGAATAGATATCCTCAACTTCGCCCTCCGCCATCACATCCTGGCACATCCCCTTGGCTCGGTAGTAGTCCAATACAGGGGATGTTTCTTGCTCATAGAGCGACAAACGGGTTCGAATGCGAACCTCTTGGTCATCTTCCCGCTGAATCAGCTCCACCGCTACGCAATGGTCACAGTACCCCATCTGACGAGGGGGATTGGTATCCACATGGTAGATCCGCTTGCAAGAGGGGCAAAGACGCCGGCCTGTCAGTCGATGCACCAATGCTGCAGCATCCACCGCCAGATAGATCACCTTCGCTATGGAAACCCCCATGGCCTGAAGAGCATCCGCTTGTACAACCGTACGTGGCACCCCATCGAGCAACACATCCTGGCCCTGAATCTCCTTCAGCTCTTCCGCAACCAGCTGCATCACGATCTCATCGGAGACATAGTGACCCTCGGCCATCAGGGATTGAACCTGAAGTCCAAGGGGCGTCTTCAATTGAATATGCTTACGCAGAATGTCACCGGTGGAAAGCTTGCGTACGTGAAGTCGTTCCTGCAACAGATCGCCCTGGGTACCTTTACCGGCACCCGGAGGTCCCATCAATATCCACACCTTCATGATACTCTCTCTATCCTCTTCGAGGGCGAATGGTTCCCTGCTTAAGGAAAGCTTCGTATCGCAACGATTGACGATGGGCCTCAATTTGGCGGAATGTTTCCAGGGCAACCCCTACCACGATCAACAAACTGGTTCCACCAAAGTAGAACTGCACATTGAATTTGCTCGACAAAATGGAAGGCAATACACAGATGGCAGAGAGATAGATCCCACCAGCCAAGGTAAGGCGATTCAAAATCTTATGCAAATACTCTGCCGTTCGAGGACCCGGACGAATCCCAGGAATAAAGCCCCCGTGCTTCTTGATATTCTCTGCTACGTCATCTGCTTTGAAAGAAATCGCAGTGTAGAAGTAAGCAAAGAAAATAATCAGTGACACATACACCGCATTATAGGCCCATTCACCGGGACGGAAGACCGTCGCGATAAACTCGGCTACCGGACTGGTAGGAGCCAATGATGCGATGGTAATGGGAAACTGTAGCAAAGAGCTGGCAAAAATGGGAGGAATCACGCCTGCTGTGTTCAAACGAATGGGCAAGTGAGTTGATTGACCGCCATATACCTGACGACCAACTTGTCGCTTCGCATATTGAACGGGAATCTGTCGAGAGCCCTGCTCCACCAACACGACACCCGCTACAATGCAGATGCAGATAAAGGCGATAAGGAGAATACGAAACAAGTCCATTTGTCGTTCGGTGTACATAGAGTAGGTATTGCCGATCACACCTGGCAAACTCGCCACAATCCCCGCAAAAATGATCAAAGAGATTCCGTTGCCTACGCCTCGCTCCGTTATTTGCTCCCCGAGCCACATGACAAACGCCGTACCAGCTGTCAAAGACAACACGGTCAACACGCGCCAGCCCATTCCGCCTGCAATTACCAAATTGGTACCTGCAAACTGGGAATGCTCTAAGGTATTGGAAATCATATACCCTTGAATCAAGGCTAATACGATGGTCCCATAGCGGGTGTATTGGGTAATCTTGCGTTTACCCGCTTCGCCCTCTTTGGACAACGCCTCAAAGTACGGCACCACAACGGTGAGGAGCTGAGAAATAATGGAAGCGGAGATATAGGGCATGACACCAAGCGCAAAAACACTGAAGTTTTGCAATGCGCCCCCTGAGAACATGTTGAACATGCCAAAGAGGTTCGCACCTTGGGTACGGAAAAACTCTCCCAGTGCGACCGTGTCAACACCGGGGATGGGGATGTGTACCCCAATTCGGAATAGAGCGAGAAAAAACAGGGTGAAAAGCATCTTCTTCTGAAGATGGTTCACTTTACCTTCTGGTAACTTCTGAATAGAAGAAGCCAAGGTTAATCCTCCTTCGCGGTTCCACCTGATTTCTCAATTGCGCCCTTCGCACCACTCGTGAACTGATCCGCTATAAGGGTCAGTTTCTTTTCTACGGGTTGGTTCCCGATAATCTTCAGCGGATGCTTCATCGATTTGATGACGCGATGCTTGTACAAGTATTCCTTGTCCAATACCGTGACGGTCGTATCGACGCTACATACGCGGTTGATGTCTTTCAATGACACCACAGAAAACTCGCGCTGAGGTCCAGAAAATCCGCGCTTCGGAATACGTCTGTAAAGAGGTGTTTGGCCCCCTTCGAACGCGATCCCTGGAGAGCCACTTTTACGAGCTTTTTGCCCTTTGTGACCCTTACCGGCTGTCTTTCCTAGGCCGCTACCAATCCCTCGACCCAACCGCTTTCGGTTCTTGCGAGAGCCCGGAGCTGGACTCAAATTACCCAAATTCTTCATTACTATGCCTCTTTTTCCTTACTCAGCAAGAAGGCAACCTCCTTACAGAGCCCCCCCTTACTTGGAGAGGAGTTCGTATTCCACGAGGTGCTTCACCTTGTTGATCATACCGCGAATGCAGTTGTTGTCATTGTGGATTTTTTCTTTGCCGATACGAGTCAATCCCAACCCAAGAACCACGAGACGAATCTTCTTTGGTTCAGTGATTAAGCTGCGTACCTGTTTTACTCGAATCTTCATTGTAACACGTCCTTCTTATTTCTTCTCGGCAGCAGATTTAGGCTGCTTAGCAGTCCGTACTTGCTGCACTTCAGAAGCGGGGCGACCCAATTTTGCCGCATATTGGTGGATTGTCAGCAATTGGTTCAATCCGTCCATCGTTGCACGAACCACGTTGTGTCCATTACGGGACCCGTGAATCTTACATACGATATCGGTAATGCCTGCCAACTCTACCATGATCCGTACCGGCCCCCCTGCAATCAGACCTTTACCAGATTTCGCTGGCATCATCTGAACAGAAGAAGAACCAAAACGACCTTCGACTTCGAAGGGGATGGTACCACTGACTTGTTCAATGTGTACCATATTTTTCTTGGCTTGCTCTGAGGCCTTTTTAATGGCATCGGGCACTTCGCCCGCTTTACCTACGCCAAAGCCTACCTTGCTTTTGGAGTCACCCACGACGACAAGGGCGCTGAAGCTAAAGCGACGGCCCCCTTTAACAACCTTCGCTACACGGCTAACCGCGATTACGCGATCCTGGATACCATCTGTTTCTTTTGCTGCTGCTGTACTCAAAACCAAAAACCTTTCACGTCGATGAGTGTCTCATTCGCCATTTAGAAAGCCAAACCGCCTTCACGGGCACCATCTGCAAGCGCTTTGATTCGGCCATGGTACTTGTTACCATTCTTGTCGAATACAACCTTCGTAATCTTTTTATCGATACAACGTTGTGCCAACACTTTGCCAATCTCTGCACAGGCTACCACATTTCCGGAGGTCCGCACTGCATCATGCTCAAAAGAGCTCGCCGCAGCAAGGGTATGCCCCGTCGTGTCATCAATCACCTGGGCATAAACATGCCGAGCGGATCGGAATACGGAAAGACGAGGTCTCTCCGTGGTTCCTGACACTTTTTTTCGGATTCGGCTTTTTCGGCGCGCTTTGAGCGCCGCTTTATCGCCTGCTTTCGTATGCTTCTTCATATCACGTACCCATTGTTACCGGTTGGTTATTTCTTACCAGCCGCTTTTCCAACCTTCGTTATAATTTGCTCATCCGAATAGCGAACGCCTTTTCCATGATACGGCTCCGGCTTTCGATAGGAACGGATGTTCGCAGCAGTCTGCCCGACCAATTCCTTGTCAGCACCTGTGATGATCACTTGGGTTTGCTTTTCGACCT
This sequence comes from Deltaproteobacteria bacterium, assembly GCA_947466225.1. Classification (GTDB taxonomy): domain Bacteria; phylum Bdellovibrionota_B; class Oligoflexia; order Oligoflexales; family Bog-1112; genus CANIBL01. The sequence continues at coordinate 11,464 of CANIBL010000035.1, forward strand.
GCACTTGCAATCCCTTTGGAATCGCATGCACTACAGGATGAGAGTAACCCAAGGTCAATTGAAGGTCTTGTCCTTGCACAGCGGCACGGTACCCAACCCCGATCAGCGTCAAACTTTTGGTGAACCCAGTTGAAACCCCAACCACCATGTTATGTACCAAGCTGCGCACCAACCCATGGTACTTACCATGATCTTTGGCTTCCGGATCCTTAGGTACAACATGGAGAGAAGCTCCATCTCTCTCGAGGCGCATGGTTTCATGCACAGTTCGTTGCAACTGTCCCTTAGGACCTTTCACGATCACCAACTGGTCCTGGATTTGAATATCCACTCCGGCTGGAATCTCGATGACTTTTTTACCAATTCTGGACATGTTCTTTCCTGACTTCTATTAATAAATCGAACAGAGATACTCGCCACCAAGTCCTGCAGCGCGAGCCTGCCGACAGGTCATCACCCCTTTAGAAGTGGAAAGAATTCCAATCCCAAAGCCGTTCTTAATGTAAGGGATCTTATCCGTGCCCACGTAGTAGCGTCTTGCAGGCCGGCTCCAACGACGCACACCAGCGATAGTGCCAGTTAGACCGGCCTCATCATACTTGAGTGCAACCTTGATCAAGCCTTGTTTGGTGTCCCGCACACACTTATACGCTCGAATGTACCCTTCTTGATGAAAAAGATGCACGATGGCAATTTTCATCTTGGAGGCAGGTATACTCACCACCTCATGGCCCGCTTTTTGCGCATTGCGAATGCGGGTTAACAAATCTGCAATTGGATCTACTACGTTCATATTCTTACCTTATTTCCACTTATACCCAAGTAAGGGTCTCCTACCAGGAGGCCTTTGTTACACCTGGCAACAGTCCGTTAAGCGCCATATTTCGAAAGCATATCCGGCACAGACTAAATTTGCGGTAGACGGCCTTCGGTCTACCACATTTAAAGCATCGTGTATATGCCCGAGTAGAAAATTTTGGCTTTCGATTACATTTTTCGATTAAAGATTTCCTAGCCAAGTCTCACTGCTCCTTTTATTTCGCTCTGAAGGGAAAACTGAATTTTCCCAATAGTTGCTTGCCGTGTACATCATTCTTTGCTGTCGTCACGATTGTGATTCCAACGCCTCGAATTGTATCTACTTTGTCGTAATCGATCTCAGGAAACACGATATGCTCTTTGATACCCAAAGAGTAATTTCCACGACCGTCAAACCCTTTCACAGAGTAACCGCGAAAGTCACGAATCCGAGGAATCGCAATATTAATCAAACGGTCCAAAAAGTCGTACATTCGCTCCCCACGTAGGGTTACGGAACATCCGATGGGCATGCCTTCCCGTAGCTTAAATCCGGCAATGCTCTTTTTGGCGCGCGTCATAATTGGCTTTTGTCCAGTGATTTCTGTCAAGTCACGGATCGCAGCTTCCAGAATTTTTACGTTCTGTACAGCTTGTCCTTGACCGATGTTCACCACGACTTTCTCAATCTTCGGAATCTGCATAACATTGCTCACTTCGAGCTCTTTTTGCAGGTCCGAGACGCTGTCTTTGTACACTTTTAATAAACGGGGCACGTAACTCACAGTGATTCTCCAAAATCGCAAGACCCCAAGTAGGTCAAGCTCTGTATCCATGGAACCTTATAATACTTCGGGCGCAAGAGAAGCAATCCGAATAAAGCCTTTTCCTCGTACTTCACGAGAAATCGGGCCAAAAATCCGAGTGCCTACCGGCTCGTTGTCCTTACCTTTAATCAACACACAGGCATTCTCATCAAAGCGAATGGTACTACCATCCGGCCGGTTGATCGGGGCTTTCGTCCGCACAATCACAGCCTTATGCACGGTACCCTTCTTCACTTTGCTGCTGGGCAAGGCTTCTTTAATGGAAACGACAATAATGTCGCCTACACTTGCCGACAATCGCTTGCTTCCGCCCAGTACCTTAATGCACTTGACTTGCTTGGCGCCTGAATTGTCCCCAGTCTTTAAGACTGATTCCATCTGAATCATAGCTCTACTCCGGCTTCTAACAGTTGCAACGTTATTCGCTGCGACTCTCAATTTTTTCTAGGATAAAGGTCTTTCGCTTACTCATAGGACGGCAAGCTGAAACAGAGACGATGTCGCCCACTTTAGAGAGATTGCCCTCATCGTGGAACATCAGCTTGGAGCTCCGCTTCATGTACTTGTCGGCAACGGGATGCTTAATCATACGCTCCACAACGGCTACGCGAGATTGTTGCATCTTATCACTGACCACTTTGCAAGTGACGATTTTCTTCTTGGCTTCCATCTTCCCTGCTCCCTGATTAGGTCTTCGCTACAAGCGTAGTGCACAATTTTGTTTGCGCTGTCAACACCCGAGCGATATTCTTCTTCAAATTTCGGACCTTACCCACATGGACTTTCTTGTCCGTATGCAGATCCATTTTTGTCATGACCAACGCTAGGCGCAGGTCCTTTTCTACTTCACGAAGCCGAGGGGCATCGTATGTTAGAATGTCTGATTTTGTGAGTTTCGCTAGTTCCATTTTCATTCCACCTTAGAGCCAAGGATCTTCTGTTTTAATCAAAAGTCGCGTTTTGATCGGCAATTTTGCAGCAGCCAATGTAAGCGCTTCTACTGCAACTTCCTTCTCTACGCCCCCGATTTCGTACAAAATACGACCGGGTTGTATCTTGGCTGCGTAGTGATCCACAGCCCCTTTCCCTTTTCCCATCCGTACTTCGGCTGGCTTCTTGCTCACCGGCACATCGGGGAATATCTTAATCCAAACCTGACCGCCCCTTTTGGTCTTACGGGTCAAGGCAATACGGGCTGCTTCGATTTGACGAGAGGTAATCTTGCCGCCTTCCAGCGCCATCAATCCCACTTCGCCGTATGCTAAAGAGTTACCGACATGCGCCATTCCGCGGATTCGGCCTTTTTGCATCTTGCGATACTTCATTTTTTTAGGAGATAACATCTTGTAATCCTTCGTTTCCGACTCAATAAGACGCTATACGCGCTCGAGTACTTCCCCGTTAAAGACCCAGACCTTCACCCCGATCAAACCGTACATGGTCAAGGCTTCTGATGTCCCATACTCAATATCGGCGCGCAAGGTGTGCAAAGGCACGCGACCTTCATGATACCGTTCCACACGAGACATATCGGCACCGCCCAATCGACCGGAGCATTGGATTTTAATCCCTTTGGCTCCACCCTTCATGCAGCTGCTGATTGCCTTCTTCATGGCACGTCGGAAAGACACCCGTCGCTCCAACTGTTGACGAATGCTATCTGCAACCAAAGCTGCATTGGTATCCGCCTTCTTCACCTCAAACACGTTCAACACAGGATCAACACCGGTGATCTTGCAGATCTTCGTCAATTCGTCTTTTAAAGATTCAGCACCAGAGCCTTTTTTCCCGATAATAATCCCGGGACGGCTGCTGTAAATGTTGACCTTCAAATTCTTAGCGGCTCGCTCGATCTCGATTTTCGCAAGACCAGAAGCAGCGAACTTCTTCTGGATATATTGACGAATTCGCAAATCTTGCTGGACGTACTGCGCATAGTTTTTTTCTGCAAACCAGCGAGAAGACCAGGTCCGTATGACGCCGAGGCGAAAACCAGTTGGATTAACTTTCTGTCCCACTACCGTATTCCTTCTTTAGCTCTTATAGTTCCGATAACGTGATCGTAATATGGGAAGTTCTTTTGCGAATGGGGGTCGCTCGGCCTTGAGCCCGAGGCAAGAACCGCTTAAACATCGGCCCTGGATCCACATACGCTTCTTCCACCACCAGGCGATCCACATCTACCATGGAGCTGTTGGAGCTGTTTGAAATCGCAGAAGAAATTAGCTTCGCAATAATTGGCGCAGCTTTTTTGTTCGTGAACTTCAAAATATCCAACGCGTCCTGTACATGTTTGCCGCGAACCAAATCCACGACCAAACGCGCCTTCCGCGGAGAAATCCGATAATTCTTCAAATAGGCTCTAAAGCGATCGTCCATCGTATTCCTCTACTTCTTCCCTTTGGCATGGCCCTTGAAAGTCCGAGTGGGAGAAAACTCTCCTAACTTATGACCGACCATATTTTCTGTTACATAAACCGGGAGAAACTTTTTGCCATTGTGCACAGCAAAGGTCAACCCAACAAAGTCCGGGATAATAGTAGAGCGACGGCTCCACGTTTTAATCGGCTTCTTATCCACACGTGCCTGATCTGCCTTTTTTAGCAGGTAGCTATCAAGAAACGGGCCTTTTTTTACTGAACGAGCCACAGGTCCCTCCTTTTACTTCTTCTTACGACGGGTAATGATAAATTTATCCGTACGCTTGTTTTTACGAGTCTTGTATCCCTTCGTCGGCATTGCCCACGGCGATACTGGGTGACGTCCACCAGAAGTACGTCCTTCCCCCCCTCCATGCGGGTGATCCACTGGGTTCATGGCAACACCACGAACCGTAGGACGAATCCCCAACCAACGCTTACGACCGGCTTTACCGAGGTTCGTGTTGGCATGATCTGAGTTGCTTACCACACCGATGGTGGCATAGCATCCTTCAGGTACACGACGAAGCTCTCCAGAGGGCATCTTGAGCTGCGCATATCCACCGGTTCGTCCTGCCAATTGGCAATAAGAACCTGCAGAGCGAGCCATTTGGCCGCCTTTACCTGGCAACAACTCTACGTTGTTGATCATGGTACCGAACGGAATTTTGCTCAATGGCAGTGCGTTCCCGGGCTTAATGTCCGCAGAGTCAGATGCCATAACCTTATCCGCTTTCTTCAAACCAGCTGGACACAGGATATACCGCCGCTCTCCGTCTGCATACAGAATTCGAGCGATGAATGCCGTACGGTTTGGATCGTACTCTACGTACTCTACCGTACCCCAGATTTCCCGCTTGTCCCGTTTGAAATCGAGAATACGGTACTGACGCTTATGTCCCCCCCCACGATGACGCACGGTAATGCGTCCGTAGGAGTTGCGGCCGCCAGACTTATTCAGCGCCACGGTCAACGGTTTATAAGGTTCCACCCGATCAAGCTCGCTATAGTCAACGAGAATGGTCTGTCTTTGACCTGGTGTGATTCCTTTAAAAGATCGAACTGCCATTTTTTTGCCCTATATGATCTTCTTACTGATCTTCAAACATCTTTAACTTTTGGCCTTCGGCAAGTGTCACCAAAGCCTTTTTCTTCTGAGAAGCGAGACCTACGTGGAATCCACGACGCCGTTCTTTTCGCTTCGAAAGAATCGTATTTACGGCCAACACATTCACTTCAAAGAACTTCTCTACCGCTTTTTTTACATCCAATTTTGTTGCTTTTGGATGCACGTTGAACGTGTACTTGTTCTCTGTTTCGCGAATCTTGTTGGTCTTCTCTGACAGCTTTACCTGCTGCAATACTTGGTATGGATTCATGCTGTCTCTCCCAATCTTGCAATCATCCCTTGGATGCCTTGCAAACTTACCACCAAGGACTCACAACCCAACACATTTTCAGTGTTGATTTGAGACGCTGGCAAACAGGTTGCGTTTCGAAGGTTACGGGTAGATCGATACAAGAAAGTATCTTGACGCTCATCCCCAATCAGTACCTTCGTCCCAACCAAATTGGCAGCTTCTAAAAACTGGGCCATTTGCTTGGTCTTATATTCATTCACGCGGAAATCATCCACGATGAAAAGCTTCTGGTGACGCACTTTGTCGCTTAGGGCAATTCTCAACGCCAACTGCTTGGTCTTCTTGTTGAGTGACTGACGATAGCTTCTCGGCTGTGGACCATGAGCAGTTCCCCCACCGGGCATCAAAGGAGAACGACTGGAGCCTTGACGGGCCTCACCGGTTCCCTTTTGCTTGAAAGGCTTCTTGCCCCCACCGGATACGAAACTACGAGTCTTCGTAGCATGCGTACCTTGACGTCGGTTGGCTCGATATCCCATCACCATGCTATGCAACACATGTTCGTTCATTTCTAGTTCGAACAGGTCTGCAGGTAACTCGATGGAGCTAACCTTCTTTCCGTTATTATCGATTACGTCCCAATTCATAATTCTTATTCCTACAACTTTCGGTTACCCAAATTTACTTAATGGTGGGGCGTAACTCTAGGTAGTTGCTGCTATACCCAGGTACAGATCCCTTAATCGCAATCACATTGTCTTCATGATCGATTCGCACCACTTGTAAATTCTGAACGGTGCATTTATCGACGCCCATTTGCCCCGGTTGGTGCTTGTTCTTGTATACACGGGATGGAGATGAGTTTTGACCCAATGACCCAGGACGACGGTGGAAACGAGAACCGTGGGTCATACGACCGATGGTGCTGCCCCAACGCTTTACGGCACCTTGGAACCCGCGCCCTTTGGTGATCCCTGTAATATCCACAGAAGAAACGCCATCGAACAATTGAGACGTCATCTCGGCACCGATCTCCAAGCCACCTACTTCTGCAGGGGTTCGGAACTCGCGGAATCGAGCGAAGTTCTCTTCGATCTTGTCCTTGCGCAAGCGATGGATATCCGGCTTCGTAAGGTTTTTCTCTGATTTCTCAAAGTAGCCTACCTGAAACCCGGTGTACCCGTCTCTCTCGACAGATAAAATCTTAGTAATCTTTTGCGGTGTTACTTTCAGAAGCGTAACGGGGATCATGACACCATTGGCGTCTACAACCCTAGTCATTCCGACTTTCTGAACGATCAACCCTTTTTCTGTTGCCTTTGCCATATGTGAAACCCGTAGCATATTCACTAATAAAGTTTAATTTCGACGTCAACCCCAGAGGCCAGATCAAGCTTCATCAAAGCATCGATCGTCTGCTGTTTGGGCTCCAAAATATCCAACATTCGCTTGTGAGTACGAATCTCGAATTGCTCACGAGACTTTTTGTCTACGTGAGGACTTCTCAACACGGTGTAGCGGTTGATTGCGGTGGGTAGCGGAATTGGCCCTGCAATGCGCGCGCCGGTGCGTTTTGCACGCTCGACAATTTCGTTGACGGATTGATCGATCAATCGATGATCGTACCCACGCAACTTGATTCTAATTTTGTTGCTTTCCATGTCCTACCTAGCAAAAGACGAAATAAACTATGCAGTTTCCACGCCTGTGAAAACTCACAACTCTCTTTATTACGGGTAATGATGCGATTTTTTTGGGAAAATCGGCATTGGCTTGTCATATCCCCGAAGGGAGGAGGACAGGCATACCTGAAAGAAAGACAGTCAAAGAGCGGCCACTATACGGGCAAGCACCCGTTGATGTCAATGGTATTTGAGGTTTTATTTCACTATTTCAGCGGTATTTTACTGGGCACCATCTGTGAAAGTCCCCCAAACCCCTCCTTCCCGATGGTAGAAGGGAAACGAGAGCTTGGGAAAGAGGTCCTATAAGAGGTCTCTTATGGGACCTCTTATAGGACCTCTTAAATAGTGGAATAAAACCCCAAATACCAAATTGCTCCCAACTCCAAACTCAGATAGCCTACTCCACTACAACCACTGGGTTTCTATCAAGGCGATATATCATGCGACAGATCTTTCTTTGCTTTCTCAGCGCGGCTCTACTGGCTCTGCTCCAGTTTCTCTATGCCCAAGCTCCCTCTTTACTGGGCGTATCCTCGCAAGAACTCTCCTTGGGATTTGTGCAATTCGACCTCGGCATCGTAGCTATCGAACTTGCGAAGATTTTTACCGTGGTAGCGGGATTTCTGCTACTTCTCCGCAACGCCTACCGCACCTGCCAGATCAAAATCCAATCAAATACCGGCAAAAAACTCTGGCTCGCCTGCACCGTTTTCATGATCGCAAGCGGATACCTCAGCACACTCCTTCGATACCCAGCTGCATTTGAAAGCTTTTTACCCACAGTTTTGAATCGTATCCTATATCGCTCGGCCTTTTACCTCTCGCCCCTCTATCTAGAGATCGGAGTGGGCATATGGATCCTCTGGGTCCTGTTGCATTGCCCACGAAAAACTCAGCTCCTGATTGCTAGTGTTGGCGCAGCAAGCCTGTTTTTTGCCCTGCGCCCCATCTCAGCCCCTCGCGGTGTCAGCCAAAAAACCCCAGATGTGATCCTCATCGCCGTAGACGCCCTGCGAACTGACCGCGCCAACAACCCTGCGATCATGCCGGCGCTAACCCAGGCAGTACAAAAAGAAGGATTTCTGAGCTTTGACAATCACATTGTCGGCATACCCCGCACTTTTCCCTCTTGGGTCGAGATGCTGCAAGGCAAACCCGCCGCCCAAACGGGCATTCGCCATATGTTTCCCGATCTAAAGGAAAAGCGCCCTTTCTTTACCAGCATCGCTAGCTTGTTGCGTGACGAAGGCTATGCAACCGGTGTAATTTCTGATTTTGCGGGCGATATCTTTCCCCGCTTCCAAACCGGATTTGAGAAAATTGACGCCCCCACCATGAACATTCAGGCCTTGTTGCAAATGTCGGTTGATTTGGTGTTCCCCCTCTTTTTGCCCCTGATCCTGCGAAACCCCGGTCGCGCGCTTTTTCCTGCGGTATTGGAAAGCCCATCTGGCTCCGAAAGTCGTTTTTTGGTCGAACGAGCCCAACGCATGCTGCAAACTTTTCCTGCAGAAAAACCGGCATTTCTCACACTCTTCTTCTCAACCGTGCATTTCCCCTACGCCGCCCCCTGGCCGTGGTATACAAAATTTACAGATCCCCACTATACCGGGCGATTTTACTTTCAAAAAAACCCGGATCTCTATGAAAAAGAACAATATCCGGAGTCTGATATACGCCAGGTGCGCGCACTCTATGATGGAGCTGCTTACCATGTAGATACTGCCATCGGCGCCTTTTTTTCGTGGCTCAAACAGCAGGGGCGCTGGGACAACAGCCTGATTATTCTCACCGCTGATCATGGACAAGAGTTGTTTGAATATGGATCCCACCATGGTCATGGCGAGCATTTGCGCGGAGAAAATGTGATCAAAGTGCCCTTCTTTTTGAAGCTACCCAACCAAGCCCCCGCAGCGGTACAGCATATTCCCTTTATCAGCCGATCCATCGACATGGCACCCACCATGTATGGCGCTGTACATCCTCACTCTCCAACACCTGAGATCTTTCAAGGCATCAACTTGTTGCCCCATTTGCAAAAAGACCCGAACCTCACTGCTTATACGGAGTCTGGACTGTGGTTTTCTCGCACCGGCGTTTCTTTCTACCAAAAAGAACGACTCGATTACCCCAGCATCACTGAACTGCTGCAGTTTAACCCCGCTGAAACAGGCGATATTGTACTCCGAAAGAAATACCAACCCATTGTCACTACAGCCAAGCATCGCAGCCTTACCACTGACCGCTTCAAGTTGATGTATACCCCGACTCATGACAGCGCTACATTTCACCTCTACGACCGGATCAAAGATCCTGAAAACCGCATCGATGTACAAACCCAATACCCGGATGTGTTCAAATCATTGCAACAGAAGTTGCGGCAATGGATTGCACAAAACGAGCGCTATGCACATTGGACTCATGATTTTGTGGTACCAAATTAGATCGTCATCCCCAGCGAACATCGTTCGCGTCGGGGATCCCTCTCACTCGAGGGAGATGCCCATACGGCCGAGGCGGCCTGGGCATGACGGATCACGCAACAGAACTTTTTGAATGCGCACCACCTTTTACTGAATGGATTTATAATATGTGGAAAATGGGAAAAGTCCTGGGCCTGATTTTCTTTGCGCTTTTTACCCTCGCGCTTTGTCTCTATATTTTTATCATTCACCCAGATGATCGGCGTCTTTCTCCTCCGGCTTTTCCAGTAAATCCGTTGCAAAAGAGCCCAGCTCTGCACCTAAAAGGCCGACTCTTCGACCCCCAAGCCCCGCTTCCTTCTTCTAGCTCCATGGCTCTGGCGCTATATCAAGAACAGCTACGGCTCCTCCAACCTCGATATCCCAATCAACTGACCCTTGCTTCCAGTCGATTTCACAATCCCTACCAACTCTTTATCTCCGTTGGTTCTCATCCAGAGCGCACAGAGGGGCGGCATGCTATCGCGCTTTTTCCTGGGGAAAGCCTCACCCTGACCCCTCATTTGGAGGGGCTTCACCAACTCCAAATGGGCTTTTTCCTGTTTGAAGATGCAGGGGCTCTACGAATAGAAAAAAATGGCGCCCCCCTTGCTCAAGAGTCGGGAAATCCCATTTTACGACCTCATGATGTCCGATCGTTTTACTACCGCAATATCCACCGATTCTTTTTCCCTGACGATCCTATCCCCGGTGGCGCATGGCAAAATATTTCAACACCTGTTTCGCTTCAATCTACCGACACCGTAACCGTTACCTGCCGCTCCCAGCAGGGCACCTGTTTTGTATCCGAGCCCAGTCTTTGGGCAGTAGAACCCACAACCAAATCGAATTTTTTGGTGATTTTGATCGATACCTTGCGTCACGATGCGCTTCAACCTGAGGTAGCACCCTTTCTTCACAAACTCCAAGCCTCCAGTCGCAACTTCAGTCATACAATCTCCGCAGGGAATATGACCACCCCCTCTACCAATGCCTTGCTTTCCTGTCAAAGCCCCACCCATATCGGCAACCTTGCCTTTGCCTATTCCATGGAACAGGCTGAGAAGGAGTCTTTTTACCAACGGAAGCAAGCCTCTTTTCCTGAGATCCTCAACCACAGCGGCTGGAAAACTGCTATGATCGGCAATATTTCTGTGATTTCTGACATCCAAGGCCGCGGTATCGACCATGGATTCTCTCAGCAAATTGCGCGAGAGCGAGATGCGTATGATACACCCCAGATTGCCCATGATGCAGTAAAATGGCTGCAAGAGAATCACGATCGGCCCTTCCTCCTATACCTGCATTTCCATGCGCCTCATGCACCTTATCGCGCGCCCTTTCAAGATATTTTTGCCACATTTCCCGGATGGGGGGCTTTCACCTCCTACGCGAGCATGTTGCACTGGTTATATGCATCCACTGTCCACTATACGGATCGATATGTGGAGCAGGTACTCCAAACCTTGGATCAACTTCAGCTAACTGATACCACCCATATTCTCCTCACGGCAGATCACGGAGAGAGCCAAGAGGTGCGTACATTTGTAGAAAACGAAATCGGCCCTGCATATACCGGCTCGTACTACGACCATGGGGCTACCTTATATAACGATGAAGTGCGGGTTCCGCTTTTTGTGGTAAGCCCCCGTTTTTCCGGTCCTCATGAGTTTTCTACTTTTGTCTCTGGACTCGATATTGCACCGACTATACTGGATTTGGCTGGACAAAAAATCCCAGCTTGGTGTGATGGCATTTCTCTACGGGGCTCTTTG
>CANIBL010000036.1 GCA_947466225.1 Deltaproteobacteria bacterium
ATCTCGTAGAAGAATGCGTCCTCTTGTGGCGTGGGGTCAATGGCCCAGTTTTGACAAGAAGCGCTCGTGCAACCCTAGCTGAAACAGTTGGGAGCCATCTATGGACTCTACTGCAAGAAGAACACACCCCAACAAAATTGCTTTCTGGAGAACTTTTACCCTATGGATTCTGGTACAACCCCACTCACAGCAGCACCTACTCAACCGGCTCCGACATCCTCAATAGTGCCTGTTCTCTCGTGATTCCTTTAGGCCAAGGCTTGGCACTCCAGCTTGATGGGCACGGAACCGACTGAAAGGCGCACGGGCCATCTGACTTGGCAAAATCAGCAGCATATCAGATTACAGCTGCAGAAACGGGTAAAATAGCAGGTATGGCCGATCCCAATACCTTCAAGTCTGGCTCTCTTACTAACTAATGTTACGCACCACTCTGTTTTCTGTTACGTGTTATGGATAAAAAAACAAGATCTTGAGCTTTATACCGATTATTTGATCAGCCGTTTTGGGTCAGCCACAGCTACTGGTTTGTCCGCAATGGTCGACGGAGAGATCAGTCACGACCATGTAACTCGCTTTCTGTCGAACAACGACTTTACTCCAAAAGATCTGTGGCTATACGTCAAGCCTGTCGTACGGGAGGTTGAAAAGTCCGGCGATGGTGTTTTACTTTTTGACGACACCATCCAGGACAAAGCGTGGACAGATGAAAATGAAATTATGTCTTGGCACTACGATCACTGCTCATGGCGGTCTGTACGTGGTCTCAATATTCTGAACGCACTATACCACTGCAACGATGTCTCGATCCCAGTTGCGTTTGAGGTTATTCGAAAACAACGTTATTTTGCGAATTAAAAACCAGGGCAGTAAAAAGGGCTAGTGAGGTCACCAAGAACGAGTTGTTACGGGATATGGTTCTCGTCGTGCATACACAACGTACTAAAATTCCAGTTTGTATTACTCGACAGCTGGTTTGCCTCAGTCGATAACTTCGATTTTATTCGTGGCAGCAAGAAAGATTGTATTGGAGCTATGAAAGACAACGTTAAATCTCGTATGCAGTGATATCTCGCTAAGTGGTGATGAAGTTGCTGCTCTCTACAAAAGACGGTGGAAAGTTGAAGAATTTCACAAATCGTTGAAATCCAATGCGGGTCTAGCAAAGTCTCCCGCCGAAGGGCTCTAACTCAAAAAACCACGTATTTACAGATAGTTACTCTGCATTTAAACTCGGGTGTCCGAAGCTAAAACACAAAGCGAATCACTTTGCATTGAGGGCGAAGTTGTTGCTTACAGCAACTCAGCATGCTTATTTGCAGCTGCAAAAACTACAGAGTGCGTAAAATGGCCTGACGACGACGCTCCTTACGCTCCTCCACGACACTAAACAAACACGGTACAATCACCAAGGTGAGAAGGGTGGACATCAAGAGTCCTCCAATCACCGCAACCCCCATGGGCGCCCTCGCTTCTCCCCCCATCCCATGTCCGATGGCCACAGGTAACATCCCCCCCGCTGCCGCAAACGTCGTCATAAGAATCGGACGCAATCGAACCGGCCCTGCCTCGATGAGTGCTGCAGAAACAGAAAGGCCCTCCTTCATCCGCTGCAAGGTAAAGTCGATGAGCAAAATCCCGTTTTTGGTTACCAGTCCCATCAGCAAAATAATCCCGATCATCGTATAAATGGAGATCGCTTGCCCCATAAGCAACAAGGCTCCAAACGCTCCTGAAAGCGACAATGGCAACGCGCCCATAATCACCAATGGGGCGGAGTAGCTTTCATACTGAGCGCACAAAATCATATACACGAGCAAGATAGCCAGTACCAACGCTTGCATCATGGAGGCAATCGAGTCCTTCATGATCTCCCCCTCTCCTGATAGAGAGGCAGTAACAGAAGCCGGATGGGTTTCTTTGATATACTGTTGGATCTTGTCGATGGCAGTATTCAAATCCTTGCCAGAGTAATTTGCCATCACAGAAATTTGTCGCTGCCCATCGGTACGATGGATCCCAGATGGCGCATCCCCTTCTTGCAAGGCTGCTACCGCATGAAGGGGAATTTTCTCTCCTTGGCGATTCAAAACAAAGGACTGACTTACATCCTGGGCACTCACACGTTGCCCTTCTTGTACCCGCAATCGCACATCAGAAGTAAGTCCCTCTTTCTCTACCTCGCCCACCTTCTCCCCTTCAAACAAGGTTCGCAAAGATTGGGCAATTTGAGCCGGACTTACAGAAAGGTCCGCTGCTTGTGCTGTATCCACCCGCACCCGCAACTCCTTCTGTGCCGGTTCAAGGGAAGTCGTTACATCCATGGCATCGGGCAGATTTTTACGTACAAAGTCTTCTACCTGATGGCTATATGCCACCAACTCATCCCATTTGTCCGACTTCAAAATAAATTGAATGGCAGAACCTCGACCTCCCCCTTGGTCCACCTCCCCGATGGAAAGCTTGGTCTCACCCGCCATAAAGAGGGGTACCAGATCCTTTCGCATGCGATCCATTAACTCATACTGGGAAAAGCCCCGCTCTTCTCGGGGAATCAAGCTCACCGTAAGCTGCGACTTATTTACCTTTTGATCTTGCGATGTTCCCACAGAGAGAAAGACCTTGTTCACACCCGGATAGCTTTGTACCGCCTCTGCCAAGCGAAAGCTTTCTTTCTGCGTAAAGGCCAAACTCGAGCCCTCCGGCAACGTATAAAACAACGCAAATTCCGAACGGTCCATCTTGGCAAAAAAGGATACCGGCACGAACCGCACCATCACAATACTCAAAACAAAAATCCCCAACCCTCCCAAGAGCGTCCAAAGACGATGCCCCAAGCACCAAACCAGTAACGTGCGATACCAAGATTCCAACTGTAAAAACAGATCTTCAACCTTTTGAGAAAGAGCCACCAACCGAGCGACCAGCGGGCCTCTCTTTTTATATTTGTTGTTTCCCTCTCCATGCTGCAAAAACTGACTTGCCAACATAGGGGTAAGGGTAAAAGCCACAAAGAGAGAGATAAGTACTGCAACCGTCACCGTGATACCAAACTGAAAGAAAAAACGTCCCACAATGCCCTTCATAAATGCCACAGGCACAAACACCGCACATAGAGACAGGGTAGTCGCCAACACAGCCAGTCCAATCTCAGAAGTAGCATCAGACGTCGCTTGCAACGCAGATTTCCCCATAGCCAAATGTCGGTGGATATTCTCCACTACGATAATGGCATCATCGATCAAAATCCCGATGGAAAGACTCAACGCCAGCGTCGTCATCATATTCAGCGTAAACCCAAACGCCTCCATAAAGGCAAAGGTTCCAATTACCGCTGTTGGCAATGCAGCTGCGCTAATCAACGTAATGCGAGGATCCCGCAAGAAAAGCAGCACAATTAGGATTGCCAGCAAAGCCCCCAGCAACAAGTCCAGCTTCACAGAGTCGATGGATCCCTTAATAAACAGAGAGTTATCAGATACAATCTCAAGCCCAGCAGAGGGAGGTAGTTGCGGTATCAATTTGGCAACGGACTTTTTTGCCTCTTCTACCACGGTGGTAGTAGAAGCATCTGATTGCTTCTGAAGGAAAAATAAAATCGTACGCTGCTTGCCCACAAATGCGGCATTCTCTTCTTCTTGCAATGTATCTCGCACCTCGGCTACATCGCGAATATGCAAACGCAACCCTCGATTGTTCAAAATCGGTAACTGTGCCAATTCTTCTGCCTGGGCTAGCTTTCCCTTGACCCGAATGGATCGATAGGCCAATTCGGTTTCCAACTTTCCACTGGGCAAATCCATATTTTGTTGTTGAATGGAGCTGGCAATATCGGCTGGCGTAAGCCCATAGGAGGCGAGTCGATCCAGATCCAACAAAACATGGATTTCTTTCTCCCGAATTCCCGCCTGGTTCACATGGGCCACACCCGGCACTCGCTCCAGTTGCGGCAAGATTCGATCCTTGGCAAGCTGAGACAGCGCTTCTACCGTCATGTCTCCGTGAAAGGACAAGGTTAAAATCGGGGCCCCTCCGATGTCAAATTTCTGCACAATGGGCGTTTCCGCTTCTTTCGGCAATTTTTGCAAAATAGCAAATACTTTATCCCGTACCTCTTGCACCGCAACGTCAGATTTTTTTTCTAATTCAAACTGCAGGATAATCTGCCCCAGATTGGGATATCCATTCGAGGTCAATGTCTTCAGCTGGGAAATCCCATTCAGCGCTTTTTCCAATGGATCAAGCACTCGCTGCTCCACGGACTCTGGATCCGCACCTGGATATAGCACCGATACGGTGACAATCGGAAAATCTACGTTGGGATATAAATCCACCGCCAAACGAGGCAAAGAAAAAAGCCCAAACACCACCAGCACCAAGTTCAACATGGTGGCAAAAACAGGGCGTTTGATGGAGACTTCCGATAAAATCATCGCGGTACGCTCCTACTTCGGTGTGGGGGCAGACAATTGCGCTTGGGCAAACAAACCCGGTACCACTTGGGGAGAGGGTGTCGTGAGTTGCCCGACTACTTCGAATGTTCGCGTACGCTCTTCCACTACACTTACCACGCGCAGTACGGTTGCCTCACCTTGAAATCCTACAGCTGGCACCGTTACCTGCATAAGATCCTTGACATGGATTTGTCCCAAGAAAGATTCTGGTACATGAAAATGCACTTCGACACGTCCGATTTCATAGACTGTCAACACCCCCATCCCGGTGTTGATATATTCAAATTCATTTTTTTGCTTTTTTCCGATGGCACAATCGTAGGGTGCCAGCAAATGGGCCCGATTGAGACGCTCTTTTGCCATTTGAAGCTCCACAGCGGCTACATTGACGCCCACTTTCGCTTGTTCATAGGCAGACTTTTTCATATCGAAAACAGTATCTGTAGAAGCCTGTGAAGCGCGCAGCTGTACCTCTCGCTCATATTCCCGTTTGGCATTTTCGGCTTGAATGTCAGCCATTTTTTTCTTTGACTGTGCCAAAGAAAATCCTTGCTGAAAATCAAACTCATCCAAGCGCGCCACCACCTCGCCTTTTTTGACTACAGCACCGGGCTGCTGCAAAAATTGGATATGCCCCGGTTGCTGAAACGACAATTCGGAGTCACGAGGGGCCATGATTTGGCCGGAAAAACGATGGCTCTTCAACTCCTCTGCTGTAGTGGAAACCGTGGCAGCTAGAGGTTTCCCCGTTGCAGAGAACGGTACCTCTTTTGGCATCTGCACCACTTTGGCTTGAAGGGCCATACCCGCTATACAGACAAAGAAGAAACAACTACTTCGATACGCATTCATATAAACTCCCTTCTTATTGTTCGCTCCCTCGTGGGGGATCCCCGACGCTCCCTTCGGTCACTGGGGATGACGAATACTCCTATTTGTTCCCGCTTCGTCATGCCCAGGCCGAAGGCCGTATGGGCATCTCCTACGATCGAGGCAGATCCCCGACGCGACCCATGGTCGCTGGGGATGACGGACACTACAATACCGTTGGAGCCGCATCCCCTTGCACCCGTTGCAATTTGTATTGCTGACTTTGTACGTCCGCAATGGCAGAGATCCAGTTGCTCTCCGCATTGGCTTCTGCTGCTTCTGAAAGAACCAACTCAGAAGCCCGACTACTGCCAGCCCGAAAGCGAGAGGATTCGATGCGATGGGCTTCTGTCGCTTGTTCCAATGCACCTTTCGCCAAAGAAACCGTTTCTCTTGCCGCCTGCAAATTGGCGATGCTTTCGATGACTTCGAGTTTGATTTTCCGTTGAACTTCCGTCAGTTCATATTCCGTTTGGAGCAGGACCTCGGTAACCTCTCGAGTTTTGAAAAGACGTGACCCGTTGTCCCAAATGTCCCATGTTGCACTGATGCCATAGGTGCGCGTAAATGCCTCCTGGCCAAACGGAAGCTCTCCGTATTGTCGGCTCCATTGAGCAAATGCATTTACCTGAGGCCAGTAGGCAGAGTAGCTGTAGAGAGTACCGATTTTGGCGATCTCTACCCCCCTTTTGGCTTGATGAAACTCCGTTCGTCGCAGCAGGGCTTTCTCTACTGCTATTTTCTGCTCGGGCAAAGGGGGAAGAGAAACCGCTTCGATTTGGGGTAGGGTAACCATTTGCTGATCCCCATATCCAATTTGCTCTTTTACGGTGGCATAGAGGATATCTCGCTGGGCTGTAACTTTTGCTGCACTTGATTTGGCTTCTGACAGAACCAAGTCTAACTTTAGCGCATCCCCCTTGTGAATTTTCCCTGCACGGAAAAGCGCTTGGCCTTCTTTTTGGATGGCCTTTCCCGCTGCAATCCGATTTTGCGACAGCGTTGACATGGCAGCCAGTTGTTGCGCCCGAATGTACAGCTCAGCTGTGGCAAAAGCCGTCAGCGTATCGGTTAATTGCGCGGTATTTTCTGCCACGTCTTTTTTGATCCCCTCAATACGCGCCATCTGCATCAAGGCATAAAACCCGGTAAGTGGTTGACTCAAGGTAAAGGATCCGGCACGTGTTTCTTGCGGGCGTACCACAAGGGGAGCAGGCCCAAACGATGCAATCTGCTGATCCTGAAACCGCACCCAATTGTATGCCACTTGGCCTCGCGGCCCTGTGTCCGCCCAAGCAGAAGCAGCGTGATTGCTTTGGGCCTGGCCCGCGGCTTGTTGCTTTTTTATAGCCGGAGAATGGCTGCGCGCTAAATTAATAGCTTGCTGTAGCTTCAAGACTTCCCCAGCGAGAGATGAGGCCGACGGCATTGCAAGATACATAGCGACTAAGGGGGAAATCAAAAGGCGCATACCGAATTTCTCCAGTAAGTTCCAATAGTAATAGGAGGGGGACAGTGCCCCTATTCTAGGAGACTTCTGGAAGATGCGCAATAGGGGGCAGTGCGGAAAATCGTGTTCTTATAGAATTTGTGTAATTTGCCTCTTAAGTGCTACTTTTTTCTTCATTTTTTGATCCGTCTTTAAAAGATGCAGCGATTTCTGCTCTACGCTGCGAGGGGTGAAAAGAAGAGGCGCGGCTAATTGCAGGACTAGAAGAAGCTGAGGGCATCTTTGGCTTGCTAGGGGCAAAAGATTCCAGTGCTTGAAGTAAGAAATCCAAGCCGCGGTAAAACTCTGCATGGGCACCTGCCCAAACATCATCTTCTATCGTACATTTTCCCTTGGCAAAATCGATGAGCTTGACAGTCACACTGGGCCGACCGAATTGGTGATCTCCGATCACAAATAGAAGTGAGACGCCCTGTAATGCACAGCCAGATTTTTCTACCGCTTCTCTAATTTTTCGTAACTCGACCAGTACCGGGGTCACACTATTGTTGGCTGTCCCATTATCGCCTTCAAAGAAAGCCCGCAGCTGTTCTACCAGCCCTTCTTCTGAAAATCCTTTTCCATCGTCTTTGCTTACTAAGGTCTCCACATCAGGTGCAGCAGAAAACCAAGAAGAAAAAGAAACCGTTGCTTCCTTTGCTAAAGATAGGCTCTTTACACCTGCCAGGATCAGCCCATGGTCTACAAATGTAGTACCCTTATATTTACCCAGCATTTTTTGGCGCTTCGCTTCATCATCTGTAGGAGAATAGGGCGCTCCCAATTTCAGGTCCATAATACGAACCCTCTCCGACCGATTTTTTGCCAATAGGTTCTCCATCTCAATCACAAACTTTGTTTTATTATTCTCGCCTTCTTTCACCTGAACTTTTGTCACATCATACACACGTGGGATATACGAAGCTAACGTGGAGCCCATAGCCCATTGGTAAAAAACCGCTTCGTTTTTATCCGTGGTTTTTTTTACGGCATCCCCATCTTTTGAAACCTCCCAAATGCCATCATGCCCAGCGGCTGCCTCAAAAGGTGCTGTAGAGGCCAAACGATCTGTGCTTGAACCCAACAGGAAAGCGCTGCTGATTATACAAGCCACCATAGTAAAAAATGCGTTTTTCATACCTCATGCCCTTTAAGAAAATAGAAATTTCCCTACTGGGTATAGGTTTCATGGCATCAAGTCAAGACCAATATGCCTGCACTGTTGAAAAAAGCCGTTTGCACTACGGTGCAAACAACGGATTCATCCCTGTTTTCAAGATATTCCAGGTTTGCGACAAGGGGTGATCCACATGAACAGCATCAGAAGCGCTGCCGCTGCCCTCTGCTAGAGGATATTGCCTCCGCATGCATTGCAGGGCCTCTTCCGGAGAATGCCAGAACGGGAAGGGGTGTAACAAGTGATAGGTCTCGAGCAGCCCCTGGGTTTTACTGCGAGCCCCACAAAAAAGGAATGGGGTTCGTAGCTTTTTCCGCAATACCCCCAATTCACTTAAGAAAAATGGGCATAAAGTAGACTCCTCCTGTAAATCAAACACCACATAGGGGATTTGGGTATGCCGCAACCAATTGTGCAGATAAATCACCAAAGATTGGCACGACTCACACTCCTTCCAAGACCCTTGACAACAACGTTTTACCCGACAGATCACCGTCCCTTCCACCAATACAGGATAAATTTCCATAGCCACTCCTATAAGAAAGAGCTTGAAAGCGAGGGTGGTGAAAACCCACAGCGGGCATGGATCATATGTTCCAATAACGCCCGTTTTTTCTCATGCAGTGTCTCGCCTGCCAAGGAGGCCTTGAGGGCAATTTTTTTCTCCAACACCAGCTGTTGAAGCGCTTTTTCTTGGGGAGCGAGAAAAGAAATGGCTGGGAGTTGCAGCAGATAGGCGCCGGTCCCCATCTTGCGCAGAAGTCTTGCATCTGCTGTGGCAGAAAGCGTCTGGGTATCGACCAAATCCTTTGCCGTTACTTTTGCTTGCAAGTACAGTATACTTCTCCAAATCAGTGTATCAGGCTCGACAGGTTCCAATCGAATGGTCTCCTGCAGAGTCCATTCGATTCCCACTGCATCCGATAGAACATCGAATTTGTGGTGATGGTCCCATTGCGCCGCCAATGTCTCTGCCTGCAACTGAGAAAACACGACGGGACGTGTAATTTTTTCTCTTTTTTTCATGGAAGCAACAGGTGAAAATCAAAAATTCGTTGGGGTGTCTTCTTACTAGTGTAGCGAATGTAGGAAAAAAAACAACTCTCCCTCTATTGCTATGCTTTGGGAGCTGGCATTGTACCTATCGATTTTCCAATCTCTACCTACAACCGCCGAAAGGGATTCATACTCTCTATGTAGAGTCCATCTTTGACTCCAGTCGCGAGGTTACCCCACACGAAATCTTATGGGAAAAAATCCAACGTGCATTTGCCGTAAATGGGAAAATGATCCTAACCTCGAAGACAGAGGCAGATGCTTATTTGCGCGCCCACATTACAACCGCAACAGTGAAGCAATTTGATTTAGAAGGGTCTGTTTCGAAAGACATTTCGATCCCGTTGATGGATGGAACCGGCCGATCTACCCCTCTCTCTGCGTATGAAAACTTATTGGCTGCCACACGTTTTTCTAAAAAAGAGAGCATTGCGCTGTCCGTGTTGGTAGAGGTATGGGACCTGCGAAACAAGCAGCTCCTATGGAGTCAAACCTATACTGGATCTGATTATCATAAGATTTTTGGGGTTTATACGGCAAAGGAGAGCGGTTATCTCTATGCGACGGAAGGCTATGAAGCCGTATTTGCATCGATATCGGGGCAGATTGCCGACAATATCCTACGAGATTTTCTCAGTTTGGTTACTGCCCCTGCACCTCTTTTATAGATGACTTCGCACCAGTTCCAACAGCTGCCCCACTTGTTCCGGCTCAACTTTTCCCTTCACCAAAAACAATGTGACCCCATTTTTATCAAATGCCACCACATTGTTGGAATCATCTTGTAGTTTCCATTGGGAAACTAGAACTTTTTCTTTGTCTTTTACATACTTGGTACGAGGAAACTCTTTCTGACTCGCTGTAAGTTTGCTCTCGATCATAAAGTTGGGCCAAGAGGAGGCCGCCATATTCACCACCGCATAGGATTGAAACTTTTCCTCAGCAAAATTCGCTTCTTTCAAAGCCGTACTCACATGTTGGTTGAGATCTTTATGTGCTGGAGCCACATAGAACAATACCGATACTTTTCCGCGCATTGACGTACTGCTCCATGGGCCATTACCTTCTACCAGTCCACCGGTCTTGCCTGAGAGTTGGATTTCAGATGGAACTTGACCTACAGCAAGCTCTCCTACCGTAACCACAGCCGGAATGACTGTGGTGGTAGGGAGTATATCTGCGATAGTCAGGTTGGCATGGCAAAGAAACAGAAGGGAACCAAGGACGAATTTCATAGGATCTCCTAGGGGTTGGGGGCCAAAAGGAGGTTGATCCTACCTGTTTTTTCTCCTATGGTGCAACATGAGTTTTTTTACTGTTTTTTCACTGGGGAACCAACTGCGTAGTTTCCCCAGTAAAAAAACAGTAAAAAACCATTATATAAAGGGTAGTTTCGTGCATATCTCTCTTCGTCGATCCTTCAGTGCAAAAATCACTGCGATCGGGTTTATCTTATTTATCTTGTTTGGGAATTTTCGACTCCTGCATCAAATGACTGCAGCCGTTCCTGCCACGTGGATCCAGAACGGATTTACCCTCTCTCTGGCCTTGGTTGCAATCGGCGGATTGGGATTGGGGATCCAAGCCCTCTTTCTGCCGCGCAAAAAACCCGACTCTGATGCGGAAGACTCACCACCACGATGAGCATAATTCTCTTTAGCCAAGGCACCCTATTACTAAATGAAGAGCCGCCCCGAGCCCTCGAGGCATTCTTCTCGTATGACGCCCGTACGCGCCAATGGCGTGCGCCGGCTCATGCCTATCGCGATATTTTTCTCACAGCCCGTGAAGCGGGTGTTGCGCTCAGCGATGAAGCTAAAGCCTATGAAACCCTCTCGCTTACCTTGCAAACCCCCATTGTGCCTCGGCCTCATCAAGCCGCAGCCTTGCAAGCCTGGTGCCACGCCCTCCAAAAAGGGGTAGTGGCATTGCCCACCGGTGCCGGAAAAACCATATTGGCCATTATGGTCATCGCCAAAGTACAGCGGGCCACCTTGGTGGTGGTCCCCACCTTGGATTTGGTGCAACAATGGCGCACAGTACTAGAGAAGTTTTTTGGCCAAGAAATTGGGGTATTGGGCGGAGGAGAGCGGAAAATGGCCCCCCTTACTGTGGCCACCTACGATACAGCTAAGCTCATGGTAGAACATATGGGTAATCGGTTTGGTCTTCTCATTGTCGATGAATGCCATCATTTGCCCGCACCTTTTTATCAGCTCATCGCATTGGCCAGCATTGCCCCCTTTCGCCTGGGATTATCTGCGACGCTAGAACGAAGCGATGGAGGAGAAGAGCGTCTCTTTGAGCTTATGGGAGAGCTGGTCTACGAAGCCCACATCGGGGATATGGTGGACCATGTCCTTGCTCCGTATGATGTGGTCCAAATTGAGGTCACCCTACAAGAATCCGAACGACAAGCCTATCAACAAGCCCGCAACTTATACGTACAATTTTTACGTAAACACGGCATTCAGATGGGAGGCCCCGAAGGGTGGAAACGGTTTATCATCTTGGCTTCTCGCAGTGAAGAGGGTCGCACCGCATTCAAAGCCTATCGCGAGCAAAAACACATTGCCCAAGCTGCACATGCGAAAATGAATGCCATATGGGACATCCTCTCGACTCATGCTACAGAGTCCACCTTGATTTTTACCGATGACAATCTCACAGCATACCGCATCGGGTGTGAACTGTTCCTCCCTGTATTGACCCATAAAACCAAGCCCCAAGAGCGCAAGCACATGCTCGATGCATTTCGCTCTGGCGTACTTAAGGTATTGGTCACCTCCAAAGTCTTAAATGAGGGGGTAGATGTGCCCCAAGCCCAGGTAGGGGTGGTAGTTTCCGGCAGTGGGGTCATTCGCGAACACGTCCAACGCCTGGGCCGCATTTTGCGACACCAGCCCGGTAAAAGAGCTGTCCTGTACGAGGTGGTCTCCAAGGACACCAACGAACAATTTGTCAACCAACGCAGACGGCAACACAATGCTTACCAAAGATCTCCTTCGATATAGAATTCGAACCGAAAAAGTATATCCGGGCTTTGTGGATGTATCGGATGTAGCCCTACTCGCCCTTGTAGAAAGTATGCATACGCTCTTTTCTGCCGGTACAACCGAACAAGAACTGCAAGACACAGCATGTCAACTAGGCCTTGATGTACACCCACTCTATGCTGGTATCAAAAAAATTTTCCTTGATCAATGCGACCTTGGAGAATCACAAGGAGAGGTGGAAATCCAACGTTGGAAGATCATAGAGGAAGCCCAGCACTTGCGACAGGATACCCTTCTGTCGTCCATCGCCCAATACCAAGAACAAGTCTCCCATCTGTTACAAAAGCCGACTTCCCAGCTTCAGATGGAGCTATACCAAGACTTGCCTCAGTATCGTCCTCTTTTATTACAAGCACAGCATACCGCCTCCGATTGGCTCCACCGCTACAACTGTGCCTTGATACAAGGGTTGCTGATTCATGCCAAAAAAGTGCATCTAGAAGTAGGGCCCCTGTCTGTGGCCCAGCGACGAGAGCTTCTACGCAGCCTCAAATTTCACCGCCTGTTGGTTTCCTTTCCCGAAGGTGAGTGGAAATCCGATGCCCCGTATGCAATGGAAATTTCAGGTCCATTGGATCTTTTCGAAAAAACGACGCTCTATGGCATGAATTTGGCTGCATTTTTCCCAAGAGTCCTCCATGTACCCATATGGAAACTACAAGCAGAGCTTGTTTTGAAAAAGAAACCTTGTCTCTTATCTCTCACTCATCAACAGGGCCTGCGCAGTCATTATACCGTCCGAGATCACTATGTGCCGGAGGCGCTACCCCAATTTACTCAAACGTTTCAGGAAATTTGCCCTGATTGGCAGGTACAGGCTGCAAGTGCCTTTTTTCCCATGGGAAAAAATACCTACTGTTGTCCAGATTTTGTATTTGAACATACGACTGGGCAAAAAGTGTATTTGGAATTATTTCATCGATGGCATTCTTCTCAGGCGGTTAGCCGAATTGAAGCAGCAGAAACCGGTAAATATCCAGGGATTTTACTGGGCATTTGCAAATCCATTGCCAAACAAAAATCCATACAAGATAAGCTAGAAAAATCGCAATGGTTTCAGCAAAATGGATTTGTTTTTACCGAGTTCCCGCGTGCTAAGGTCGTTTCTTCCCTTTTAGAAACCCGCAATACGCGGTAGTATTTGGACAGTACCCGGTGATAGGTGCGCTTTTGTTGTGAGTCAAACAACCGATAGGTTCTTATGCATACGAAGATGAGTTCGAAATCCAAGATTCTTTCGTTGAGTCACAAGCAGAACGAGATGAACATGACAGAGAATTTCCATAACGAAAAAAGCGATGCCCTGTGGCGCACGTTGGAAATGGCTCGAGGCAAGCGACTGCTGATCTGTATCAAGGGATATCCAGATCCCGATAACATCGCAAGCTCGCTTGCGTTGTCCTGGCTGGCACACAATTATGATGTGCTAACTAAGATTATCTACTTCGATGACATTTCCCATCATGAAAATCGGGCATTGGTAAAAAAACTCGATTTGGATTTGGAACAGTGCTCCCTCGATTTCGATGCCAGCGCATTTGATTATTATGCGGTCAATGACTGTCAAAGTGCAGATATGCCCATTAAGTTGCCAGCACACTGTGAGCTTTTGGTGTTTGTGGATCACCATAAACCACTCGGTACCGTAGAAGGACATTTTGTCGATGTACGAGAATCCTCCGGATCTACCTCGTCGATCTATGTCGAATACCTCATGCAGAGTAAAGAACCTTTTCTCGGCGAAAAGACCATCGAGACAAAGATTGCCACAGCATTGATGCATGGGATTCGTTCCGACACAGATGACTATGTCAATGCCACTGCTATCGACTATCACGCATCGAAATTCTTATCCGAAAAAATCGACAAGGAATTGCTTGCCTTGATCTCTAAGCAAGCAATTTCTGCCAAGACCATGGATTTGACCCAGGTTGCCTTGCAGCACAAGGACATCCGAGAGACCTACTTGTTCTCCGGAGTTGGGTACGTACGAGAAGAAGATCGAGACGGCATCGGGCAATGTGCTGACTACCTCCTTCACCGGGAAGGAATCGAAACAGTCGTTGTCTATGGGGTAGTCGGAAACTCCTTTATCGATGGCTCTCTTCGAACCAAATCTCATACCTTAGATCCCGATAAGTGGATCAAAGATGTATTTGGTAAAAACGAAGATGGAAAATGGTACGGTGGTGGACGTAAGGACAAGGGAGGATTTCAAATTCCCTTGGCTGTGTTTGCCAAATGCCGAGATCGAGAATTGTTGTGGATCTTGATCAAGAAGACCATCGATGAGTTGTTCTACGAAAAAATCGGGGTGGATTCTCAATCTTCCCGAGATACAGATCTCTCTTCTGGGAAGGTATAATCTCCTACTCCCTTTTTTCCCTTTTGCATGAGATGAAAGCGATGTACAAGTAACGCTTTCATCTCATGTATTTTAGATTTTATGCTGTATATACGGCTATCAGATCCCCCAGGACCAAAAGCATGATTCTTAGATGCGCTCTTTTTTTATGGGTAACCCCTACTGTATTATTTGCTTCTACATCAACTTCTTTGGTTAAGGAAGGCATTGCATTTCTAGAAGAACAATCCTTGAATACTTTTACAAAGCCCAATTTGACATATGAACTACTTGATCTCACCAGTTCAGATATTCGCGAAAGTATGCGTGCGCAATATCATATAGATCAGGCAGTTTCGAACGTTATGACAAAAATTACAGACCGAGACTCACCCTTAGACGAGAAGTTGGGTTCTGATGATGCTGCACTTGCTGGTCTGCTCGAAGATTTTTTACAAAAGCCCCATTTTGAGAAATTACCTTCTTTTGCTCGAGAGAAAGCCACATATTTTGAGGAAGTGAAGGAGCCTATCTGTTGGGGATCATATAGATTGGGCAATGGTGAACTTCCACCACAGGGACTTTATTTGGCTGCCGTTGTAGACCAATCGAATCGGGATAAAGATGGAAAACCGAAACTGGCGATGTCTATGCATGTAATGCCTTGCCCTTCTAAGACGTTTCAGATTCATCAGTGGATCTATAAGTCTCCCGCTTATCTTGTGCAGGCACATTTATCTGGACAGCAAATTACTTCTCTCTCAATCAATCTACATCTTTGGGCTAAAAGCGCCGTTGGAGCCCAATATGTTGCAGCACGCCCATTGAAACAGATGAAAGCCATTTTACTGGAAAATGGGTTTCAAAAACGACATAATTTTCATGCTCAAATACTTATGGGAGATGACTATACCTACGAGAGAGAATGGTCACGGGTAGCGGAGACCTTTGAGATTGTCTATGGCCCTCATTAAAGGGAGGTCTTTTTGCAGAAATCAAAGTAACTGTCTGTACATATTATGAAATTTACCACCCATAGACTCGTCGCAGCGGCTTTTTTCCTGCTAGAGGCTGGCACTATTTTTGTAGCGTAGCGCGCAACATCCAAGCCGCTTTTTCGTGTGCATGAAGACGAGTGACCAACAAATCCGCTGTGGCTTCGTCTTTTTCTGTTTGTGCTATAGCGATGAACTCTCTCCCCAGACAAGACATGCGTTCATGATCTTTCAACAAAATAGCTACCATCTCCATCGCTGCAGGAGAGCCCATAGACTCTTTCAGATCTGCGACTCCAGCAAAAGAAGCAAAGCTTGCAGGTACAACTTTTCCCAATTTTTGTATGCGTTCTGCTAGTTCATCCACCGCTGCTTGTAACTCTGTATATTGCAGTTCAAAAAGGCCATGAAGCGAATAGAAATTCTCGCCTGTTACATTCCAATGAAAATTTTGTGTTTTCAGCAACAATAAATAGGTGTTAGCCAGATATCGGCTGATGGCATTTGCTACAACATCTGAATGTAAGATACCAAGATGAACCGTAGACATGGAAAAATCCTCCCAAGTGATGGAACTGATTTTTTATTTTACCTTTAGAATGGAGTTCTCGCACACCTTTAAAGGGCGGATGTGATACTCCGATTGCCGCAATCAAACATGACGTATACTTATCCATAGCCACGAGGGAAAGTCCCCCTTTAAGATAAAGGTGCATCGATATGGTTTCACGCATAATCCAAATCGGAAGCTTCGGACTCGTTGTAATGGCTCTTTTCATGCTACTCGCTTGGGTTGTTAGCCTTAGAAGAAGAGACGCCAGTATCGTTGACAGACTCTGGGGACTTTCCTTTGTGCTGCTTACATGGACGTATTTTATTCAAATTGCAGATAGTTACTGGCGGCACTGGCTACTCCTTCTTCTTCTCTCGATTTGGGGAGGCAGACTCGCTCTGCATATTCACATCCGCAATCGCAGTCATGAAGAAGACTACCGCTATCAAGCCATGCGAAAACATCATGGAAATTCTTTTTGGTGGTACAGTCTCTTTTCTGTTTTTCTCCTCCAAGGTTTCCTCTCTTTTTTAATCAGTGCCCCTATTTTATGGGTTTTTGCTGGCTCTGCCACGCCCTTTAGCCTAGCTGACTTCTTCGGAATTGGGCTCTGGAGTATCGGGTTTTATTTTGAAGCCGTAGGAGACTGGCAACTCAAAAGATTTATCTCTGATCCTAAAAATAAGGGGAAAGTTTTGGATCAAGGCCTATGGGCGCTCACTCGTCATCCAAACTACTTTGGGGATGCTTTACTGTGGTGGGGGTTTTTTCTTTTGGCTGTCTCGGTACCCAATGGTTGGGTTACATTCTTCGGCCCTCTTATTATGTCCATATTTCTTCGATATATTTCTGGTGTAGCACTGCTGGAAAAGGCTTTAGCTAAAAACAAACCAGAATATCAAGCTTACATAAATAAAACGCCAGCTTTTGTCCCCAACTTCCGCAACCTATATAGGAAAAAATTTTTCGGTGGAAAAGAGTGAGACCCAGACGAGTACTGCCTCGGCTGTATGAGCATCTCCCTCGATCGTGAATCGATTAGGAAATCCACTCCCTCGCAAATCGAGCCCCATAGCTGATTAGCATAGAGGCCCCGGCCCGGAAAAATGCGGTCCAAGCCTCTACGTGAGCCAGCTGAGGATTCATCAACCCCTTTTCTCCCAAGGCCTCCACTGCAGCATATTCCCCACTCACTTCATACGCAGCCCATGGCATATCGGGCATCTCTTGGGAGAGACGATACAATACGTCCAAATACGGCATCCCCGGTTTTACCATGAGGATATCAGCCCCCTCGTCTCGGTCCCGAAGAGAGGAGCGCAATGCATCTGCATAGTTATAGGGGCTTAGCTGATAGCTGGTACGGTCTTTAAGCGCGTAAGAACGAGGGGTAGAGTCAGCTGCCACCCGAAAAGGCCCATAGAAAGAAGAGCTAAACTTCGACGAGTAGCTCATCAGCACCGTGCGCTCGAGTCCATTCTCTTGCAATAACATTCGAATGCCTTGTACCCGAGCATCCATCATATCGCTGGGTGCCACACAGTCAGCTCCAGCTTGCGCATAGGCAAGAGCTACCTGGGCTAGCTCTTGTACAGAGGCTCCGTTGTCAATGTGAGTCCCATCTATGTGCAGCACCCCACAATGGCCGTGTACCGAGTGAGAGCAGAGACACACATCCGTTGCAAGCCAGATATCTGCCCCAAAGGTTTTTTTGAGTGCTTGAATTTGGTTGGATGTGAAACTCACATCAAAATTTCGCTCCGATTTTTGCCCCGGTACACCGAATAGTAAAAACTTGGAGATGCCCTGCTCCAAGTCTTGCTCTACTTGTTTGAGCAGAGAGGCAGGGGTTTCTTGGAATACCTGGGGTAAACCAGGTACCGCCTGTTTTTCTCGCAAGCCCTCTGCCACAAAGAGTGGTTGAATAAATTTTTTTGGCGTCAACGTTACAGAAGCCGTTAAATCGAGAAGATGACGATTTTGTCGCAACCGACGGAGGTTCATAGAAGCAGTACTCATAATTTCGCCAACATCCTTTGCTTATAATCCTCAACCCCAGGCTGATTGAACGGATGCACATCTAAGAGAATCGCACTCACCGCACAAGCGGTTTCAAAGAAGGCAAATGCAGCTCCAAGACCAGTCATGTCAAAGCGAGGCAATGCAAGCTCCAAGCAAGAGATGCCTCGATTGCTATGGGCCTCATAGGTAGCTCGCCATGCTATGTCATTGAGCTCCGCAAAGGTACGCCCACAAAGACGTTGCAGATTGGCATGTTGCGTAGCAGGAAAAGCCGGTACTTTGAGTATCTGAGTGCCATCAGCTTCGATACGAAAAAAAGTTTCAATGAAAGAAGGACATCCTTCTTGTAGGTATTGCCCCACGGAGTGTAGATCCGTTGGGTATTGCACCCCAACCGGAAAGAGCCCTTTGTCAGCTTTTCCCTCAGACTCCCCAAATAGCTGCTTCCACCACTCGATAAAAGTGCGGAACCGAGGATCCGCATAGGCCATGACTTCCATGCGCAGATCCGTTGCCCAAGCAGCACGACGATACGCGGCGTAATCGGCCACAGCCGTTGGTCGCTGCTTGATCTCCGTAAACATATCGTGAGCCCCTCGAAGCAAGGCCTCGATGTCATAACCAGCCAAGCATAACGGAAGAAGTCCGACTGCGGTAAGCACCGAAAACCGGCCTCCAATATCATCAGGTACAGAAAAACAGGGATAACCGAAATGCGTCGCTTGTTCTTTCAGCGGGCCCTTTGTCGCATCCGTGGTCACCCAGATGCGAGACTTCGTCTCCTCAGGACCAAAGCGGGTTTCCATGGCTTGTCGAATCCATTGAAAGGCAGCTGCCGTTTCACTGGTGGCCCCCGATTTGCTAATTACATTCACCACAGGATTTTTTTCTCGTATCACATCGAGCACTTCCAGCAGTTCTGCAGTAGACCAATTATGCCCCGCATAGAGAACTGGTTTATAGGGAGAAGGGCGATGGGTACGATGCTCTGGGTACAAGGCATTCTGCGCGTCTACTACCGCGCGGGTCCCCAAATAGGAACCCCCAATACCCACCACAATCACCGTATCGTAGTACACCGGCACCCGGTTCACCGCAGCTCGAATATCCGCTGCCAGCGCAAACCCTTGGGTACGCGGATAATCCCACCATCCCGTATAGTCTAAATAGGCATGGGTGCCTTCTTGCAATGTCTGTACCACATGGTGGGCTTTGGGTTGCCAGGCATGAAATGCAGTTTCGAGCCTGTCTGAAAATTGGCGATGGGTAATGTCGATCATACAGGGCCTTTCTGCGGTGCCACGAGGAGAATATGTCGTTCCACTTGGGAGAGAACCGTGCGAGGCGCGCGCACGAGATACTGGAGGTTACCCGTATCTGGATCACATTGGGAATCCAATATCATGCAATTGCGATATAAGAAAGAGACGGTGCGAGGATCCTCCGTCGGATCGACTTCCACCCAGCAGGTCTCAAATTCTCGGTCAAAAAATTCGTAAATGAATTGGCGCAACCGCAGTACATCCTCTCGCACAAAGGCAGAGAGGGCCACGCTCGCAGGGTAACTTTTGCGCAATACCCGTACCAAATGGGGCTCTCGCACACAGTCCATTTTGTTAAATACCGTGATTACGGGAATGCTACCAGCCCCGATTTCTTGCAAAACCGAAATCGTGCTGTCCATCTGATGACTGTAATGATCGTGAGCCAAGTTCACCACATGCAGCAACAAATCGGCATCTTGTACTTGCTCCAAAGTGGACTTGAACGAGGCGATGAGGCTCACCGGCAGTTGGCGGATAAACCCTACGGTATCACTAAGCAAAATCCGCGGACGAGTGTGGGGGTCAATGATCTTGGTTTGCGAATCTAAGGTGGCAAAAAGGGCATCGCGACCGATGGACTCGGCCTGGGTCAACGCACTCATCAACGTGGTTTTTCCACTGTTGGTGTAACCGACTAAGCAAACTTTCAGCTCGTTTTGACGAGATTTCTTCTGGGTATGATGATCCTTTTGGATCTGCTCTAAGTCCCGTTGTAAGCGTGCAATGCGATGGCGTACCAAGCGGCGATCGACCTCGATTTGCTTTTCTCCCATCCCCCTGGCATTTACCCCGCCGCGCTGCCGCTGAAAGTGGGTCCAGGCGCCGGTGAGGCGTGGGAGCAAGTACTCCAGGCGGGCGATTTCCACCTGGGTTTTGGCTTGGTTGGTCTTGGCATGGCGAGAGAAGATGTCGATAATGATACCAGCACGATCTAGGACCTGGCAGCCGGTATCCGTCTCGAGATTTCGCACCTGGGGGCCAGACAGCGGATGATCGATGATGAGAAGCTGCACATCGTGCTTATCCGCCAAGAGCCGAATTTCCTCTACTTTTCCAGAGCCTAGAAAGGTGCGCGGATTGGGTTGTAACCGCCGCTGCACCACCTCGGCTACCACGGGGATGCCCAAGGTACGCAGCAAGGCCGCGATTTCTTCCGGGCCCTCCGTAGAGTCGGGATCTGGTGCATCCTGCAAGGATACAGTAACTACAATGGCGCCATGCTGGGCCTTTTCAAATTGGGTCAGGGTCGCAAGCTCAGTCAAATCGGAGTCCCTCCATGTAAAATGGGCTGAACAGGCGCTGCGTCAAGGGCTTGTTGCTCCAGGCGACTAATCCGAGCGAGGGCCTCCTCTACCGCGGCAGAAGGAAAGTATCGCTCAGCGATTTGAATAAAGATACGGTAGTGGCCCACTTCTCGGCGGGCCAAGTCTTGATAGAATGTTTGCAGCTCGGGATCAGACAAATGCTCCGATAGCAGCTGAAACCGCTCGTATCCACGCGCCTCAATCAGCGCACTCAGTACCAGCTGGTCGAGAAACCGCTCCTCACGGCCTGTTCGGATGTGGCCCAACATCGAGCGCACATAGGGGTCTTTTTCATCTTGTACGACAAAGGGGATGTTGCGCTTGCGGATCAAGCGATAGACCTGGGCAAAATGCTCTAGCTCCTCCCGCGCAAGGCTTACCATGGGCTCGATAAGGGCGACATAGTGACTGTACTTGCACACCAGGGACATGGCCAACGCCGAAGCTTTTCGCTCGCAAGCTGCATGGTCAAGGAGAAATCGGTCGAATTGGCCGCAGACCATCTCCGCCCATCGCGGGGAAGAAGGATGCTGCAAAGGAAGTGTCGGGGTCCACATGGTCGCATATCTCAAGCTGAGGGGGGAGATAAAACCCCCTCTATAGCTGATTTTGCGTATGGAGGCAATTATTGGGAGAAGGGCTCTTTATCGATCGGATTGTATGCCCTGAATTTGGGCGCACACCGCAGAAAAGGTCAAAAGAGTTTGATATCAGACCGGATCAAAACGAAATCACAGCACGGGTCGAAACCGATTTTTATCTTTGGTTGGGAAGAAAACGAGGGCTATTGACTGTCCATCCGCTTCGACCTGACGAGGGCTGTCCACCAGGCCCAAATCAGATGGTTATTCTATCGAAGGGGGCGAGAGTTTCGCGGTTCAACAGCAGGAGAGGGGAGAGGGCCCTGAAGGAACCGATCTCCGGTAGCTCGCAAGGTGCGGCTGGTTTCAAGCAACGTAAGAAGCTCCGCAGCAAGAGAATCAAACCCCTCTTGGGTCAAGAAGAATCCGAATTTGGAGGGCTGCGTGTGTTTCTCTAGAAGCTGCTCAATGGCAACTCGGGCCACACTTTGAAACGGGCTGGTGGGAGACATCGATTCCCTCGAGGCGTGCATGATCTGACTTTATTATAGCACAGCTTGGCGTTTTACGACTTTTTGGCACAGTTCCCAGAGATCGTCCTTATGAGAAAAGCCCTTCATAAGGGCGCCCAATCGATGGGAGAGTAACCCAGCAATTTCATAGGGATCCATGTTTTTTTCTTTGATGGCATCCAGAATAACACCGTCCAAGGCATCGGATACCTCTTTCAGCCGCATCGCTTCGGAAATATTGGGTTTTCGCGGAAATTGAATCACGGTCCCCATGATGGGCTCCTCTCTAGCATGCCCCTATATCGGCATTTTACCATGAAAAAGTGAGGGCAGCTCTTACTCTGGCTGGGCAGCCTGATTCATCTCATGCTGAGGCGGCGCGTCATGATGGGGCGCTTCGTGATGCATCATCTCCCCTCCTACCGCCGCCATGGATTCCATATGTGCCAAGAACTCTTTTTTTGCTTTTACCAACGCCATTTCTGCATCGATGATTTTTTTCAAAGCGTCCATGTCAGGATGATGTTTCATCCATTTTTGATGCTTGGCAATGTCCTTATTCATACGCTTTACTTCATGGGTCATACGTGTGACCATCATCTCCATGCCTTTTTTCCCATTGTCTTTGGCAAGAAGTGGACTGGCAAGCACGCTAGAAAAGAGCATTGCATAGACGAGTTTCATAGAAGATCTCCTGTTGTGGGATTTTCTATTATTTTACTCTATTTTATTTCTAAGGGCGTGTTTGAAAAAATCTGTGGTTGTATAATCCGTCATGCCAATGCTGTTCGGTTAAGAAGCAAAGCTTTGCGGGACAAGGGACTTGTTGATTTTTTCTACAAAGAAAAAACAGAAGCTATGGGGCGAACCCTTTGATTGGAGGGGGTTTTTGAATATGACGATAAACAAGAATTTGGGACAATGCCTGAAAAAGC
>CANIBL010000037.1 GCA_947466225.1 Deltaproteobacteria bacterium
CATTTTTCTTCTGGTGGCTGATTCCAATTTGTTATGAGGTCTTGGTCCACCCACATCGTCAGCGACCCTCGCCGAACCAAGTTCTCATTGTAGGTCTTCCAATTTGTTACGCGGTAAGCTATTTTTCCCATGTGGCACCTTGGTTTTAGTCGAACTCAAAGTGCCATTTTTCATTTTAACTTTCAGCTCTTATCTGCCCCGCCAGATTTACGCCAGGTTTAGGCAACAAAGCCGTCAGGAACAAATTCATATGACAAAGACTTTAAAAAGTCGTCGTAGGTCTTAACTTCCGAAATATCGTGTAGGTCACCCATATTCAGAATAAACGGATCGCCACAGTATAGATCAGGTACACAGGACTCAAACAGATAGCGAAACTCGCGCTCGTGCGCATATTTTGTATCCTTCAAAAAACCAAAATGCTGAGTTTGTTCCTCAGAAGTGCACAATAATCGATCGCGATAGATAACGCTATTTGCTGTACAATAAAGACCGTGACGTTCACATAAAGTGAGAAGCCTTCTATTAAATTCCTGTAGATCGGTAATATGCCAAATGTGATCGCCAAAATCTTTCATGCGCGAAGATGGGGTAAGTTCATCAAAGTATCGATCGCAATTTTCAGAAGTTATCATCTGTTCACAAAAATTTATTGATTGTATTTTGTGAAGGCAAAAGTCAGCTTGACTGCGACCTTGTTGGATTTTGATTCGACCCGAAAAATTTTTTCCTGGTATAACTAGATTTTCTTTATTTCGATACGATATTGTAAGTTGTTTGATTTCAGATGCTGCAATATTTATCAAGGATTCGTGCTCATCATAAAAGCATTGATCGGCATTTTCTTTCTTGGAATAGTAAGTAGTCTGCCTGCAATATATTTTTCCTTGTTGCAATAAGCGCAAATTTTCGAGCTTCCCAAACTTTAGAAGTGTGTAAATGGGCCAGGGATTTGAAATCATGCTAGTCCAATTTGTACTCTACAACAGGAAGTGTTGGTTTTTTCTACCAAACTCAAACACGGGCAAATTGACGAGAATCGAATAATCAATCGTTAGTTCTTAACGCTAGCTACATACCAAATAAAAAAGGGCTCCGACTCATCCGTTCCGCCAAGAGCTAAGTGATGAGAGGCTATTGCGTAGGGCTGACTTCCACTATGCACAGCTAACACAAATACCCTTGAGGAGAATCTCATGAATTTCTACCAAGAAGCCTTCTGGAGGGGGGAGGGCATCCAGTGTCCCAGGGCATCCATTCACTTCATATAGCTTCCTACATAAGCGGCATAAGAAATGGTGGTGATGACGCTTACCCATTATTTCAAATCGCTGGCCCTCACCTGGAAGATCTACGCTAACAACATCCCCTGACTCTAAAAATTCTTTAATTGCTCGATAAACTGTAGCAATTCCAAGTCTTGGAACTAGAGCTTGTGCTACGTCTAAAATCTCAGGCGGACTGAGTGGTCTGTTTTCAGTAAGTAAGACCTGCAGAACCGCTTCACGTTGTTTGGTTTTGCGCTCCACGTAAAAATTTCCTTGCTAATAACTGATAATCTGATATCAATAGCCGACTATTGATATCAGATTATCAGTTATTACCCTGTTGGGCAACAGGTAGCATGAATTGGTGCGTGCTGAGAGTCCTCAGAAAAATCAGAAACTTTGCCAAAAATTCTAGTTACTTAATCGTAATAAACTCATTTTTAGGAGAAAATTCATGAAAAGCCTCTCTTCCCTGGTGTTGGCCTCTATGTTGGCTGTTGGTTGCAATCACGGTGATCGTAATAAATCGAACACTCAACAGGCAGATCAACGCAATCTAAATGGCGCAGGATATACTCTCTCCGAAAGTGGGAGCTTTACGCACAAAGAAAACGAGATGTCTGGATCTGGAACCGTAGTTTTTACTATTCCCACCAAAGATAAAGACAATAGCTACAGTCTCACTTTTACATTAGCTGATGCTGGTTCACTAACCCTGACCGCCAATGCCGGGCGGGGTCTCAGAAGCGGGATTTCTATTCAATTTACTCGAGCTGGAGCCGCTCTAAAGGCTAGCTTGAAATCAGGCTCAACGGAAGTTGATATAAGCTCAAAGTTTAGAAAAATCGATTCCTCAAAGGAAATGATCTTCCAGATCGATATGCACAATAGTGAGAGCCCAACGCACATCTTGGTTTGGGCAAATCCTACTGAGTTCAGTGAAGATAGCGCTTTGTTTAACTCGGAAACAGACGCTGAAGCCCCGGGCCAAGGAGGAGGAAATATTTGGGGACTTGTCTTGGTCAATGCCGTTGTTACATCAGCAGCAACAGCTGAGCCCAAGTTCGAGGAATAATAAGAATGGCACAATGGATGCGTAGGAATCAGCTGTTTCTCGGAATAACTCTTTGGTCTTTGAGTCAATGCTCTTCTTTGTTTGCGGATGTTAATGGAACTGGACTTTCAGTCTCCGCTGCTGTGGATGCTGTCGGAGCCTTTAAGGTTGGAAAAGATAGCAAAGCTAAAGATACATTGGAGGTACGGGAGGCTGAGCTGAGCCTTTATGCACCAATTGACCATATCTTTGATGGCATATTGAGCCTCGCTGCCCATAGAGAATCGGGTATGTCTCTTTTTGAACTCCATGAAGCGGTGATTTGTTCGACGAAGTTGATTCCAGGCATGAGTTTGCGTGTTGGTCAGTACTTTTTAGGAGTGGGAAGATTAAATAGATTTCATCGCCATGATTGGCCGTTTATATCGGCTCCTAAGGTTTTTTCCGAGTTTTTTGGAGAAGAAGGCGTCCTCGATACAGGTGGCGAGATTTCATATTTGGTGCCCACCCTCTTTTTTCTAGATATCACTGCTGGCGTGACCAATGGCTGGGTTTATGGTCATGCTCACAACGAAGGCAAGAAACCCAAAACACCGACTCACTATTTGCGGATGGGCACATTTCTTGACCCATCTGATGATCTTGGTCTTGCCTTGGGTGGAAATTATTTGGGCAGAATCAGCTCTGATGGAACCAAAACGCAGCTGTTCGGGCTTGATGGAGTCGCAAAGTGGAATAGAAAAAGCATGAGTCTACTTGTCCAAGGAGAAACTTGGCTGAGACAGCTTGAGCCCGAAGCGGGGGACGAGGACGTATCGCTTGGAAGTTACCTATATCAACAAGTTGGTTTCTCAAAAAATTTCTATGCAGGTTTTCGACTTGACTACTTCACTGTTTCTTCTTTGAAGGATGCCACAGGAAAAAAAATCCATAATGCTGAATATGCGGTTGTGCCGACTGTAACCTATAAAACGAGCGAGTTTGCTACGTTCAGACTGGCATATTCCAATAGTATCAATACGCAGGAGTATCAAACTGATAAAATAAATCAGTCCGTCCAACTTCAATCGATATTTATTTTAGGAGCACATCCAACACATGATTTTTAACAAATTACTTTTTTTAGTGCTTATCGTTAGCTGGGCCCGCGTCGCAACAGGTAAGATAACCGTGCTGACAACGACATCCGATCTGAAGTCCATTACGGAAGAAGTGGGAGGAACTGAAGTTGAAGTCGAATCATTTTGTCAAGGCGCTCAGGATCCTCACTTTCTAGAAGCCAAGCCGTCTTACATGCAAAAAACAAACCATGCTGATCTAGTGATAGCCATTGGTCTTGGCTTGGAAGTGGGTTGGCTGTCTAAGGTCCTTTCTGGCGGCCGCAATCCAAACGTGATGGACGGAAAAAATGGCTACCTTGAAGTTGGTCCACTTGTTCAAGTTCTTGAGGTCCCTAAAGGACCTGTGTCAAGAGCTGATGGTGATGTACATCCAGAAGGCAACCCGCATGTGACGCTTGACCCTATTAGAGTCGGCCAAATTGGGGAACAAATTGCCATACGTTTATCTACCCTCGATTTCAGCCATGCGGAGAAGTACAAACAAAACGCTGCATTGCTAAAGGCGCGACTAGAAAACAAGACAAAAAGTTGGCAGCAAAGGATTGATCAAACAACCCTCAAGAAAATCGTGACCCATCACAAAACTCTAAGCTATTTCTTTGATCGATTTGGAATCCAAAATGTGGCTATTCTGGAGCCATTTCCCGGTGTTCCCCCTACTGCACCTCACGTTCTATCTGTTATCAATACCTCGGCAAAAGAGGGGGTCAAGTTACTCTTAGTAGAAAACTACTTTGATGACTCTGTTGCGAAGCGAGTTGCGCGCGATGTTCCTGGGGTTCGTGTGGAATCTGTCCCCGTTTCTGTTGGCGGCACGTCAGAGATAAAGAATGTAGATGATCTTTTTGAAAATTTAGTCCGAAAGTTTGAAAGTGGGAAATCCAAATGATGGATGCCATAACATTCCTTGCAGCCCCATCAGCCATGTGTTTGGTTTTAACTGGGATTCATTGTTATCTGGGTCTACATGTTCTAGCAAGAGGCGTGATTTTTGTTGATTTGAGCTTGGCTCAAGTTTCTGCTCTAGGTGCTACTTTAGCATTGGCGCTCGGGATTGATCATGATTCACCTCTCATATACTTCTTTTCATTATCAGCTACATTTTTAGCCGCATTCTTGTTTGCGATTGCCAGAAAACAGGAGAAGCGGTTTTCCCAGGAAGCAATTATTGGGATTGTCTATGCATTTGGATCAGCATCTGTTGTGCTACTAGTCGATCGTATGTCTCATGGGGCCGAGCATATAAAAGAGCTTCTTGTAGGACAAATCTTGTGGGTGTCGTGGTTTGATGTTGTAAAAACAGCTGGAATCTATTCTGCCGTTGGCCTTATTCATTATATCTTTAGGAAACAGCTACTAGACGCTTCTTTCAGTTTGTCGAAATCAGAGTCAAAATGGGATTTTCTTTTCTACGGTCTTTTTGGAATCGTCATAACCTCTTCGGTCCACGTTGCAGGCGTCTTGCAGGTATTTGCCTTTCTTATCGTTCCTTCGATCATCAGCACTCTTTTTTTCCAAACGATTCGGGCAAGACTTATATTTGGTTGGATATTTGGAGTGATTTTGAGTCTAGTTGGAATGGGTCTTAGCTTTACGTTTGATATGCCTTCAGGGGCATTTATTGTTGTTTGCTTTACAACACTTCCGATTATTTTTGTACTTCTCAATCCTTTCTTGAAAAAAACTACCAAAACGCATGACATACAGGTACCTGACGTACAAAATTTGTCCTAAATCTGTCCCACTATGGGTAACGCATATTACATCAGCAGTAATGTGTTGGAAAAGAATCTAAAAAAGAAAGGCTCGTACCTGTTGGTACGAGCCTTATATAGGCAAATATGGTAGTTGGAACTCAGTAAGAAAATCTTACATCATACCGCCCATGCCGCCCATTCCACCCATGCCGCCCATTCCACCCATGCCGGCGCCTGCGCCTGCACCAGCAGATGACTTGCTGTCATCTGGCTTGTCAGCGATCATGGCTTCGGTTGTGAGCAACAAGCTAGCAACTGAAGCTGCGTTGATCAATGCAGTCTTGGTTACTTTGACTGGGTCGATTACACCAGCAGCGAATAGGTCACAGTACTCTTCGGTAAGAGCGTTGAAACCGAATCCGTCTTTGCCGGCTTTTACTTTGTTCACAACAACTGCAGGCTCAGCACCCGCGTTGAATGCGATTTGACGAACGGGCTCTTCAATCGCACGACGTACGATGGAAATACCGAACTCTTGCTCTTTGTTAGCTACTTTTAGACCGTCAAGTACGTGTTGTACACGGATCAGCGCAGTACCGCCTCCACATACGATTCCGCCTTCAACAGCTGCACGAGTAGAATTCAATGCATCTTCTACGCGAGCCTTCTTCTCTTTCATTTCAGTTTCAGTAGCAGCACCGACTTTAATCACCGCAACGCCGCCGACCAATTTGGCCAAACGCTCTTGGAACTTCTCACGATCGTAGTCAGATGTTGTCTTCTCGATTTCGCCGCGAATGTGCTTCACACGTGAATCGATATCTTTGCGAGCGCCTTTTCCGTCGACGATGGTGGTGTTGTCCTTCGTCAAGGTGATGGTCTTCGCTTGACCGAGGTCTTCCAAGGTCATGTTTTCCAACTTGTGGCCAAGCTCTTCGCTTGCAACATGTCCGCCGGTCAATACAGCGATGTCTTCCAACATGGCTTTTCTGCGATCACCGAAACCAGGTGCCTTCACAGCAGCACACTTCAATGTACCGCGTAGACGGTTCACCACAAGCGTTGCCAAAGCTTCGCTGTCGATATCTTCTGCAATGATTACGAAAGGACGGTTGGTCTGCGCAATTTTTTCTAGAATTGGCAGCATCTCTTTCATGCTAGAAATTTTCTTGTCGTGAAGGAGGACGTAGGCATCTTCCAACACAACTTCCATACGCTCAGAATCAGTCACGAAGTACGGAGATAGGTAGCCGCGATCAAACTGCATCCCTTCTACTACATCCAAGCTGGTTTCCATGCCTTTGGCTTCATCAACGGTGATCACACCGTCGCGGCCCACTTTGTCCATGGCATCTGCAATGATTTGACCGATTGTAGGGTCGTTGTTAGCAGAAATGGCGCCAACTTGTGCGATCTCAGCTTGGCTGCTGGTTGGACGTGCAATGGCGTCCAATTCTTTTACCAAGGCTTGAACTGCGATATCGATTCCGCGCTTTAGCTCCATTGGGCTGTGGTTCGCAGCAACCAATTTTGCACCTTCGCGATAGATCGCTTGAGCCAAAACCGTAGCAGTCGTTGTACCGTCACCAGCTGTGTCAGAAGTGCGAGATGCAACTTCTTTTACCATCTGGGCGCCCATGTTTTCGAACTTGTCTTCTAGTTCGATTTCCTTGGCAACGCTTACACCGTCCTTCGTAATGGTAGGGGAACCAAAAGAACGCTCGATTACTACGTTACGGCCCTTTGGACCGAGGGTTACCTTCACAGCGTCTGCAAGTGTGTTGACACCTTTTAGTAACTTACGACGTGATTCTTCGCCAAAATTGATTGACTTAGCCATATTCAATGCTCCTTTGTGTATGTAGTAAAAAATAAAAAATGAGAGAAACTTTGCCTCAAGTGGCTTAGCGCTCTAAAACGCCCAACAAGTCATCTTCACGCATGATTAGGTGCTCGATGCCTTCGATCTTCACTTCAGAGCCAGCATATTTTGCAAACAATACAGAGTCGCCGACTTTTACATCTGGCTTGCTCAATGTGCCGCCTTCAATGCGCTTGCCATTACCAACGGCAACCACGAGGCCTTCCATCGGCTTTTCTTTTGCGTTGTCCGGAATAAAAAGTCCTCCAGCGGTTTTTTCTTCAGATTCCAAACGCTTAACGAGGATTCGGTCTTGTAACGGTCTGATCTTCACGGGGAGCTCCTTCATGTAGCTGAAACCAGGTGTGTCGGCCCGCCGCTAGATCGAATGGCGAGCCGTAAACAGTAAAACAATGCATCCATACGATGCAGGGGGAACATAGTGCCCTCGGAGGGAATGTCAAGGGGGGAGTTCCATGTAAATTTCCTGTTTTTTCCGCGGACGCCGGTTCCGTTCTTTACAGCAACACTTCATAAAAGCAAAAGGCTTGTAAAACAGCCCCAAAAAAGACATAACTATTCATCCTAAATTTATTAGAAAGGAACGATTTCGTGGCTGTTTTGATCATTTATCTCTGTGTAGGGCTTGCTCTGCTGGCGGCTTTATTCTTTGCACAAAAGGTGTTACGGATCCCCGTTACGGGCAGTCCGGCTGAAGTAGAAAAATTCCATCGTATTTCGGGGGCAATCCAAGAGGGGGCTCAGGCCTTTTTGCGTTCTGAATACAAGTACGTGGCGGGATTTTGTGCCGCTTTTGCTGTGCTGATCTACTTTGCGTTGGGTCACAGCAGTGGCAGCCAAGTATTCGGGTTTTATAGCTCTCTTTCCTTTTTAGTGGGTGCCATCACCTCCAGCGCAGCCGCTTTCTTGGGGATGATGATTGCCACTCGCGGTAACGTTCGTACCACCATCGGTGCCCGGACCAGCTTGGCTCATGCATTTCGCGTGGCCTTTAATTCTGGCGCTGTTATGGGTTTTGGCCTATGCGGCCTTGCTATCTTCGGCCTGATGACCATGTGCTTGCTATATAGCCAGATCATGGAAGACACCCGTTTGGTAATGGATATGGTGGCGGGCTTCGGTCTCGGTGGCTCCACTGTGGCTCTGTTTGGTCGTGTTGGCGGCGGGATTTTCACCAAAGCAGCGGATGTAGGCGCTGACTTGGTCGGAAAAGTCGAAGCAGGGATTCCGGAGGATGACCCTCGTAATCCAGCTGTTATCGCAGATAACGTTGGAGATAACGTCGGGGACATCGCCGGTATGGGCGCCGACTTGTTCGGTTCTTTGGCAGAAGCGACTTGTGCCGCTTTGGTGATCGGCTCAACCGCAGCTGGGATTCTCCAAGCGCCAGAAGCGATCTACTATCCGATCTTGATCTCCGCTGTTGGCATTCCTGTTTGTTTGCTTACCGCTTGTTTTGCTCGTGTTAACGAAGAAGCACGTAGCGTAGAAAAGACGTTGAAAGGTCAGCTGGTCATTTCTACGATTCTCATGACCTTGGCGATCATCGGAGTTACCGAGTACTTTATGGTGGAAAGCTTCACCTTAGGTACTTTAGCGGTTACTCGTATGGGCGTATTAATCTCCGTACTCTCCGGCTTGTGGGGGGGGTTGTGCATCGGTTTCATCACTGAGTATTACACCTCTCATACCTATGCTCCAGTTCGCGAAGTTGCCGATGCGTCTAAAACCGGTGCTGCTACCAACATCATCTACGGGTTGAGCCTCGGGTACAAATCCTCTGTACTGCCTGTCTTGGTTCTTGCTGTGATCGTCTATCTCTCCTGGCACTTTGCCGGTATGTACGGGATCGCACTGGCTGCCATCGGTATGATCTCCACCATCGCCATTGGCTTGACCATCGATGCCTATGGCCCGGTTTCGGATAATGCCGGTGGAATTGCGGAAATGTGTGAACTTGAGAGCGATGTACGCCGACGTACCGATATTTTGGATGCAGCCGGTAACACCACTGCTGCCATCGGAAAAGGCTTTGCCATCGGATCTGCGGTGCTTACTGGTCTTGCTTTGTTTGCCGCATTCCTTACCCATGCTGGGATTCATACCCTTGATCTATTAAACCCTGTGGTTTTCGCGGGTCTCTTGTGCGGTACGGTGCTGCCCATGTTGTTTACAGCACAAACCATGCGTGGTGTTGGGATTGCCGCTTTCTCTATGATCGAAGAAGTGCGCCACCAGTTTCGTACGATTCCGGGACTGATGGAAGGCAAAGCCAAGCCGGACTACGCCCGTTGCGTATCTATCTCTACGAAGGCTGCCCTTCATGAAATGATTGCACCGGGAATGCTGGTACTGCTAACGCCATTGATTTTCGGTACGATTTTTGGTGTAGAAGCGTTGGCTGGCCTTTTGGCTGGTTCATTGGCTGTGAGTGTAGTGATGGCCATCTCCTCCTCCAACTCTGGTGGAGCTTGGGACAATGCGAAGAAATTTATCGAAACTGGCAAGCATGGGGGTAAAGGCTCTGATACCCACAAGGCGGCTGTGGTGGGGGATACGGTTGGGGATCCAATGAAGGATACGTCTGGTCCATCGCTTAATATCCTCATGAAGCTCATGGCTATCCTGAGCTTAGTATTTGCGCCCTTCCTACAAAGCGCTCACGCTGCCTTGATCAGCTGGTTGTTTTAGGCAAGTTGTACTGCTTGTAAGCGGTGGTTCATCTTCTGTGCTGTCTGTTCGCATTACGCTTTCTATAACCCCACATAAATCCCAGTGATCCTCCCACTCCTCTTGCGCGCTATGAAAAGATGCCGCAGGAGAGGGGGCACTCTCCTTCTGTAGTTCCTCCAAATTGCACGGCTACTTTTCCGGTTCGTGAACTCGGATGGCAACCTGTGCTAATATGGCATCCGAATAATGAAAGAGAAACGAGACGTTGATCGTGGGAGATACCCATACGGCCGAGGCGACTATGTGCGACCACAGAGAACCTTTTCAAACATGCTCTTATGGGACGCACGTAATATATCCATCCCCTTTTAACAAGCTAAGGTCGCCATCAGCTGTGTGGGTGGAGGGCCCATTAATCATGCCAGCAAAGCACATGTGATCGCCATTTGTAAAGATCTGGCGTATCTCGCTACGCGGTGTAGAAAAATCAGCATGGATATGGATAGAGGACATTTCATTGCTTGCCAGATCGAAAGAAGCAGAATAGCCAACACCGCCTAGAATCGACCATCCCGTTGGATTTTTTGACCAATCGGTACTACCTCCAATGTGCAGTTTGTCCCCTGTAGCAAACATCGCCACAGCATCGGTGCCTTTTGACACTAGATGCTTATGAAAGTGAACCCCATGGCTTGAGAGAATGAAAGGATCTGAATAAGAAGGATCATCTTCACGCCGCCAAATACCGTAAGCAAAAGCCTTGTCTCCGTGAGC
This sequence comes from Deltaproteobacteria bacterium, assembly GCA_947466225.1. Lineage (GTDB taxonomy): Bacteria > Bdellovibrionota_B > Oligoflexia > Oligoflexales > Bog-1112 > CANIBL01. The sequence continues at coordinate 10,470 of CANIBL010000037.1, forward strand.
AACCACACCAGATAGTTGAGGTCGAGATGGGAAGAGAAGTGGGTTTAGTGGCCCTAACTCCTGTAGCATGGCATGGGAAAGTGTGAGGGAAGGATCAAAAAATAGAAAAAGTACATAGGTAAGATCGGCCTTATAGGCGGGAATCGTTAATGTGGGGTAGTACTGATGTAAGTCTTGAGCTGCTTCACTAGCAAGAGGGATTGCAAGCACGGGACCTTGCTCGCCCCAAGTAGCGTGCACTTTAGCAGCCATTTGGAGTTGCTGATTCACATCATAACTCCCAGCATGGCGGTCATTAAGATTAGATCCTAGGGCTTCTAATCGGGATGCCATGGGCTTAGGTGTTCCGCCAGCAAAATGTCCCTGCGTTATGGTGGTGGCGTAATAAAATGGTACTCCGAATTGATTGCGGGCCACTACCAGTACCTGTTCAGCGTTGCTAACCACCCTTGCAACATCCTTTGTATGCTTGAATGGATAATACCGATTTGTCCAACTATTCCAGCCCATATCGTACGTAAAATCTAGAGTAGGAAAACGACTCGGGATAGAAATTCGATCGAGGATCTTTGCGGTTGTGCCCGGATCGTCTATCTCCAACAGCAAAAGTTCATGGGAGATATTATTTCTATCTCTAATTTTATTGCCAGCAGCGGTATGAATCATACTCAAAATAAGTTGGTTCGTGTTTGGTCCACAGGCTATATCTGCGATAATCCCTTCTTTTACGGGTAGATCGATGAGTTCAGCTTTATTCGACTGAGTTAAGCGATAGATGAATCTTGGGTGATCGTACAGTAACTGAACCGGCAACCCCTCTTGAAATATAGGGTTGGCATCATCTTTCGTACCCGGTGCCAACCTTTGGGTGAGTTTCCCAGCCAGCTCTTCTGCGAGGATCCAATGGGGATTTTTGCCAGGAACCACTTTGACGATAGGTCTATTGGGTAGAGACACCTGAATTTTACCTAACGGCGCATCCGGGATTGGAGGTGCACCCGGGATTGGTTTTGGTGTGTTGCCTGCCGGCTGTGGCGTACGGCTTTCCCCTGCAGATTGAGATTCTTTCGAGGTAGTGCTGCAATGAGAGAGGCTGAATAAGATCCATAGAAAGAGGCATGCTTGCTTACAGTTGAGCATGCTGGTTCTCCTGAAGCTGTTGTAATCTGAAGGGATGACCGGATAGAAATAGGGCAGTTCCAAACAAACCCGGTAACATCAGATATATTATACACGGTCTCAGGGAAGAAACGTTACAACGCTACGGCTGGGTGAGGATTTCCACAACCCCGTCATTTCGAATGGCGATGGTATGCTCAAACTGGGCGGAGAGTTTCCCATCCTTGGTTACTGCAGTCCAACGATCCGAGAGTACCCGACAATCCCAATGTCCTTCATTGATCATGGGCTCGATGGTAAAGACCATGCCTTTCGTCAAACGCATGCCTTTTCCTGCTTGTCCATAGTGCGGTACTTGGGGGTCTTCGTGAAATACCCGTCCTATACCGTGTCCGACAAATGCGCGTACTACGCTAAATCCTTGGGATTCTGCATGTTGCTGAATTGCATGTCCGATATCACCCAGGCGGCACCCATCAAACACGGTAGCGATAGCAAGCTCTAGGCATCGAGCTGCACATTCCGTGAGTTTGCGCGCTAGGGGGGAAATGCGCTCTCCTACTAAATACGTACGAGAAGCATCTCCGTGAAAGCCATCTACAATGGGTGTTACATCCACATTGATGATATCGCCTTCTCGCAAGACTTGCTTACGAGTGGGAATGCCATGGCATACGACTTCGTTCACGGAGGTACAAACGGATTTGGGAAAACCGTGGTAGTGAAGCGGTGCCGAGATGCCCCCCTTCTCTTTCGTATACGCAGAGACAAAATCATCGATATCCTGGGTCGAAATCCCAGGTCGAATCAACGCGCCTACTTTTTCCAATAATTCCCAGGCCAAATGGCCGGCTTTTCGCATACAGGCAATTTCTGCATCAGACTTCAAAACGATCAAGGAACACGTCTCCTTCTAGGGAATGGCTTGTTTGAACCAATCCGGATTCATCGGGCTCGGTAGCACCGATTTGGGGGCTGTGCCAGTTACACGGGCTTTGTGCTGCATCATAGCGGTTATTGCCTCGAGTTGCACCCATCGATCTTCGATTTTGGTAACAGCTGGAAAATCTGGATGTTCTCGGGTAAGTGACCGTGCATACGCCGCTAGTTGGGCGTCTAACTCAGCGTCGAGAGGGGACAATCCTTTCATTTTGCTATGTAAATCTGGCAGAAGATTCATCTGGGGCCAAGGCAGATACATGCCCACCAGGGAGCCATCCACCTCTTTGCCTGTTCCGTCCCCTGTTACCCATTCGATCTGAATCCCGGCGGCGTGAAAGGTATCCTCCAATACTTTCTCGACCAGATGCCCTGGTTCTCCTGGGGAGGCCAGTTGCAAGCGTTGCAGTGTAGGCGCTACTTTCTTGATCTGCGCCAGTGCCTGGGTAAGAGGCAGCAGTATAGGGCGATTTTTCGGGGCATGAGCTGGATGCATGGGTGGTAGCAAGGTTGCGGATAGGGTTCCTAAGGTGCCAGCTCCAGTTTGTACCAAAGCCTGACGGGGGATCAAAGCAGCCAGGGCTTTTCGCTCCTCTGCTTGGGGGTGCTTTGTCGTATTCCATGCCAGCACCGTCATCCAGGGGAGATCCATCGTTGCGGTTTGGGTGCGAGACTGTACCATAGCGGGCTGTACGGTGAGAGACTCTGCCATCTGAAATGATAAAAAAGCGCTATGCCCATGGGGGATTTGATTTACCACCTGGATCTCTGTGGTACGCAGTCCATATTGTGGAACGGCTTGCAAGGTAAAATCCCCAGACTTTTCCCCCTGTCGCAATCGGTAAGTACCCACGCATTGAAAAGGGAGATCGGGTGGTTTGCTTCCCCGTGCAGACTTCCATAGTGGTACGCCGTTGAAGAGATAGGGGCCAATCTCGGGGACCTCGGAAAACCGTACTTCAACGGAGTCCATTTTTTCTGTCACGGTATAAGAGGGGATTTTCCAGAGGCCGCCTGATTTGGCTTTTGCGGTATCTTCCAGTGCACTTTCGATGAATAGACGTAGGTCTTTGTTGGTAACCGATGTGCCGTCCCACCAATAGAGCCCACTTCGCAGGGTAAAATGCCAGATGCGGTCATTCTCTTCGCTTGTTATGGCGCGAAGTAGGAGTAGGTCCGATTTTTTTTCCTTCAGCATTACCCGAGATAAAGGGGGGCAACTCATGCGACCCAAAATCGGATCCTCTGCCAGCCACTCGGGTGGCCTTTGCCAGTTCTCTGTGGGCGGTGTAGGCCATCCTTCAATCCATAGCTTGGTAGCAAGTGGAACTGGCTTGTGCGTAACGGGTGCTTTATGTGCGGGAGGACGCTTGCGCGAAGGCTTTTTGTGCCAGGCTTGTGTAGGAGGGCCACTGGCCAAAAGAAGGCTGAGAAGAAGGATGCGATAGAAGGTCATGATTTATACGTCTCTGCGGTAGGCGATGGCTTCTCCGATTAAGGCTTCAGCTCGTTTTACCAGTTTTTTATGGAAGACATCCACCTGTTGTTTCAATGTACCGGGTGTATAGGCTGGGGGCTGAATCAACGGGCTGATGAAATGGGTCAAGGGAACAGGACGGGGGATGAGGGTTGGGCCGACGCCCCGCGCCACAAAGAGAGGCACACGTAATAGCTCATAGGCCCAATTCGTGAGTTTGTTGTCATACACTTCGTAGATATCATCTGCTCTCGGACAAACGGCGAGTAAAATGGGGGTTTGGGTTTCAATGGCCAGTCGAACAAACCCTTTTCGGTGGTCCCAGCGTAGTTGGTACCGCTCATAGGAGGATCGCAGCGCTTCCTGCATGCCACCGGGCGCTACTGCAACCAAATTTTCTTCTTCTAAGAGTTGCTTGGCGTTTTCCGGAGTGCCTTGTTTCCCACCCAATGCTTCCACTACGTCCCCCAAGTAGGGCAATCGGAAGAACAGATTATCAGCCAAAGGTCGTGCAATGCGATTTCGTTCGCTGTGGATAGCGGAGAAAAGCAAGCTAATATCGTAGGTAGCCAAACTGTGGTTGACCACCAATAGGACGCGTCCGGTATCCGGCAGATGCTCCACTCCCACTACTTGGTGTTGGTGGTACTGCCGCATTTTCTGTAAAACTGGTGCCAGAAGCTGGTACAATGACTCGTTCATAGTATATCCATTCGGTAGATACTGCGTTTGATGTGACTGTACGTGCCCCGTTAGGAGATTTCAACTGGAGAAACAATACCTTGCCGTCTACATGCCCCCAGATTTTGATCGTCTTTCCCAGGATGCGAACCGATTCTCTATCCCTTTTTCCTTCGATTCTCACCGCCTGTGAGGCTGACATTCAACTTTCTTTTATAGGGGAAATCCATCTTTTTTTCCCCGGTGCTGAGAATCAGGTGAAACAAACTGGCGTCCATACCTGGATGCATATCTCGTCTGCTCCTGTGGATGATGCGACCCTCTATTTACGTAGTCTTGCGCCAGCCTCTCCGACGGTGTGGTTTCAAGATGGATATGTGTTTGCCTGTCCTGTGAATCAGATGGTGACAAAATCCGGTATCGGGTTGTACTTGATCGAAACGGAGGCATCGGAATCCTTGGAGAAAATCGGGGTTCATATGGGACCTGCCGCCTCTCTACTATCCCCGCAATCGAATCCGCCATCTTATCCTGTACCAGGGCGATGGGTGGCCACGGAAGCAGACTGGGATGCTTTGCCGCCGGCCTTTCTTCAAGCGCCTCAGCCTTGTGTGTTTCTGGATCGAGATGGTGTTGTGATTGAGGACATAGAGTACCCTTTTCGGCTCACTGATTTTCACCCCAACCTGGACTTGATCCCTCTCTTGCAAGCGCTACAAACCGAGGGCTGGCGCCGGGTGATTCTTACGAACCAATCCGGTTTGGCCCGAGGCTTTTTCACTGAAACCGACTACGAAGCATTTACGCAGCATCTCGTGGCTTTCTTTCAAGATAAAGGCGTTACCTTTGATGGTATTTTTCACTGTCCCTATCACCCAGGTGGCGCTGTATCTCGATTCACGCGAGAGAGTGTATTGCGAAAACCACAGCCGGGTATGATGTTGCAAGCATGCAAGCAATTTCCCATCGACTTGGCTTCGAGCTTTATGGTTGGGGACCGGGGCAGTGATGCGATTGCGTTGTGGGGGGTGCAAACCCTGTTTTTACAGGGGCGGCACCCGCTAGAGGGCCTGTCGCCTGTATTTGCTACTACGCAAGAGCTGCAGCCGTTTTTTAATATCCGTATACGGCACCAGCGGAAGCAGCCGTCGTAATAGATTGATCTCCATTGATGCCTGTGGCAGTGGAGGATTCACCGTAGGCTCCGATTGCCATACTGACGCCATCGGAAGAAATCGAAATGCTTGTACCAAAGCTATCTCCTGCATGAGTATTCGAAGCTTTTAGGTATGCTTGTTGACTCCAATGGGTTCCGTCCCAACTGAACATATAGACAGCGCCAGAACCAGCGGCTCCAGTGCTGGTTTGATCGCCTCCATTTCCTGTGGCCGCTGATCTTTCACCTGTAGCAGATACTGCCAATGTAGTCCCGTCATTAGAGAGTCCGATCGCAGCGCCAAACCACGTGCCAGTCGCAGTGTTGGAGGCTTTAATATACGCTTGTTGGCTCCAAGTACCTCCATTTTTTGTAAATACATAGGCTGCGCCTGCTCCAGGCGTACTCATGTCAGTTTGAGTGCCATTGACTCCTTTGGCAGAAGAAGAGTCCCCTGTAGCAGATACGACCAAAGTAGCACCAGATCCAGACAAGGCCAGTGCACCACCAAAGCCTGCTTGATCTGTGGTATTCGTATTGGATGCTTTGATATAGGCTTCTTGCGCCCACGTGCTACCTGTTCTGCTAAATACATAGGCAGCACCGGAATTAGGGGCAGAAGTATTGGTTTGGATGCCGTTGATCCCTTTTGCATCAGAATTTTCTCCACCAGCTCCGACGGCTAATGTTGAGCCATCGGAGGAGAGTGCGACAGATGCGTAACCAAAGTTATAGTCTACCCCTGAGTTAGAGGCTTTAATGTAGGCTTGTTGGCTCCAAGTGCCAGCAGTTTGAATAAAAACGTATACAGCTCCGGAGTTCGCTGTTTGATTATTGGTCTGATCCCCCCCAATTCCTGCAGCATTGGAGTCCTCCCAGGGTGCGCTTGCTGCCAGAGTTGACCCATCAGAGGAGAGTGCGACTGTATATCCAAATGAATCATTTGTGCCTGTGTTGGAGGCTTTAATATAGGCTTGTTGACTCCAGGTTGTTCCACTTCGAGTAAACGTATATACAGCGCCGGAAGACGGAGCGATGGCGTTTGATGGACTTCCTCCAATACCCGTTGCATTTGAGGATTCATACGGCGCTCCAACGGCCAAAAGAGAACCATCTGCGGATAAAGACACAGAGTATCCAAAATTACCTGATCCGGTAATGATAGCGGGCTTTATATAGGCTTGCTGGGACCAGGGAGTACTTATACTCGTACGAGTAAAGATATAAACAGCGCCGGTGGTGGTATTGTATATGGCACCTACCGCTAGGGTGAGGCCGTCTGCAGAGAGTGTACTTGCCCAGCCAAAATAATTACCCATGTATGTATCAGAGGCTTTTATGTAGGTCCCAATATTCCATGGGTCATACTGGATCGAGCTGCTAACACATTCACTGGATGTGCCCAATGCATTTGCGAATTTTGCATATACATACTGACCGCCACTTGTAGCTGGGATGGCCCAGCTTTTTTGTGCAGAAAAAGATTCCCATGTGCCGTCTGATGCGCAGTTGGCGGTATTTGTGATGTACATTTGAGATGCATTTGTTGAGGCGAGCGATAAAGCCAGTGCGCTGGAGTGTGTTTGGGTTGCATTTGTTGTAAATCGGATCGAATTCGAAGTGGGGGCAGCGTCCGTTGCTACAGCTTCAGTTGTTGTCGTTGTAGCTGCTATTTCCGTTTCCGTTTCCGTTTCCGTTTCCGTTTCCGTTTCCGTTGTAGAAGTCGTGGATGCTATTTTTTTTTCTTTTAGGGCCGCAGTTTCGCTTGTATCTGAATTGTTGTTTCCGCAACCGATGGCGAAACATAGTAGAAGAGGAGAGAAGAGAAAAAGTCGTGGCTGTGTTGTTTTTTTCATGCAGTGACCTTTGGTAAGAGGGTTCTTGCATGATCTCATCGGGTAGTAAGAATCAATCTTAATGATTTAGATATAGTGGTCTGTAATAATGGGGATTATTGACTGATGCTGCGCGGATTGTCGACGATCTGATGGGAGGCAATAGCAGATCGTGGAAGGAACCCCTCATAGAGGTGGTAGTATTCTTTTTGCCCGCCGGGATTTTTTTCTTTTACCATCCGACCTGGCAAGCGGGACGCATCCACTTCTAAAATGACCACTGTGGGTTCGGTGGAAAAAAATTTCTTACGGATTCGTTCCACATCCTCTTTTTCAGAAAAATGAATAAAAGCCGTATCAGAATCAGATAAAGAAACGCGATCGCTTGCCTGAGTGCGCTCCCATGCATGCAGTGTAATCACTTTATATAACACAAGAGCATACAGCATATTTTATCCCTAAAATGAGTCGTCTTTGGCGCGTACAATGCAAGCGCCCAGGCTTTGCAGTTTTGTTTCTAAGTCGTAGTATCCACGCAAGATGGGGTGGATGTTGTAGATCTCGCTTTTGCCTTCGGCTACGAGGGCTGCGATGACCAGCGCCATGCCAGCGCGTACATCCGGCGAACTCATGCGCGCTCCCTTCAGCTTGCTCGGGCCTCCCACCACGATACGGTGGGGATCGCAGAGCACGATTTGGGCGCCCATCGAGAGCAGTTTATCCGTAAAGAACATCCGGCCTTCGTACATTTTCTCATGAAAGAGGATATTCCCTGTGGCCTGTGTGGCTGCCACAATGGCAACCGACATGAGGTCTGTAGGGAATGCAGGCCAAGGTCCGCTATAGATGCTGGAAATATGCCCCCCGATGTCGGATTGAATGCGCAGACCTTTTGCTTTGGTGTCAATGCGGAGCTCATTATCGACAATGGTGGGATGAACCCCAATTTTTTGCAGGGTTTTCAAGGCAAATCGAAGATCTGGAACTTCTACATCTTCGATGATGATGGTGCCTTCGGAAATGGCGCCCAGGCAAAGAAAACTACCAATTTCCATAAAATCAGGGCCGATGGTGTGCGTGGCGCCGTGGAGTTTGCTGACGCCTTTGATGGTGAGACGGTTGCTGCCGACGCCGGAGATGTTGGCGCCCATGGCGTTGAGCAAGCGGCATAAGCCCGAAACATGGGGTTCGCACGCTGCATTGTGCAGTACGGTGGTGCCTTCACTGATGGCACTGAGCAAGAGTAAGTTTTCCGTTGCGGTAACAGAGGGCTCGTCGAGGTACACTTCTCCGCATTGCAGTTTCTTCAATGTTCCCACGATGGGATTGCCAAAGTGTAGATCACCCCCGAGGGTTTGAATCCCTTCAAAGTGGGTATCCAATCTGCGAGCCCCGATTACATCTCCGCCCGGTGGTGCGAGTTCCACTTTCCCAAAGCGAGATAATAGAGGACCCAAGAACAAAATAGAGGCACGTAACTGGGTGCACAACGCAACATCAGGTTTCCACGAAGTTACGTTTTTCGCCCAAAGTTGGCATTCATCCGGTCCATTCCAACTTACTTCCACGCCCAATTTTTCCAAAATGGTGCCCATAGCCAGCACATCTTCAATAGCCGGGCAGCGTTTTAGGATTACGGGTTCATCGGTGAGCAAGCATGCAGCTACAGCCGGCAGTGCTTCGTTTTTGTTACCAGATGGCTTGATACGTCCGTTGAGGGGGCGTCCCCCTTCGATAAGAAAACGACTCATGATGGATAGTTATCCTGCAGAAAACGGGTCTGTTGTGGGTGTGGTTGCCAACAGCTGAATCAGCTCTTTTCGATCCAGCTTGTGAAAGAGATCTTCGTCTTTTTCCAAGAACTGTTCAAACAATCCCTGTTTGGACTGAATCATGGCATCGATCTTTTCTTCTAAGGTTCCTTTTGTCACAAGTTTCAGTACTTGCACACCATTTTTCTGGCCCATGCGGTGGACTCGGTCTGTGGCTTGGTTTTCTTTGCTGGCATTCCACCAACGGTCGTAGTGAATCACCACAGAGGCAGCGGTGAGGTCGATCCCGATTCCCCCGGCCAGCAGAGAGCCCAAGAAGACGGAGGTCGTCGGGTCGGTTTGAAATTGGTCGATTACCGCTTTTCGATTGCGCGTCTGTCCCGTCATGGTGACGCAGCGAATACCTTGGTCCTCACAATAGCGACCGATGATATCCAACATGCGTAAGTATTGGCTGAAAATTACCACTTTTTGCCCGGATGCGATGGCTTCTGCCAATAAGGCTTGAAAGAGGGTGAACTTCCCGCTGTCATGCTTTCTATAGTCACCTTGGTCCTGCAAACTTGCGGGATGGTTGCAGATCTGTTTGAGCAGCTGCAGGGTAGCGAAGATATGCAGATACGGGATGGCCCCTTGTCCGGCTTGGAGCTGCTCCAAGAGGGGGCGGCCGCGAAGGGCGATGACATCGGTATACAGCTGAGCTTGTTCTGCCGTGAGGGGGCAGAATCGAGTGTCTTCGATTTTTTCCGGTAGTTCAGGCAGCACTTGTGCTTTGGTGCGGCGAAGTTTGAAAGGATGGATCAAGCGCTGCAAGGTTTGCTGGGCTTCAGGGCTTTCATGCTTTACGATCGGGGTCAAAAAGGTGCGCTGAAAGTAGGGATCCGAGCCCAAATATCCAGGTAAAAGGAAATCAAAGAGATTTTTCAGTTCGCGCAGGTGGTTTTCCATGGGTGTACCTGTGAGGCCCAGGCGCATATGGGCAGATAGCTTGCAGGCAGCCCGATAGGTAGCTGTCTTTTGATTCTTCACCAAATGGGCTTCATCCAAAATCACTACATCCCAATGGGTGCGCTGTAGAGAACGCCAATCTCGCAACAACACCCCATAACTAGTCAGCAACGTGACATGCTCGGGGCCTTCCAAAGAGGCCAAACACTGGGCGCGTTTGTTGCCATAATAGCTGGTAGGCGCCAAGCAAGGGGCATATTGGGTGATTTTGTCAAACCAGTGGTCGAGCACCGAGGTGGGTACAATCACAAGGAAGCGACAAGGGTGATCCGCTGTTTTCTGCACAGAAGCAAGCAGTGCCATGGCTTGGTGGGTTTTACCCAATCCCATGTCATCCGCCAAAAGGCCATGAAAATGATTTTGGAACAACCACCAGGCCCATTGGAGTCCCTCTTGCTGATAATCGCGCAAGGTAAGGTTTGTATGCTCGAGAGAGGGAAGCGGCACATCCGCCGCGGTGGTTTTGTGCCCTTGTAATTTTTGGAGTACTTCGTGACTACCGGCGATGGTGTCATAGTGACCTAGATGGGCTTCAAGTCGAAAGAGATCCAACCCTTGTACTTTAAAGGCACGCCCATCTTCGCCGAGTTCCCATTCGTACTCGGTGAGGAAAGCTGGAACTTGAATCCAGTGATTCCCCTTCTTTAGATAGCGGGATTTCTTCTTTCTATAGTGGAGGATCAACTCAGAGAGGGGCACATTTTCGCCGCCCACTTGATAGTAGGGGGCAAGATAAAACCAACCGCGGTCTTCTGTAGCGGTGATGGATTGAATTTGGGGTGCATGCAATACAGATAGAGAGGCTAGATCTGGGTGAATCCAAATGGGGCCAAGCTCCAGAAAAGACTGAAACCCTCCTTCTACCATGCGAACCGTTTGTTCCTCTGTAAAGGCCTGAAATGCAGGAGTTTCAAACCATGCGGACTTGAGCGCCGTAGCTGGAAGGGGCCAGTAGCCCAGTTGGGGGACAAAGAAGAACTGTTTGCCTAGGAAGGGCAATGCACCCGGAAAGGGAACAAAGGTAAACTTCCCCTCTACACGGGCTTCAGCAAAATCCGATTGTTCCCAGTAGCGTTCGCGAGGAGCGCATATAGGGGGAAGAGACAAGGACTTGGCTACAGGCAATGCAATGACACGTTGGGCTTGTAGCGTACCGTCTATAGAGAGGGTAAGCTGCGTGCCCATTTTTGCTAAGGCGGAAAAGGAATGAATGGGAGCGATTTGCTGTACCAAAGTTTTGCGATGGCGTAGATGCTCAAGGAGCTGCCCAGCTGCATCAAGGCTTAGATCTATCGTGCGGTGGGTGGTACCGGCTTCGCGGGACTGGCTTTTCACCCGCACTCGCAACATGGGGCCTTTGCCTAGGAGTTGAAGATGCGTTACGTGCGCTGGCGATACCGCCGCCTCTTGCGCCTCCTTAGTAGGGGGGGTGGCTGCAAATGCCGCAGCTGCTGCTGTAAATGTGGGTTTTGCTGTGAAAAGGCCTGCAAGTGTCTTCGTATCGACCTTCTCGAGTTTCTCCGGGCACTCCTTTGCTAAGGTGCATAGAGCTGCCACCATATGTTCACAACTCTTCTTCTTAGAGCGATGCTTGCTGCAGGCGCATTCCATCCAGAGCAAGTGGCGACCTACCGGATGCCACTTGATGCGAACCTCTACCGCTGCCGTTGTCGGTGTAGAGGGAAAGAAAAGCGTAGTAAGAGAGGCAAAGGTATCTTGAATGCGGATTTGTCCCCGCTGGAATAGTTCCATGCCTTGGGTCCAATCTTGCTCAGATAAGATACGATGCAAGGGTTCCAAGAGGGTGTGGGAGTCAAAAGGGCTTTGGTCATCCATGAAGATCCATCATTGTAGAGGCGTATCGTCTACTTGAAAGGGTGAAAAACCGTCTTTTATGCACGGAAATTCTCCGCCCTATCGGTTTTTTATCTTCGCCGAGCCAGGGTGGATCTGACATCGTAACCACCAATTTTATATTTTACAAGACTTTGAGGGATTTTCCTCATAGGAAGATGTAACCGGGTTTTATGTCAGAAAAAAAAAGGTTGACGCGTGGGACGGTACCGCTTATAACCCTTTTCAGACGACGCAGCGCACTTCGAAGCTTCGAAGCGAAGAAGGGCGGTTGGTTGTTGAGTTCTTTGAAAACTGAATAGAAG
>CANIBL010000038.1 GCA_947466225.1 Deltaproteobacteria bacterium
CTGGCTCAATGCGCAGAGAAAAAATGGAAGAAACTTCGGGGAAGTCAGCTCTTGGCAGATGTCATCAGCATGAAGTGCAAATTTGAGGATGGACTCAAAGTGGAGCTCGCCGCCTGATGTCGCCATCCACTAAATTTGACAATATCTCTGATGGGATTCCCACAAATACGCAAGCTATACTGACAAAGTATGCCGAAAGAGCACAGAAAAACAAATTACAGCTTGATCAATACCATCCAAACATCCTTCCAGCGCTTTCATGTATCCAAAAGTCTTATATAATTATCCGATCAAGGATAGCGGAGCTCCACTTTCGAAAAAAATCAGGAGGAGAACCGACTCCAGTCTCGGTGATAACATTGTATAAATCAAATATGAGATGCCAAGTGTTGGCTTCTATCTTTAATTTTTTTACAGTTCTGTCTAAATTAGAGGAAGGCAAGCCTTATGATTACTATATAGACCAATTCCAACTATTTTTTCCAATCGAAAAAAATTTACTTGTTATGTTTGTTGAGACTGTTGGAGAGCTAAGAAGAGTAAATACCAATATTGAAATTATGAATAGAAACATGTGGAGTCATATGCAAAAACAAAAAGTTACAGTAGTGGAGGGTAGCTTTGAAGAAATGGAGAAAATTAGAGATGCGGATTATGAAAGAAGGGATCGCTTTCTTGAAGAATATTTTCCAGCTGATAAAGACAATTCGGTCTCGATACAACCCGTTGTTTTTACATTGTTTTTCAACATACTTGATGAACATATTCGGTTCATTGAAGCTAGAGTAGAAGAGTTACGAGAGGCGACATTTAGCGAATTATATGAAACAGAATCAACGCCTCCGAAAAAATCGGCGTCACACGCGATAGAAAAGCATACGGTAGTAGAGACTGTTGCTACACTAGCAGAAATAAGAGGCGGAACAGAAAAAAAACTGGTTCCGACGGGCATGTTTCATCCAGATTCAACATGCGCGCTTTCATCTTTTCTGCCCCAAGAGACAAAGGAAGAGGAAGACGATTTTACACAAGTAAAATGTAAAACTACAAGTTGGACTAAAATTTCTTCAAGTTCGACAAAAAAACGTGTGTCTGTAGAATATAATAGGATCAACCGACAAGGGCAGAAGGAATCGATTTCTTTAACGATAAAAAAACCACATGTACTTCCAGAAAGGCTGGAAATTTCGGCCCAAGCTCCCAAGAAAAAATTTGTTAGAACATATGAAGAAGCGGAATGGAAGAAAACCGACATAAGGCATCAATTGCCTCATTTCCTATTTTCATACCTCAATTATGCTGTATGGGAAGACCGTACGAAAAAAAGTAAGAAGGGAGTTGAGTGCCCTCACTCTTGGGCCATTCTTAAAATAGCGGAGTTGAAATATACCGTTGGTGATAATAGCTATTTCTTTGCCGAAGAGGAGTTAGAGGCCGCCATTTCCGTGAATAAAAAAAATCACGAAATGCAAGTTTTTCACTGGTTCCTTCGTCCACAGCGTTCAAAGTGAGATATAGGACTGAGTACCTACAAGGGCCGTACTCTAACCCTTTATTATGATTGATAAGGATTTTATGTTATTTATCGCAGATATAGTGTTTTAGGTGGCGGAGAATGGGGGATTCGAACCCCCGACACGATTTCTCATGTACCCGCTTTCCAAGCGAGCGCCTTCAGCCACTCGGCCAACTCTCCAGTCCATCAGATGAGACGGGTTTTGTACCCTATTTCGACACAGTTGGGTAGTATTTTATGCAATACCTATCAAACTGAGCCACGGAGCCCTCATGCGTATCCCCCTGCGAACCTCAGCCCACCTCCTGCTGAGCAGCATGTGCTTTTTCTCCTGCATTGGACCCAACGCCAAAGTCCCCATTTTTACCTCTACAGAGAAACGTAGCCATTTTCTGGCCCAGAGCAAAACCGGCATGGTGGCATCCGGTCATCCTCTTGCTTCTCAGGCAGGTCGCGATATTCTCCAACAAGGTGGTAACGCTGTAGACGCCGCTATTGCCACTGCCTTTGCCCTCGCCGTGGTACGCCCTCAATCAACGGGCATCAGCGGTGGCGGATTTCTTCTTCACTATGACCGCCAGACCCAAAAAACTTCTGCCTATGACTTCCGCGAACGAGCCCCTCTGTCAGCTACGCGTGACATGTACGTAGATGCACAGCAACATCCCCTCGATTTTATCTACAAAGGACAACGCATCCCCCAGGCTTCCCTCAACGGACATCTGGCTGTCGGCGTACCTGGCATGGTTGCTGGCATGGTTGCGGTACATGAAAAAGCGGGAAAACTTCCTTTTGCCCAGTTGTTGCAGCCTGCGATTCATTTGGCTCGAGAGGGATTCCCCGTTTATCCTGCCCTTACTCGGGCGATTGAAAAGCGCCGGGACGTTATGCTGGCATTTCAAGCCACCCGAGAGATTTTCCTCCCCAACGGCATCCCCTTGCAACCGGGAGAGCGACTAAAGCAGACCGACCTTGCCACCACATTGGAGGTCATCGCCACATCTGGTAGCAAAGGCTTTTACTACGGCAGCGTAGCCGACAAAATTTTCCAAGAAATACGAGAAGGCAACGGGTCTCTCTCCCGAGAGGATTTTGCTGCCTATCGCGTAAAAGAACGCACCCCCTTGGTTGGCACCTTCCATGGCTACCGTATCGTAACCATGCCGCCGCCCTCTGCTGGTGGAGTGGGACTACTGCAACTGCTTGGCATGCTTGAAAGTGATCCGATCGAAACCTGGGGCTCTCAAGATCCACGAACCTTGCACCTACTTGCAGAGACTATGCGTCGAACCTATTTGGATCGCGCCACCTATCTCAGCGATCCTGATTTTGTGCCCATCCCACTGGATATGCTGCTATCGCCCGCCTATCTCCGCAAACAACGCAGCTCCATTTTGCAAGATACCACAACCTCCTCCGCCTCCCTTGCCCCCAAACCTACACCCCCTGAGGAGCACCCCTCCACAGTCCATATTTCCGTAGCCGATGCCTGGGGAAATGCCGTAAGCACGACCCAGACGATCAACTACTTTTTTGGCTCCTGCGTGGTGGTACCCGGTACTGGCATCGTACTTAATAATGAGATGAATGACTTCTCCCTCGCCCCTGAACTTGCCAACGTATATGGCCTTCAAAGCGGGGCAAATAACGAAGTTTCCCCCCAAAGAACCATGGTTTCCTCTATGACGCCAACGTTGGTGTTTGAGGCAACAGGACAATTACGGCTTGTGCTGGGCGCCCCCGGAGGGGCTCGCATTATGACCGCAACGCTACAAACTATTTTAAATTATTTGGTTTTTCATCTTTCTCTCCCAGATTCTGTCCATGCCTATCGCATTCATCATCAATGGATGCCCGATGTTTTATATGTGGAGGAAAATGGACTGACCCATGAAGCACGCGTCGGATTAGAAGCCAGAGGCCATACCCTCGAGTGGATCCCCAGTCACGCCACAGACGTGGAAGCAATTGCCTTTGAGGAGGGAAAATGGGTCGGCGTTTCAGATACCCGAGGAGACGGACAACCAGCTGGTTTGTAGGGCGAAGTATGTTGTACGAAAACTTGTACAACTTGCCAAAAAAACAGACACCTCTCCATCGAGCAATTGCCCCTGAATCAGTTGGTACAAAAGAGCTACAGCGTTATGTCCTTTACTTCTTCAGTCCCCCCTTGACATCTGAACACCAGACAAGCCTCCACTGAAAGGAAGATCTACTTTTCTCTTCGGATTTCTTTGGAGGTGCATAAAATGGAACTCAAGCCAGCCCTGGTCTCTCACATCGCATCACTGCCAGAACGAAACCCCATGGTATTTTTGTTGTGGAAATTGGTATCGGAAACGCAAGAAATGCCGCTCTTACGTCTCGAACGAGGGTATCTCCGGGTAGGAGCCGAAATACTTTCTTTAGAGGGCAAGCAATTGGTGCAGCGCTTGATCCACCTGTTCCTCGACGCCCCTTTCCAGCGAATGTACCGCCGGGATCTCATCACCCATCTGTACAACCCCCACCCTTTGACAACATTGTCTTGGCGGCAAAGAGAATGCTACCAGCACAATACCGTGAAACTCATCTCCAGAACTCGAAAGTTACTGCAAAGCGCGTTTCCCCTTGGCACCCAATGGGAATGGCTCCCCTATGATGCCTCTAGCCAAACGTGGAGTTTATACCGACTGCGGTTTTGCCCAGCTGGGGTGTGAGTATTTGATTGATTGACCGTACTTTTTTGCGGAAAGTCCGCAGGTGGTTCCGCAAAAAACAGGTGGCCTACGTAGATGTAAAAAAATTGCGCTGTAGAAAAAAGAAAGGGCCTTTCACCTGTAGTGTAAGACCCTCAAAAAAAGTGGTGCGAAGAGGGGGACTTGAACCCCCACACCTTGCGGCATACGCCCCTCAAGCGTACGTGTCTACCAATTTCACCATCTTCGCATATTGAAACAACGCTTGGCTACTGTGCGGGCACAGGTGCTGTTGCCTTTTCAGGCGCTGCAGCGGGCGTTGTAACAGGAGGTTGTTGTGCTGGAGCTGTTGTTGCAGCGTTAGGTGCGGTTGCAGTACCCGGTGCTTGCTCTGGATATACCAACCCTTCCTTCGTCTGCGCAGCTCGAAGCTTATCGGTCAACCCGACATTCCCGCCTTTTCCCATAAGGATTGTGAGGCTGATGGTGGTTGCCATAAATATACCGGCCGCCACATAGGTTAACTTCCCTAAGAGAGAAGTCGCACCGGCGGCGCCGAAAACACCTTGGGAATTGCCGCCACCAAACGCCGCGGAGATTCCGCCCTGATTTCCGCCTTGGACCAAAACGACCAAGATCATAAAAAGAGCTACCGTAACGTGGAGGATTGTAACAAACAGTTCCATGATGTCTCTGGAGTTGAAGATGGTGGCACCTCCCGGAATTGAACCGGGGACACGTAGATTTTCAGTCTACTGCTCTACCGACTGAGCTAAAGCGCCAACTTCATGGTTGCCATAGACTGTTCTTTTTACGTGTCTCTTGGTAAACAGTCAATGAAGGAATTGCAACCCGTTCAGAAAAGCGTGCGGCGTATATCGGCCCTGGTACAATTCTCCCGTAGTATTCCCTGTTAGAGAAGGATTTTTTGTATGAAACGCCCGATTATCATCGCCGGACCATGTGTAGCAGAGTCTTACGCCCTGTTAGAAGAGGTTCTCCAGGCCCTCCAGGCCCTCGAAACCCGCCTCCCCTTTCAGTTGGTATTTAAAGCCAGCTTTGATAAGGCAAACCGCACCTCCTTGCACAGCTATCGAGGCCCAGGGATGGACACGGTACTCGACTGGTTCTCCCAGCTAAAAACCAAGTATGGCTGCAAAATCTTGACGGATGTCCACGAAAGAGCCCAGGTCGAAGAGGTGGCAAAAGTTGTAGACTACCTGCAAATTCCGGCTTTTCTATGTCGCCAAACGGATTTGGTTGTAGCGGCAGCCCAGTCAGGCTGTGGAGTGAACATTAAAAAGGGACAGTTCATGGCGCCAGAAGCCATGGCACCGATTTTGGCAAAAGCCTATGCCGCGAAGAAAACCCCAGAGCAAGAAATTTGGGTGACGGAGCGAGGATTTGCCTTTGGCTATGGGGATTTGGTAGTGGACATGCGCAGCTTTCACACGCTGGCTCAAACCGGTGTACCGGTGCTGTTTGACATTACCCACAGTACCCAGCAACCACCGGCTGGCAAAGAAACTGCAATCTCCAACGCCCAACGGTGCTATGCGCCGCTATTGGCTCGAAGTGCTATCGCAACCGGGTATGTAAACGGAGCCTTCCTTGAAGTGCATCCAAACCCACAGCAAGCCAAGAGCGATGCAGCAGCCCAACTCTCTATCCCCCAAGCCACAGCTTTACTGGAGCAAATTATTCCCATGCTCCATCAAGCCGCAGCGTGGAAAGGGATTGATACCCAGTTTGGATAAATGGCTCACCAATCTAATGCTTCCAGAGGTTCACCATCGAAATTAATTGGAGAGACAGGCTCTGCAGGGCTGTAGGATCAAGATGGTAAGGCCCAACCTGCATTTGTAACGCCATCAAAAAGACATCGAACAGGAGCGCCTCACAACATTCGGACATCCATCTACAGGCACCCAAATGGAAAGACAAGTTGAATCACCAGCTCACAGGGATCAACTTGCAACAGCTCAATACAGAAAGGAAAACTCTCCCCAAACGGTAAGATGATCCGTTATTTCAGGCCCGATTCGATCGGTGAGAATCGAACGCCCCTTTCTGGGGTGCAGGCCCAAAGATAACATATAATCGATGCGATAATTTTCCCGCGCTTTCCCATTCTTATCCCATGTAGAGCCGGTTTTGGTTCGAGGGTCATTTCGCACCCATGTGTCATAGACATGATTTCCCCCTAAAATTTCCATCACTCGATCATAATGGTCATAATCCGGCACGTGAGGGTCAAAAACATCCTGCGGACTTCGGGCCAACACGTTAAAATCCCCTGTAAGAAAGACGTAGTCTTTCTCGAGATTCGTTTGTTTATCAATGAACGATTTCATCTCTTCTACTTGGAGTAGACTAATATCAGCGCATGATTTTTTGCCTGGTATATACCTTCGCAACCAAGAAATTCCATACCCAGGCTCATCCAACCACCTCAACAATTTCGATCCACCACCCGCTTGCAGATGAGTGGTAAAGATAAAAACAGGATGTGCTCCAACCGTAAGTTTTATCCCCAACACCCCTTTTTTCGCAAATCGCTCATCACCTCGATAGTGAGTGAAGTGATGTACATACATCGCTTCAATGGGATATTTGCTAAAAAATGCCAAACCCGATGTAAGACCCAAGGGAAAACGTCCCCAAGATCGATCCAATCCAATATACGGATATGCTGCTTGTACACGTTTGGTGAAAGCCCGGGTCGCTGACCTAGTCCACAGCTCCTGCAACACCACAACAGAAGGTTGCATCTGAAGTACCCGATCCGCTAAGAGTTGAATCCGCTTGTCTTGGTGGGTACTTTCTACGAGTTTGGGAAGTTGCGCTGTATTCACAGACAAAATAGAGAAGACGGGAGATTCACTCTGCGCGTGCAATGGCCATGTCAGAAGTATACAAAGCCCAACTAGCCGACCGCTTCGTCTCATAAAATCTCCGCGTAGAATGAAGGGGGAGGAGCATCTTCATTCTATGCGCGAGAGTTTTTTATGCAAACTTCTTA
The DNA here is from genome assembly GCA_947466225.1 of Deltaproteobacteria bacterium. Lineage (GTDB taxonomy): Bacteria > Bdellovibrionota_B > Oligoflexia > Oligoflexales > Bog-1112 > CANIBL01. The sequence goes on from CANIBL010000038.1 coordinate 7,217, forward strand.
AAACGCGCGACGCTCGAGCACCTGATAGTGCCACGCTGGGGTTCCCTCTACAGCAGGAAACCCAACGTCCAGTTCGACACGCCATTGCGACGGATTCCAAACTGGGAAGTACGTATCAGCAGCAGGCTCTGTGGCCTCAATCCAACTGAGATATAACCGAGAGGCTACAGATAAGGCTTGTGCATATAGGTCAGCCCCGCCACACACAAATAGCTCCGTTTCTCCCAGAGAAGCCGCGTATGCTATGGCTGCATCTAGCGAATGCACCACCGTGCAACCTGGAGCTTCGTACGCCGCATCTCGTGTAAGTACAACATTGGTGCGTCCTGGCAGCGGGCGTCCAATGGATTCATAGGTTTTGCGACCCATGAGAATCACATGCCCCAACGTAAGACGTTTGAAATTTTGTAAGTCCTCTCGGATACGCCAGAGAAGCTGGTTATCGCGACCAATTTCTCTTTTTTGTCCGATGGCTGCGACGAGAGAGATAAGCATGAAAACTCCTGCGGCCTTCGGCCTGGGCATGACGGCAATAGACCCTATACAGAAATCGGGGCCGCAATTGTCCCGTGGCTCTGATAGTCTCTCAACTCAAAGTCTTCATAGCGATACGAAAACAAATCATCCGGTTTACGTAAAATAGTCATCGAAGGCAATGGTAACGGCTTGCGCGAAAGCTGCAGTCTCGCTTGTTCCAAGTGATTGGTGTAGAGATGCACATCCCCCCCTGTCCAAACAAACTCCCCCGGCTCCAGATCGACCTGCTGTGCCACCATCATGGTAAGCAGCGCATAACTTGCAATGTTAAAGGGCGTTCCCAAGAAAAAATCCTGAGAGCGCGTATACAATTGACAGGATAGTCGACCTCGACTCACATGAAATTGAAAAAGCAAGTGACAAGGTGGCAGCGCCATTTTGGGAATTTCCCCCACGTTCCATGCACTGACAATGTGACGACGGGAGTAGGGATTCTCACGCAAATTTTTCACCAATTCGCTCAGCTGGTCTACCGGCCCTTGTGCAGTATCCCATCTACGCCACTGGTGGCCGTATACGGGCCCTAGGTTGCCCTCTCCATCTGCCCATTCGTTCCAAATGCGCACCCCATTTTGTTGCAAATAGCCGACATTGGTATCGCCCTGTAGGAACCACAACAGCTCATGAATGATGGACTTGAGGTGCATCTTCTTGGTGGTCAACAGCGGAAATCCTGCTGCCAAGTCAAATCGCATTTGTCGCCCAAAGACCGAATAGGTCCCAGTCCCAGTGCGATCCTGGCGTAAATCGCCCTTTTCTAAAATATCAGTCATCATATCCAAGTATGTTTGCATCACGGCGCTCCAACGGCGGTAAAAAATGATTCTCAAGTATAGATCCTGTGTGCCTCACTCCGTCCCTTTCACGCAAGAGGAAAAGCCGTTGCACACCCTGGCTCAGTTGGGTATTCTCGCCCTCTTCGGTCCCATCGATTAACCGGATAAATCACTCGTTTCCTAAATGAGAGCTCGAGGTTCAAGTCCTCGTGGGACCGCCATGAGGAGGCCCTATGCATTCTCTCCGCGGAAAAAGAGCCTTAATTGGGGGCGGATCCCAAGGTTTGGGTCGCGCATGCGCGGTGGTATTGGCCCAAGCGGGTGCCCATGTTGTAGTCTATGCCCGATCCGGAACCAAGCTTCGCACGCTGGTGGAGGAACTACCCCAACCCAAGTTACATCAATATATTGTGGCTGATGTAGGCGACCGCGCTGAACTCTGCGCAGCTGTCAACGCACTACACGCCCAAGACCCCTTCTCCATCGTCATCAACAATACCCACGGACCCAATCCGGGCTCTCTAGCAGAAGCGACCGAGGCAAGCTTTATAGAAGCTTTCGCCCATCACGTACTACTCAACCACGCCCTGCTGCAACTTGTGCTCCCCAGTATGAAAGCGCAAAAATTCGGCCGTATCATCAATATTCTCTCCACTTCGGTTAAAACCCCACTTCCCCAACTCGGCGTCTCCAATACGATCCGCGGTGCAGTGGCCAGCTGGGCAAAAACCCTGGCGACTGAACTTGGTCCATTTGGAATCACCGTAAACAATGTGCTACCCAGCACAATCGAAACCCCTCGTATGGAAGCCTTGCTAGAAAATACGGCACAACGCCAGGGGATTTCTGCAAAGGCTGCCTTGCAAAGCTGGATCCGCACCATTCCAGCAGGCCGCTTCGGTCTACCGGAAGAAGTAGCAGAAGCCGTGCGATTTCTAGTAAGTCCACTGGCAGGTTATATCAATGGGATCAATCTTCCCGTGGATGGAGGACGTACCCCTTCTCTTTAAATCGGACCTTTTTTTACTGGGGAAACTGCGCAGTCGGTCCCCTAGTAAAAAAATAGTCCCACTACTACATCAATGTGGCAGTATAGACCCAGACAACACTGGAAGCGCGGCAAATCCATTGAGAATATCTACGATACGTTGAGAAAAGCGGAACTGGCGACTCAAGAAGCTACGATGATTGTTCTTCACAACGCCTACCTCAGTTGACGCGCCATTCCGTGGAAATACGGTATAGTCCCGTGCCCCACCGCCCACTGTACTCGGTTTACCTGCATCTAAATCTTGCAAAGAATCAGAAGCATCTACACTGTCGATGGTAGCTGCAAGCTCAGAAAGCACGATCCTAGATATCTCGGCAATCTTACGATTGTCTCTCCGCACAGTGCCATCTCGATCGATGGTCAGAATACTCGAAACTGGGTGAGCTACAACCGGTCCATGGATCTCCAAACGCGCCAAGAAAGGGCGGGGGACTTGTGCCGATGTACCCATGGCGGAAAAACTTAGACTCAACGCACTGAAAGCGAGAAAAGACCGCAGTTTCATCTCATACCTCTACGAACAATTTTTTTGGGAAATATTTTCTATGTATCCAATATAATGGAGATTTATTCCCGTCAATGTAAAAAAGGAGAGTTCTATGCAGCGCCCCCTTTACCTACTCATGTGGAAAATTGCCCCAGCCCTTGCCATGGGCAATACAGCAGTATGCAAGCCCTCTGAGCTCACCCCACAAACTGCGTATCTCCTCGGCGACGTACTCACAGAAGCCGGCATTCCCCCCGGAGTATGCAACATCGTTTTTGGAAGAGGTGCGCAAGCGGGACGCGCTTTGGTACAGCACCCGGATGTGCCACTCATCTCGTTCACTGGCGGCACACAAACCGCACGAGGCCTCATTGAGGATGCAGCTCCGTTTTATAAAAAATTGGGATTGGAACTAGGGTACAGATGTGAATTGCCTATGCCTTCCTCTAAATATTTCCCAACTCCAGAGATTGCAATCAGCCCCTGCACAAACCATGTGTAAAGCTTCATCTATGAAAACTTCTTTATTACCATGCCGGTAAAAACAAAAAAGTTTATGGAGCCTAGACAACCTTATAAAAATCTTTGCTGGAAAATATCCATCTACGTTTGCACGCCACCGGCGAGATCGAAAATCGGCAGATACATGGCAATGAGGATGAAGGCGACGATGCCTCCAATACTGACAATCATGATGGGCTCGATCATGGACAACATGGCTTGCACAGCAAGATCGACTTCTTCTTCGTAAAAATCGCTCACCTTTTCCAACATTTCATCCAAAGAACCTGTGGTCTCCCCCACCGCTACCATGGAAATCACCATCTCAGGAAAGAGACGCCCTTGCCCCAAAGGCTCTGATAATTTCTGCCCTTTTTCTACCCCCGTACGTACGTTCAATACAAATTGTTCAATCACCGAGTTCCCTGCTGACGAGGCACAAATGGTAAGAGCCTGCAAGAGATTCACCCCGGAGGTCAACATACTTGCCATGGTGGAACAAAAACGACCCACTGCGATTTTACGCAACAGCAATCCAATCCCGGGAACCAAGAGAATCCATCGATCAAACCATAGACGCCCCCGAGGGGTTTTCAAGATACGCTGACCTGCAAGCCCGACACCAGCAGCACCTCCTGCAATCTGCATCCAATTCGCAGCCAACCCATCGGATACCGCAATCACCCATCGGGTTAACATCGGCAACTCACGTCCTGTTTCCGTGTACTGTTGGGCAAAAGTCGGCACCACAAAAATCAACAGACTGATCACCACCGCAATGGCCACCAACACCACCATTACTGGATAAACCAAAGCAGACTTTACTTGCCCCTTTACCTTATTGGCGCGATCGATATAACTCACGAGTTTCAACAAGATGGTATCCAAGTTTCCGCTTACCTCACCTGCAGCCACCATGGCGACATAGAGAGAATCAAAGGTGTCCGGAAAAGAGGCAAAGGCCTCTGAAAGCTTAGAACCGTTCTCCACAATTTTTTGAATCTTCAGTAACGTATATTGAAATACCGAGTTGGACTGCTGTCGCGCCAAAATGCCCAAGGCCTGAATCATGGGCACCCCACTCTTCATCATTACAGCCATCTGTTTAGTAAAGATGGCAACCTCTTTCGAAGAAGGGGCTCGTTTACCGAATCGAATTTGAATATTGCCATTTCGGTCCCGATACACCCAACGACCGAGGATTGGGGTTTCCTCCATATCCACATCATCTTCTGCGGTAAAGAGCTTGATCGACAAAGGCTGCATCTTCATACGCAACAAGTTTGATCGCACATTAGCGCGATCCTTGGCTTTGATCTTTCCTTCTCGGATGAGACCGTTTTTCTGTTGGGCTTTGTAGACAAAAATTGCCATGACTAGAGCGCCTTCTCTTCTACATGCTCTTCACCAGCCGTAGTAGAGAATACTTCAGATAAAGAGATGATCCCTTGCCCAATTTGATTCAAGGCAGACTGCCGCAAGGTACGCACACCGGCTTTCATGGCAATGTCTCGCATTTCAGCCGCAGACTTTCCTTCGAGAATGGCTTTTTTCATCACCTCCGTAAGCGGCAATACTTCATGGACCGCAATCCGACCTCGGGCGCCCGTATTGTTACACGCGATGCATCCAGCTCCTTTATGGGCGACGACTTTATCTGCGAGATGAGGGGGGATACCGGCTTTTTGCAAAATTTCCGGTGTCGCATCAGGATCTACAATGCGGCAACGTGGACAAATCTTACGAGCCAACCGTTGTGCTGTGACACAGGTAAGGGCTGCAACCAGGTTGTAGGCCTCAACACCCATATTGAGCAAACGAGATACCGTATCCACCGCACTATTGGTATGCAGCGTAGAAAGCACAAGATGCCCGGTAAGGGCTGCTTTGATGGCAATTTCTGCTGTTTCTACATCTCGAATCTCTCCCACGAGGATGATATCGGGATCTTGACGTAAAAAGGCCCGAAGAGCTGCTGCAAAATCTAACCCGATTTCTGGCTTGACTTGTACCTGGTTTACCCCCGTCAAGCTGTACTCTACTGGATCCTCCGCAGTCATCAAATTTACATCTTCTTTATTCAACTCTTGCAACGCAGAGTAGAGAGTCGTGGTTTTACCTGACCCTGTGGGTCCTGTGACCAACACCATGCCGTGAGGGGTATGAATGGCTCGGGTAAACGTCGCAAACTGCTCCGGGGTAAATCCCAGCTGTGTCATATCCACATGGAGGTTGGACTTATCCAACAACCGCATTACAATTTTTTCTCCATGGGTTGCAGGCAAACTATTTACCCGAAAATCGATGGGCTTTTCTCCCACAGTGAGATTAATGGCTCCATCTTGTGGCAAGCGGCTTTCGGCAATATCCAACCCAGCAAGGATTTTCACCCGAGAGGTTAACGCGGCACGCAAGGACAAAGGTGGATGGGCAATGTCACGCAAGGTACCATCGATGCGCAACCGAATCCGCAACGCATTTTCATAGGATTCAAAGTGAATATCTGATGCCCCCTGATTCACACATTGGATCATCACATCATTGACCAACTGAATAATCGGGCCATCATCCTTCTCTCCAATTCCAGTACCGATGGTTTTGCGCGTTTGAGTAATGGAAGTATTACTCTGAAACTGGGGTTCCGCCACAGCATTCAGACGCGTCACATCTAGTGTACCGTAATACTTTTCCAAAGCTGTACTGATCTGCATCTCGGAAGCCAAGACGGGACGCGCAAAAAGACCCGCTTTGAATCCAATGGTATCCAAGGCTTTTACGTTTCGAGGATCCCCCATCGCCACAAGCAAAGAAGTACCTGATTGGGAAATGGGCAACACGCGAAGCTTACATGCAATGGTTTTGGGCAAAAGAGCCAAGATCTCAAGGGGGATCTCTTTTTCGGACAAATTGACAGAAGGGATTTCATAGAACGCAGAGAAAACGGATAAAACGGCTTCTTCTTTACCAGGATGTAAAATTTCTAGGGCATGCAACAAAGAGACATTTTTCTCTTGCCCATACGCAAGAGCGGCTTGGTATTCTGCTGCAGAGAGCCCAATGGCATCTAACAACATATGCTCTAAGGTAGACACAAACACCTCAAATAAAGGGGGACCTCACACCCCCCCCTTATCGGCAGATGCCCTATTTTATGTAGGCAGAAGAATTAAGTATTGGACAACAGTTGGGATTGTGGCTGGGCGTATTTCCGCTTTGCCATGCACGACGTAGCCATACACCTCTCCCCCACCGCAGCAGCAACCACGCCCTGGCCCTCTCCAGGCTACGACGCGATACCTTGGAGCAACCGTTCATCTTCCAGCTGCTTGCGTCGGTAATACCGGCTAAGCTGGCTTCGCAGCCTCTTGGCCTCCCCTAGCTTACGTCCTCCCCGTACCAGCGGGGGGGTTGAGCCAAATTTTTCCACCAACCCCTCGATAAATTGGAGTTTTGCATAAGCCCCAGGCCAACGGCGGTAGGTTTTCTTCCAATCCACAGCTGGATTGAGCCAGACAGCAAAGGTCTCAGCAAAATCCTCATCGGGGTGGGCCTGAGCATAGTAGTGGCGCAAGTTGGAGACAAAGTCCGTGCTATCCGCCTCGACGACATAGAGGGACGGGGTGTATTTGCGGTTGGGGTTCCCAAAGAGGGCTTGCCACTCACGACCTTTGGTAATGGAATAGGCGTGATCAAAGCAATGACCGGCCTCATGACGAAGTAACCGCATGAATTCTTTGCGCGTTTCTCCTTCCACCATACCCATGGTGCGCTTCTCCAGAGCCGTAAGCTTTGGATGCGCCAGGTAAAAGGGAATCGAGATGGCAGATACCCCGGATGGCGAAAACCACTCATCCCCTAAATAGACCTGAGGCCGGAAGAAGGGCAGACCTTTTCGTTGTAATTCTCGGTACAACTGTTCCACACAGGCCTGTAGCGGGGAGGTTTCTACGCTAAGGGGCAGCTCGCAAATTCTCTTTTGTAACAAGGCAGTATAGGAAAGCCTTGAGATGGATATGGGCATCGGATTTCTCAATACAGGTAACAGGGTCATGCATCACGAATACTATGACCGTAAAGGCTTTGGAAGCGATTTTTGGATAAAATCTGAGGGTAGGAAATTGTGCTTTCATTCGAGGGGGATCCCGATGCAATGCAAGGGTCGCAAGGCGGGTATCACTTTTACTGGGGCACCAGCTGCGCAGGCTCCCAGGCCCTCTCCTTGCCTGGGGTTGGGAGACGGGGTAGCAAGAGAAATTGGAGGGGTCTAGGGAACCTGCGCAGCTGGTGCCCCAGTAAACCCAGTAAAAAACGATTACCGACAATAGCCGTATTTATTTACCCGCTCCACAATAGTACGAACCTGATCCAACGGGATTCCCGGTGCCACATGGCCTGAGTGCCCGCGCATGGTATCAGCCATAAACAGCGCATTCAGAACGGCTTCCTCCGTGGCTTCAATCACCGCACGGTACAATGGATCAATGGCAGACTCCAACATTACCTGCATACGATACGTCAGATGCTTACCATCTCTCGGAACTACGTTCCCATTGGAAAATCCAATGATAATTTCTCCAGAGCCATGGGCCGCAATGGACCCCGTGCGTCCAATACCTAATGCAGAGCGACGACACAACCGCAAAACCTGATGCGAAGACATGGGGGCATCCGTTGCAACCACAGCAATGATACTCCCGTAGGTTTTCTTTCTGCGATGCTCATTCGGATACGTGGCAGCCAAGAGTTCCCCCATCGGAATTCCATCTACACGCAAATCTTCTACTACCCCAAAGTTGGACATCACCAACACACCCACGGTATAGCCACCCGCTTCCTTGGGAATACGACGTGAGGAGGTACCGATACCCCCCTTGAAGTCGCAGGTAATCATACCCGTGCCACCACCCACACAGCCCTCTGCTACAGGGCCTGTAGCGGCAGAATCAAGAGCTTCAAATACATGCCGCTCCTGCACATGATGTCCGCTGCTGTCGTTCAACCAGGAGTCATCACATTCCCCCACCACGGGAATTACCACATCCTGGAACGATCCAATCCCCGGATACTTTTTCAGCATGTACTTAACCAAAGACTCGGAACAAGTTCCCACCGACATGGTGTTAGTCAGCAGAATGGGCGTTTCAATTTGCCCCCATTCCATAACCTGGGTTAGCCCCGAAATTTCCCCAGCCCCGTTTAGCACATACCCAGACCCTACCACCCGATCATCAAAAATATTGCGGTTGTTGGGTAAAATGGCAGTTACCCCGGTACGCATAGGACCTTTGCCCGGTTGCAACGTCCCCTCTCCTTCAATAATGGTGGAATGCCCCACTTGCACCCCTGGCACATCTGTAATGGCATTGTACTTTCCCGGTGGATATATGCCGATGCGAATCCCAAGATCACGAGCCCGAAGCCGTTGGGAGACCACCAGAGGACGCTTTTTCATAGAGACACTTCTCCTTGAGAATCAGAATGACCTGTTTGATGCGCCAGTGTTTCTGCTCGTCGACGCAATGCAGGCGCTAGGATCTCGGCTACCAAAGCAGGATAAGTCATGCCAGCTGCGGTTGCCATGACGCTGAGGTCAGAAAAATTGGGCACAATCCCTGGTAACGGATTGCACTCAATAAAGTATACCTCCCCCTTGGCATTTAATCGAAAATCCATGCGCGAAACATCTCTACATCCAAGCGCGACAAATGCAGCACGTGCCGTACGCTGCAATGCCTGAAGCAAGGCAGCTGGAATGTCTGCAGGTACATCCAAGCGCACATCACTGGCATCAATCTTGCTTAAGAAAGAATACACCGGGAATTTGTGTGCCTGGTTGGTAAAGACGACTTCCATGATCGGCAATACTCGAGGGTCTGATTCTCCCAACATGCCAACTGTGAACTCCCGTCCCGGCAAAAATTCTTCGATCAATACAGGCTGATGATACTTTGCAATGTATTCCTTGGCTCTTTCTCGCAAATCCCGTTCGTTCTCCACCACACTCGACAGATGAATCCCTTTCGAGCTACCCTCTGCAGCCGGCTTTACCATAAAAGGGAACTGTACATCGGCAGGTATTCGTTCCTCCCCTGTAGCAAACGTGAAAAACTTAGCTGTGAGAATCCCAGCTTGGCCCACCACTTTTTTTGCCAATGACTTATCATGGCAAATCGAAAGCGCCGCTGGATCTGATCCTGAGTAGGGAATCCCCATCAGTTCCAACAATGCCGGCACCTGACTCTCTCGAGAGCGCCCTTGGGTACCTTCTGCGATGTTGAACACCACATCTAGCGGTGTACAAGAAATTTTACCCGGTAACGTAGCATCAGCCTCTAGCTCCACAACCTCATGACCGAGAGATTCTAGGGCTTCTCGAATGGCCTGAATCGTGGAGGGACGATCATACTCTGCATGACAATCCACTTTTTCTTGCACAGAATTTTCCACACGACGACAATTGAATGTCAACCCCACTCGTATTTTCCCGTTGCCACTTGTTGGTTTCATCGTGCCCCTCTCTTTTTATGGATGCAAGTGAGCCAGGGCCTGTGCATACATAGCACTTTGCCCATCTGGATCCAGCCACTTAGCCTGAATCTCAGGTTCCAATGTATGCAAGGGATCAAAATAGAAGAAATGTTTTCCCGGCTTTACGCTCGGCGCACTAAAAATGCTAATCCCCGTCGTGCGATCATAGTAATCGTAGGACCATGCCACGCGTTTTCCACCACCTCCAGGTGCATCAACAACGAAAGTCGGCGTATTAAACCCAGCCGTAATGCCCCGCAACTCCTTTTCCAGCTGTAACGTCGTAGCCAAGGAGGTACGCAAATCCTCCACCCCTTGCACCAAGTCATGCTGGTACACATAATAGGGCTGAATGCTAATGGCACTGAGGCGCTTAACCAAGAGCGACATTTTCTCGAGAGTATCATTCACCCCACGCAACAAGACGGATTGATTGCGTACCACCACCCCATTTTCTGCAAACGCCCGCAAGGCATCCCGCGTAACCCATGTGATCTCTTGGGGAGAATTAATATGGGTATGGATAAACACTTGCTTAAACCGGCTGCGCGCTTGATTGGCTACGTTTAACACCGCTTGAGTCCAAGCTGGATCATACATAATGCGAGAGGGGTTCACGGCAAGCCCCTTGGTTGCAATGCGAATGCGTTTCACATGTTCAATATTGAGAAGGGCTTCCCCAATGTATTGCACATGAGGTGGTGCCACATTGTAAAAATCTCCTCCACTCAACACCACGTCTTCTACCGTAGGATGAGAGGCAATGTACTCAAATGCCTTTTTCCACGCAGCCGGGGTGGCTTCTAGCTTATACTTCACCACCTGTTGGGTATCTTGCCCAATGGCATAACTTCGCGTGCAAAACCGGCAATATACCGGACAGGTGGATTGGGGCAAGAAGAGGACCCGATCATAGTAACGATGCACCAAACCCGGCACCGGAGAATCTGCTTTTTCTCCCAAAGAATCTAGCGTCAACATGGGATGGTCTACATGCAACCGAGAGCCAAGGGGTAGAAATTGTGTTCGAATGGGGCATGTATATGGATTTCCCCAATCCATACGAGATAAGGTGTACGGAGTAATTTGTACCGTCATCGGGGCTTGTCGGAGGCCTGCAGCCACATCTTGTGCAAAGGTCTCTCCCGCATGTTCTGAGACAAAGGCAAGCAATTTTTGGGTGGCAATGGGAGTACTATTGGACAGCGTGTTCTTGATTTGAAATCGATAAGATAGAAACTCGTCAGCTGAAAGTTTTTCATAGCTTGGGAGGATTTGCCAAAACGCCCCCTCCTCAAAACTGCGATGGGCATTGCCATCCAAATGAGCCAACGGAGGCGTTTGAGAACCGGAGGTAAAACGGTTTTCATAGGCCAAACGGCTGGGAGGTTCTTCTTCTCGTACCTTCAAGAAGGGCGTTACCATGATGAGGTCCTTTTTATATGGGGGACTATAGAATGAGTGTAGTCAGAGATGGGGAGAAAGGGAAAGTTTTTTCTTTTTTAGGTCGTATGGGAGTGGTTTTTGGCAAGGAGGGGTCTGAGGAAAATCTGCAGGTGGTTCGCCACTGAAAAAAGAAATCAAGAATGCAAAGCAAACAACGTCAAATCTTTTGCTGCACTTTTGCGCAAAATTGCCACAATCTCCTCTCGATTACCCAACGTAGAATCCTCTACCTGCTGGATGAGTTGATCGGCAAACCGATCCCGTTGCATATAAGTAAGAACCGTTTCATACTGATCCCTTTCATCAATGCTATCCAACCATCCCAGTCCCTCTCGGTACACAATATAGCTAGCAATGCAAGCCGCCAAAATTGCTACGATATGGGAATGCGGCAAGGTAAAAATTCGAGCCTCATACAGCTCTCGCAAGACAGGCGGGCAATGTAACAGAAGGATTCGCCGAAAAAGCTCTTCTTGTAAGAGCTTTTCTCGCTCCTTGGTGAAGGCTTCCAGCAATACGTCAGTTACTTGATTGATTTCTTGAGAAATTTCCTTAGAGAGCTGAACCAAAGTTTTTCGTCCCCCGCTCAGCTTGTACTCAGCAAAAAGCAAGTTGGCTTCCAACGCCGCTTTCTCCCGCAAGCGATCCAGCACCTGCGCAATATATCGATCTTTGATCGCATAAAACTCTTCACTGCTTAAAAGCAACGAAGCGATAATTTCAAAAGAAGAACAGATCACCCCCGTTTTGTTTGCGCTGGAGTCCTTCACAATGAGAATCCCGTGCTCTTGTAATTTTTCCCGCGCATGGGTGGTAAAGAAAATATTGGCCCCCTCCACAATGGCTCTGCACGTGGGTCGACCTTCCACCAGAAATTCTGACCAATTTTGATCGTTCACGGTATAGGGCCTACCTCCAGCTGGGATAAAAAGATCCGCATCTACGGTCGCATGTAACCGATTGCGTAGCTGAATCCGATCTGGCGTATCTGCTGGAATAACAAAAGCCCCAGCAGCAGCGCTTAACTTACTTTGTCGAAAATGGGCGATAGATTTTTCCTCTTGCACCAAGGCAAGCAACTCCTGCCAATCCAATCCGTTTGGATCAAACGCCGCCCCCATTCCATCAGATATTGCCACAATCCTTGCCTTCTCCCCATATTCTCGGTGGAGAATGTGAAGCTCATTTCCGGCTACATCTCCATCAGGGCCACCTGTCATCTTGACAGTAAAGGTATTTTTACGCGGCTCTATCCCCAAGTATTGCAGCATGTACTCTACAAATACATTAAGCCCCTCTGAAGTAACCCCATATTTTTTGTGATTGATGCCATCCCCCGGTTTGGAGGACATGAATGCTTTGGCATAGCGATAATTTCTTCGCTGAGCTTGCTCTGGCACCCAAACGATCAAATCATTGGTCATATTTTCATCGGGCCCCAAAAAGAGAATTTCTTCTTCTCGATAGTAACTGATCAATCCTGACTTACCTTCGTGCGCCTCATCTTCCGGCACCAAAAGATCCAATAATGCATTAATAGCCCCTCGCACAGCACGAGCTTTATTCCCTTCTGGTTTCAGTACCAATACCCCTTTAGATCCCCCCTCTGGAATGTCTTTGTTTTTCATTTGCTGGGCTTGACTGAGCCCATACACTTCATCAAACAATCCTGCAATCGCATACCCATGCTCCACCAAACTTTTTGGCATCACCACACGCAAGCCACCTCTGGCCACATCCTTCCAGCGGATGTGGAAAAAGCGATAATCACGACCAGTAATAAAGAAAATACCAAAGGGTCGATCGGGGTAGTAGGTGGTATCGAGAACACTGGGGTCTAGCCGAAAAGCCAACCCGGTTTTTGTCGGAAGAAAATAATTGGTTTTGAGAAGATGATCGAGAAAATTCACGCCCTCTTGGAAAATTCGCTTCTCTACCGGATCGAGAATTTTCTCGACTTTTTGCAGCACCAGAACACGCTGCTTCTCATATCCTTCATTTTGACGCTCTTCCTCATAAAGCGGATCAAATTTACATCGAAACAAGAAAACCAATGACTCTGTGCAAGGGATATTTTGTAAAAATGTCGCTTCAATTTTGTGATCAGAGTAATAGTATGTATTCACTTTACCTAATAAAATATGCACCCAAGAGGCGATAGACCGAATCAGATTTGCAGCGTTAATCGAAAATTGATACGGTAGTTGCGTCAACTGCGCATATCCATCAGAATCTACCCAGGCCAATGTACGCAACGATTTAATGAGTCGACGCAATGAAAGACTAGACTCCGTTGCGCTGCATAATTCTTGACTATGCAAAGTGAAATTCATTACATTGATAGGCTCAGGATATCCATCCTGAAATCGCACCATAAAAGAACGCTGTAACTCCACGCCATATTGCGGAAACAAATGGAAAATGTTCTCCAAGACCTCTGTCATTCGAATGCCTTTTAATCCCAACATCAGCTGTGCTGTTGAAGAGGCATTGTCGATTTCCAAAAATGTATGCGCCCCTTCATGCGTCATCATATGCCGGCACATGCGAAAGATCGATTGAATGCGAGAAGGGGTTGCATACGTAACAAAATCATGATCCAAATGCTGAAAATATTGCGCAACCTCCTCTGTCAGTTTTGGATATTCTTTGCACAATAGATCTTTTGCTTCTGCCATTTTACTCTGCACATGAGAGTTTCTTTGATCCACGGTTTTGTAGTTTTCCCCCCAAAAATTGGCTAAAAAAAGTTTTTTATCGGTAGAAAAATACAACGCTCCCATTTTGATTTCTTTAAGAGCCAATTTGTTTGCCACATGCAACAAAATACCAGGCTCAGTCCCGGGGCCGATATAAGTAACTTTCGTTTGCTCTGAATCCCACAATTCTACTGTTTGTTTGGTTTCAAAAATATGCCCAGTGAGGATGCTGGAGAGGTGTTGCACTTTTTCTGTGCGAGGCGTCGTTTGGTAGTAGATATCTGGCATGCTCGTAAAAAACCACGGCGTCAGCAGTGCAATTCGCTCATGAATTTGCAGCCGCACTGTTTCCGCAATGTCTTCAATATAAGAACCCAAGTCTGCACCGAGTTTTTCATC
>CANIBL010000039.1 GCA_947466225.1 Deltaproteobacteria bacterium
CAGGGGAGGTGGGGCTTATCGTAACTGGAGGCATTGCTCCTGATATTTTTGGTTGGGTTTCCCCTTTTGCTGCCAAGTTAACCTGTCGCAAGCAGCTCACCCATCATCGATTGGTTACAGATCGGGTGCATGCCAATGGGGGCAAAATTGCCATGCAAATTCTCCATACAGGCCGATATGGGTATCATCCTTTGGCTGTGGCGCCGTCGCGGAAAAAATCGCCCATCGCCCCCTTTACGCCTTGGGCCTTGCCTGGGTTCATGGTGCGCAAAACCATTCAGGATTTCGTACGATGTGCGGCCTTGGCCCAGGAAGCTGGCTACGACGGCGTGGAAATCATGGGATCTGAAGGGTACCTCATCAATCAATTCATTGCGTCTCGTACCAACCAGCGAACCGACGAGTGGGGGGGGACTTTTGCCAACCGTATTCGGTTTCCTGTGGAGATCGTGCGGCAAACCCGCGAAAAAGTGGGTCCCAACTTCATCCTTATCTATCGCCTCTCGATGCTGGATCTCGTATCCGGGGGGAGTAGCTGGGAGGAGAACGTCGAGCTGGGCAAACAGATCGAGGCAGCCGGAATTTCTCTCATCAATACTGGAATTGGGTGGCATGAGGCGCGCGTACCCACCATTGCTACAAAAGTACCGCGTGCGAACTTTGCGTTTGTGACGCAAAAGATGAAATCCCACTTGCGTGTGCCCTTGATCACCACCAACCGAATCAATACACCGGAGGTGGCAGAGCAATTGTTGGCAGATGGCATGTGTGACATGGTGTCTATGGCCAGGCCGTTGCTGGCAGATGCAGCTTTTGTACAGAAAGCCCGTAAAGGCCTCTCGAATGAAATCAATACGTGTATCGGCTGTAACCAAGCGTGTCTAGATCATGTGTTTCAGGGTAAACAAGTGTCTTGCTTGGTGAATCCTCGGGCTTGTCATGAGACAGAATATCGCTTGATTCCCGTTCGCGTGCCGAAAAAAATCGCAGTGGTGGGTGCTGGACCGGCTGGGATGGCTTGTAGTTTGGCTGCGGCAGAACGCGGACATGTGGTGACCTTGTTTGATGAAGCGAGGGAGATTGGGGGACAATTCAACCTTGCAAAGAAAATCCCAGGGAAAGAGGAGTTTTTTGAAACCTTGCGCTATTACCGGGTGCAATTAGCCAAGCATGGGGTGACCGTGCGGTTGCAGCAACGCGTAGAAGCTTCGGATTTGCAGGGGCATGGATTTGATGCCGTGGTACTCGCCACGGGGATCAAACCGCGCCCGTTGCAAATTCCAGGGATTCAACTCCCCCAGGTGGTGTCGTATCTGGAGGTCTTGCAAGGCAAGGTCGAAGTGGGTGATTCTGTTGCGATTATTGGTGCCGGGGGGATTGGATTTGATGTGGCCGAGTTTCTGTCTCGTCGGACACCATCGGCTCAGACGCCAGCAGATTTTTGTGCTGAATGGGGTATTGACCGGGCGTTGGAACATCGAGGGGGCTTGGTGCCGGCAGCCGTCTCGGCCTCTCCGCGTACGATTTATTTGTTGCAACGGACCCAAGGCAAACTAGGAGCCAAGCTGGGGAAAACCACGGGCTGGATTCATCGCACCAGTTTGAAGCACCATGGGGTGAAGATGCTGGACCAAGTGGTCTATGAAGGGGTAGAAGCACAAGGGCTTCGAATTGTGCACAAGGGCGTGCCCCAGTTGTTGGCTGTGGACCATATCGTGGTATGCGCGGGACAAATGCCGTATAACCCGTTGCAAGTACCATTGGAGAGCTTGGGCTTGGTGACCCATGTGATTGGAGGCGCCTACAAAGCCTTGGAGTTGGACGCCAAGTTTGCGATCGAACAAGGTTTCAAGCTGGCATTGACGTTATAGGAAGACTAACTATGAAATTTATCGGCGCCTTGATGCTCGCTGCAGGTACCACCATTGGGGCTGGGATGTTGGCTTTGCCCATTTTGACTGGTCTTGCGGGATTTGTTCCTACGCTATGGGTCTATATTCTTTCGTGGATCGTTATGACCTATGCAGGTCTCTTGCTTCTTGAGGTCATACTCTGGATGCCGGAGGAGGCAAACTTGGTCTCCATGGCACAAAGTACATTGGGAACGTGGGCTCGGTATTTCTCTCTTTTGGTGTACCTTTTTCTATTTTACTCGGTGTTGGTAGCATATCTGGCAGGCAGTGCTTCGGTGTTAGTGAGCATTCTTCATAGTATGGCTGGCTTGCAGATTACCGATTTTCAAGGGATTGTACTCGGGCTTTGTCTTTTGATCCCTACTGTGTATTTGGGGACGCAAACCATTGCAGTTGCCAACTTGGCATTGGTCATGGGTATTTGTGTGAGCTATTTTTTACTCGTGTACACAGGCGCTCCCTTTGTGAAGGGAGAAAATTTGTCTCATGTGGAATGGCGGCATTGCTTGGTCGGAGTGCCGGTGATCATCACGTCTTTTACCTTTCAAAATGTGATCCCCAGCCTGGTTTCCTACCTGAAACGCAATGTGTTTCAGCTCAGGTGGGTGGTGTTGTTGGGGGGATTGATTCCCTTACTGTTGTATATTGTATGGGAGTGGTTGGTGCTGGGAATTTTACCTCTAATGGGGCCTGCTGGGATTCAAGAGGCCTTGACCTTGGGAGAGCCAGCGACGCATGCGTTGCAAAATTGGATGCAGAACCCTCGCATTACGGTTTTTAGTGATGCGTTTTCCTTCTGTGCGATTATGACTTCCTTTTTGGGAGTGGTCCTGGGACTTTTTGATTTTCTTGCGGATACCACCTCAATCCCGAAAAAAGGCATGGGTCGGTGGTTGCTATGTGTATTGATTTTTACCCCGCCTTTTTTCTTTGCGTGGGTGTATCCAAAAGCATTTTTTACGGCGCTTGGCTATGCAGGGGGCATCGGATGTGTGCTGTTGTTTTTGGTCTTGCCGCCCATGATGGTCTGGAGGGGGCGGTATCATCAGCATCGGGTTGGGCCGTATCGGGTGGCAGGGGGTAAGCCCCTTCTGGTTCTGACAGCCCTCATTGGGTTGGGGATTTTTGGGTTGCAGGTGTTTTCTTGATAGGCTGGAGTTACTCCAGCCTATCAAGAATGATCCATGTGCCATTTTCCAGCTGTTTATCTCTTCCTCAAGATGTCACTCCCATTGATCCTAGCGATTTCGCTTCTTACTTATCCCCAAATTTGACTTTGCGTTATGCCCAGAGGCTCTGGCCCTTTAGGGCCAAGTCGTTCACTTTCCCGTTTCATTTAGGGTGAGTAAATCTTTGGCTACAAATCCTACTTGCACGCACTATAGCGCTTCATTGCCTAGGGGTGCTTTAGAGGATGTTCGTGACATATTGAGGCAACATCACCTGGATCATATACGGGTAGTGCCCTATACCGTAGAAATTTTCTACGAGTATGGAAGAGAGGAAAATCAATAGCGGTTAGTGCGCAGAAGGATTACCGCTACAAAGGTAAGTACAATCCTTGCAAGTGATCAACATCAATCCCGCAGGTTGACAAACATTTTCTAGCGTACAGTGCTTTGCTTCTTTGCAGTCCTGGGCAAATTTCTCCTGCGCCGGGGTAAAGGTACACTTATCCGGTGTCGTCGACTGCTCACAGTAGGTGGTAGCCCCCTGTTGGGTATACCCAGAAAAATCCAGCCTGGAAGGTGCAGATGGCAGGCTTACCTGGCGGGTGGTTTTGCACTGACACAAAAGAAGTAGGGCAAGAATCCCAATATTTTTCCTACACATACGGCTCCATGTACTATAATAGGGATACACGCCCCCAAGATAGGCGGTCTCCCATGACAATCAGCGGATTTCTCCCTTTTATCATAGCACAACTCTTGATGGGTTGTTCCGTGGCCGCCAGTGTGACCCCTATGTTGCGCGTGAAAATGATCGGTATTGAAATAACACCCCCGGGTGCGGCGGGAAATGCCAGCCCCATTTCTCAAACCTATGAGCTGGAAAAAGTGGTGCTGATTACAAATGAAGAAGAAATAGAGCTACCCCTTCCTGCTCCAGTCAAGGTCATCATTGGGTCCAAACCATTAATCATCTATGAGGCCGCTTTATCTGCTACAACAGAGAACAAGACGTTTATTGGTAGCCGAGTGGTTTTTTCTCCCGCGGTTAAGGGTGTGAGTCGGTATAATGCCGATTCTGCCATAACATTGCCTTCAACCGATATCTTGTATACAAAACCCTTTACGGTGTCCAAGGGACAAGACTTTGCCTTTCTGATACAAGTGAGTTGGAAATCCACCGTGCTGCGGGATGAGGATGCAGGTACGGATGTCATGTCCGTACCGACACTTGCGATGCAGGTAGAATAATATTTTTTGTGATTTTACTCGGGAACCACCTGCGGAGTTTCCCGAGTAAAAAAGTCTCCAGTAAAAAAAATATCACCAACAAGGAAATACCCCATGTATACCGACACTCGTCCTTTCTTTCTGAGATGGGCCAGTCGCCTATTTGCCCTGATCCGCGGTTACTTTTTTACCGTGGGGATTCTTACCACCGTTCTGGTCGGGGCGCTTTTTTACATGCTGGCAAAAGGAAAGTCCACCACGGGCCATCACCCACCCCTGGCCTCTGATGCCAAGGTGGTGTTGCATCTTAAATTAGAGGGTCTCCTACAGGAAAAAAGTGAAGACTTGGGCTTTTGGCAGGATATAGTTTCTCAGGCAACGGGGAAAAAGTACGGTCCGGATGTCTTGGCATTGCAACATCAGATCGATATGGCAGCACAGGACCCTCGCATTGTAGGGCTCTTTGTGGAAAACGGATCCATCGAGGGGAGTTACCCTGTCCTCGAGACCTTGCGTAGTGCGTTTTTGCGATTTACTGCCACAAAAAAACCCTTGATTTTCTGGTCCTACCACCTCTCGGACAAATCTCTGTATCTTGGGTCTGCTGCAACCTCTCTTGCGATGCCACCCTTGGGTGAAGCGCAGGTGGGGGAACCCGCCTTTCAACCCATGTATTTCGGGGAAGCCTTGCACAAGTTGGGGGTGGAGATCGAAATCGTGCGTGTAGGCAAATATAAATCTGCTGTGGAACCGCTGATCTCCAATGCCATGAGCCCAGAGGCGCGGCAGATGTATGAAAAATTGGAGACCGAACTGCGTCAACAATGGATGCTGGCTGTGGGGCAGGGGCGTCATAAGACCACAGCCCAGATGCAGAAGTGGGTAAAGCAAACGCTCTTTAGCGCCCCCGAGGCTCGTGAACAAGGCATGATTGATACGCTACAGTACTTTGAAGAAGGAAAAGAGGCAGCCCTCTCTGCAACAAAAGCTACCTGGCTGGCTTTTTCTGACTATGAAGGTCTACCCGATGCCGCGCCTCTATACGGAGAGGCTCATGCTACAGAACCCGGCATTGCCTACATTGAAGCAGTGGGACAAATTCGGATGGGGCATGGTCGTGCCCAAGAAGATACGTTGACGCCAGAGGATCTTGCAGAGCCGTTGAAGTGGGCGAGAGAAGAGAAAAAAATCAAAGCGGTGCTGCTGTTCATCTCCTCTCCCGGCGGGGATTCCAGTGCAGCGGATCTAATGTGGCGTGAGGTTGCCCAGGTAGCCAAGGAGAAACCTGTGGTGGTCTCCATGGGGGCCATGGCTGCTTCTGGGGGGTACTACATCGCCAGTGGCGCTACCCATATTATGGCCCATCCCGCTACACTGACTGGTTCCATCGGGGTTTTCATGATCCGCCCTTCCTTTGGTGGCTTCGAGGCCAAGTATGGGTTGAGTTTTCCTCGCTTGGGAGAAGCAACTGATCCAGCCTTTTGGTATACCGGGGCGAAGATGAGTCCAGCTGCCTACCAAAGCGCGCAACATTCTGTAGAGGGTGTATATACGGCGTTTCTGGCTCGGGTGGCACAGAACCGGAAGTGGACCTCAGCTCAGGTGCATGCGGTGGCACAAGGCTATGTATGGTCGGGGGCTGGTGCCAAGGCTGTGGGCTTGGTCGATGAGTTGGGGGGATTTGCGGAGGCGGTGAAGCGAACCCAAAAACTAGCTGGCTTTACCTCAGCGTCTCCTGGGCCATTGTACCGCTGGCACCCCACATACGATAGTTTGCAAGCCTGCTTGCAAAAAGCCCCCTCTCTCGGAGACTGTTTTCCTTTCTCTAAGGTGCAGTCTCAGATTCAATCTGGTTTCCAGCCGGTGGTGTTGCGAGAGATGGAGCGGTTGCAGGCTTATTTGTCCCACTGGCAGCAACAATCTATGCAAATGTGGGCGCCGATTTATATTCGATAATAGGCTGCTGGGTTTTATCTGAGATTTTTTACTGCATTGCTACTCGGCAGTATTTTTTATAGATATGCCTCCTTACGTTGCGTGGCGCTCTACATCTGTCAGCCTTAGCGATGCTCCTGCATCCTCTGCTCCCATTTCTTCAGCAGAGAAGCAAAGCCAGTAATACGTTTCTACCCTCTACAATGCTCGGGTTGTGAGTGCGAGTGCATGAATCGGACCTTGCATCCAATCCCCTAGTGCTTTGTATACAAGCTGGTGTTGGATCACGAGGGGCTTGCCTTGAAAAGCAGCTGTCGTGACCTCCACTTGCCAGTGATCTCCCCCGCCTGTGAGGTCTGTGACTTTTACCTGGGCATCGGGAAACTGGGCTTTAAGTTTGCCTTCGATATCTGCTGCGTTCATACGTCTGTGCCTTTCAGTAGGGCATCCGCTGCCCGCTCCAATTCCAGGTTTAAGATTTGCCCCCGAATTTGCAAGGAGCGACCTTCGTAGTCATACTCTTTCCACTCGATGGGCAAGAGGATCTCTTCTTGTAAATACTCTTCAAAGTATCCGTCCACATAATCTAGGAGGAACGTACAAGCCTCTCTCGGCGTGAGATCTTGGATGGTAGTCTCCATGCGGGCTTCTACTGGATAGTGAAAGCGTCCATTTGGAGACGCTAAGGTAACGGTGATCATAACGCCGGCTTTTTCTACCTGCGCCTCCATGGAAAAGACTCGGTCTTTCAGGTGCGCTCCGTATTTAAGGGTCATGATCTTTGCTAGATCTGTGCATTCTGCCGGTGTGAGAGCAGTGGTGACAGTTGTGGTCATAGGGGGGCTCCAGGTTGGGGCAAGAATGTCTGTACCAATTGGTGCAGTTGTAGCCAACTTTTTAGGCTGCATACAGGTTCAAAGAAAATACGTCCTTCTTCCGTGGCTGGCTGTGCCACCATGGGAAATCGGTTAAAGAGGCCCTTGAGAAACTCCGTTGGAAGAAATCCCAGGCGTTCTTGGTGGAGATCCAGTTCTCGTAGGAGCAGGCCGTACTTTTGCAGGCGCCAGTATTTAGAGAAAAGTTCAAAACTGGCATTGCGCTTCATGTGCTCGACCACGGGCTCTTGCAAGGTGCGCAGGATGGAAAATCCCAAGCGGAAGAGGGTGCGGGGGCTTTCTTCTGCCAGAATGTGCGCGCCTCGGTCTCGTTGGCCCTGCGAGAGGAATTCCAGCCCCAGGTTGACCCAACCTTGTACATAGGCAAAGACCTGTTCCAGGGCTTTACGATCTTCTAGCGGTACTTGGCAGGCCACCAGGGCGGCATTGCTGAGGTACAAGAAGCTTTGCATGATGCTGGCATAGGCCTCGGGGGTCCAGGTTTCTTTGCCTACCCGTAAGACTTCCTCCAAGAACCAGGCGTCTTCTGGTAAAGCTAGAGCTTGAACCGTCTGTGAGTCCGGGACGACCTGCCATTTTTTGGCGTAGGTGGCCACAGACAAAGGCTGAAAGAGGGCTTGGCTTTCTTCTTCCGTTACGAATCCATCTTCTTCCAGTCTGGCGCGGCGAAACTGAGACAGCAGGAGCTCCGACTCCAGAGGGGGCATATAGGCTGCGTGGGTAAGCAAGGAAATCAGGTAGTTCATATCCTGCTCCATCCCAGAGGCGATCAGAGACTGAACTCCCTCATAGACATCCGGATCTTCGCACTCGATGGCGTAGTAGAAGGCATTGCCCGGAAGACCGTGGAGTTGATCCTGCTCAGAGTCGCTCAGCTTTTCATACTCGTCTTGATCGAAAATGCGGATGCAAGGGATCAGAGCCGCCAGTTGGTACTCTTCCTCTAACTTCCGAAATCTGCGGAAGTTATCCCCGTGTTTTGCCATTTCACAGTGCTGGAGCCAGTAGAAGAGCTGGCGCAAAGAGAGCTTTTCGTCTTGCCAGGTATCGTAGTCACAGATCCGAGTGAATTGGGCTTGGCTGATGAGCGGCAAGACCTCAAGGCAATCCGCAATCCCTTCTTCTTTGAGGGAAAAATAGAGCTGCTGGGGTGGAATAGCCCGAATCTTAGCTTTGGCATTGGGTTGCGCCAATAGATCGCGCAAAGAGACAGTAGGTAATGCAATCGGGAATCGAAGGCGGGTTTCCCGGGGAATATGGCGTACACCCGTATCGTACGCTTTTCGTAACTGGGTTTCTGAAATACGCATGAGAGACCCCTTGCCCGTGGATATTTTATAGATAAGGGCGGAATTTTATATGAGTAGAGGGGCAAAAGCAAAGTTTTTATTTTTTCGTAAAATCGGCACGATACACTCTTTTTTATTGGAGCCTTATTATTTACTGGGGGATCACGTGCGTACCCTAAAGGGCATAGCATAAAAGTTGGATTACGGCGCTGTCTTCCTCTAAGCCAGATGGTTCAGAGGTGATCTGTGCTTCTCAAGATGGAGAGGTCAGCTGGAGGGAGGGGAAATTTTAATATTGAGGGTGCTGCAGACTGATTTCAGACAGCCTCTTAGGTCGTCGGATAGCCTCGCATTGTCCATTCATAAAATCCACATTCAGCCAATACACATACGTTTTCAAGTCCGCTTTGCGTAAGCAATTGGTAGGCTTTTTGCGCGCGTACACCATGCATGCAATGAATATAAAGTTGATCATAGGCGCGCAATTCATCTACGTGCTGTAGCAATTCTCCCAACGGTACGTGCAAACTGCCGGGAATGTGACCGTGCATATATTCTTCTTGGGTGCGCACATCCAGAATTTTTTCTTTGGGACCCAAGGAATCAAGCCGGCTGTGGAGAGTTTCTAGTGAAATGGTTTGCATTTGTATGCCTATAATATGTTGGTTTTATTACATATATTTTTCAGGTAGATCTTAGAGATCCAATCCTTTCATATATAACGATCTCTGGGTAGTTTGCCTATCGGAAAGGGACCTCTCATGAACCGTAGTCCATTGCCTGTATGGATGTTGCTCGTTTTTTGTAGCGGAGCCCCTCTATGGGGAAAAGGGCTTTTCCATAAAGATACGACCTCAGCTTCTTGTAAAGCCCATGTAAAGATAAATTACGGTGTAGTGATACACAACCCCTACTACGAAATTAGCCGCTCCAGTGGATTGGGAAATCGAGGGTTAAAGATCCTTCGAGAGCATGTGCACGCAGAACAAATGCACTTTCCCCATAAGATCGTGTACATGAATGATTATGGGTACGGTGTGCCCAGTGCATCTCAACTCTATTATCGTACGACCAGTGTGTCCAAGTATTTACTGGAACAAGGGGATTTTTTTCTACTGCATAGCTGTCGATTTTTTGGCGCTTCGGCTCCCTTTCTTTGTGGGCCTTTTGCCAAAGAGGAGATGGTAGCCGCGGACAGAAGCCAGCAAGGCGATCCAGAGTTGGCTTTTAACTTTGTCCATGGGGGGAATCAAAACGTATTTCTAGATGGAGAGAACCCATTGGTTGCATCGCCTGAAACAGCGCATTTTCCAGATGGAAATGGCGGATCAGTGTATCGTACGGGTGGACACGCTGCTATGTATCAAGTACTAGAAGAAATTTTAACATCGGATCAACCGGTGTTGTTTCACTGCAAAGCGGGGATACATCGCACGGGTATAACTGGGTTGATGGTGCGCTATTTACAAGGGGGTATTTGGACAGAGGCAACTCCGAAAGCTGGGGCAAAAGAATCAGCCTTCTATATGGGAGTTCCCATTCCAGGTGGGGTCGCCTATCAAAACTTAGCCCAACTAGAATATCTGCAACACAATCGGGTGCATTTTCGCTCCAAAAATTGGAGGGCAGTGGAAGCCTTATCTCATGAAGCACGGTTTCAGTGTTTGAAGGAAAAATTTGGGCCGTACTTAAACGGATCCGTTACAGAGGCCCCCTGTGAATCCGATATACAGCAAGCAAACTGGATTCAAGATCATCCTGAAATGCAAATGGCAATAGACTCAATTGAAACATGGGGAAGAGGACAAAGACGTGCGTTGTGGAACCAATGTTCCGCTCTCTAAAAACCCTCAAAAAATAGAGACTCTGTAGAGAAAGAAACACATTCGAGGTTGCCCTCGAACGGTGGGCACAGATTAGTGTGCTGGAGCTGCTTCAGGAGCTGGAGCTGCTTCAGGAGCTGGAGTAGTAGCTGGAGCTACTGGAGTCTCTTCTGTTGTTGACTTTACTTCGCCTTCAGCGAGTGCAACACCGGTGAAAGCAACAGCAGATACCAACAATACGCGTGCGATTCTTGAGACCATTCTAATTTCTCCTTATATAAGTGGATGGCTCTAAAGTGGAAGAAACACTGTACCACAATTTTAGCAAACGTCAGCATCCAATTGCGATTCAGGGTGAAAAGTGTTATGCGGCGAAGTTTATCTTTCTCTTCTGCGCGAGATGGGGCATGGCACCCTGATTTTTCTGGTTCGGTATTTCCGCCACTTGCATAATGAAGGCAGGGACTTGCCGAATGTCGATGCGCATGGCAAAATAGGCGTCTTCCTTCGAGGTGGGCTCATAGCTCAGCTGGTTAGAGCAGGGTGCTCATAACTCCAAGGTCCCAGGTTCAAGTCCTGGTGGGCCCACCACATTTTCTTATCAGCTCGTGATCGTAGCATCATGTAAAAATTTTTTACGAAATCCACTTGATCGTCAACAGCCAATGTAGATAGGCCATATCCAAGGGTTTGAGCGCAATGATTTGCTGCTCTGAGTGGATGTGTTGGCTATAGGAACGGCTGAAAGCTGGGTTTGAGGTCGTCAGGATCAGAGGGCCTCGGTATTTTCGGGTCACCGGGATGAGTTGTTTGAGATCTTCTTCCCGAAATCCATCCAGATCGAAGAGGATCGGAGGAAATTTTTTGGCTTCCGCATATTTTGTATAGGCTTTATGAAAATCTTCGATAAATTCTGTTTGAAATCCCAGCTGAGTAAATGTGGAAAAATAACTTTGGGCCAGTTTTTCTGTGGCGGTCAGAATCCCGAGCAGAGGCGTAGGCAAAAAGGGGGCATGGCTGGGTTTTTCGCTGGTAGGGAGAATGAACTGTCGAAGAAAGTCGGTGACAGAGATGATCCCGATTACGTTTTTCCGTAGGGGCGGCTCTGCAGAAAGAACGGGGAAGTGGCGCGATCGATGTTGAAGATGCAGGTGAATAATTTCCTTATTAAGATTCTCGATATGCACGAAGTGGATGGGGCGGGTCATGATGGTGCCGACACCCCGTTCCAGCTTATCCGCCACATCCAGTAAGGTAATTTTCCGAACGATATCTTTTTCGGTGAGAATGCCGACCACAAGATTTTCAGCATTGGTGACCAGCACGCTGCTGATCTCCTGCTTGGCCATGAGTTCGACGCCTTCGCGAATCTTTGCTTCGGCTGAGATAAAACTCACATTGGTATTCATTAACTCGCTCATACAACCTCCCTCTACCGGGAGACCATCGCGCTCCCTCTACGACTGTCTTGTGCCCATGCTACTCCTTTAGCATACCCGAAAAAGAAGAGGTAGGAGAAGAGGACGGTACTTGTGAGTGTGGCTCGGTAGAACGGGCTACCGGCTTCATAACAAGCCAGTAGGCCACTCCATGTATGGGGATATAACGATGTCATGGCCCATACGCCAAAATTGGTGATACCAAAAAAGAGTACACTTCCACTAATAGCGCTCCATGTGAGGCCTTTCCAGCTCGGAATTTTGCTAGCATGGGTCATCCAGCTACCGCCGATAGAAAGTAAGAATACGGAGAAGTAGGTGAAAAACATGGTGCTATGGATCCCGAGGTAGAGATCTGTACCGAATAAAATCCCCAGTGGCAAGAAGTGGGCTACATAGCGATTTGGGATATAGGCACCCGCGAAGAGGGAAAAAGCCAAAAGCGGGCTAAAGTTGGGGATCCCCATCCCCAGTCGGGAGCCAACAGTCAACAGCATGTACGAAAAAATGAAACAGAAGCGCACCATAACCAAATCTCCTCATCAGGGTATTCGTCATCCTCAGCTCCCCAAGGGAGTGTTGGGATTTCTTCTTGTATTTCCGTCATCCCCAGACCGAAGGCCGTCGGGGATCTCCCACATGCGATCTAGAATTTACTCAAACTGTAGCGTCTGTTGTAGCTGCGCCACCAAGCTAGGGTGTGCTGCAATGAGGGAAATACGCCCCTCCTGTGTAGTGGTTACGACCTGACCCCCTGCTCGTTGTACCAACAAAATGCCGGCATCGATGTCCCAAGGGTTTAGATCAAACTCCCAGTATCCGTCTAGCCTACCTGCGGCTACGCAGCTTAGATCATAAGCGGCGGAACCCATCCGGCGTATTCCGCGGGCTTGTGAGCTGAGCTCAACAAAGTGATGCAAGGATTTGCGAAACTGTTCATCTCGTCGATAGGGAAGCCCCGTAGAGAGAAGGGCTTCCGGTAGGGGCATCGGCAGAGATACATGCAACTCTTGTCCGTTGCAATAGGCGGGGCTGTGCGCAGTGGCCCAATACAGCTCTCGCAAATAGGGCGCATTGATTACGCCCAGCAAGAGTTCATTGCCTTTTTTGAGGGCAATAGAGGTACAAAAAACAGGGAGGCCATAGGCATAGTTTACAGTGCCGTCGATGGGATCCAAGGACCAAAGATACTCAGAATCCGGTTGCATGCGCATGCCAGATTCTTCGGCTAGGATTGAATGGGTGGGAAATGCCTCTGTGAGCTTTTCTATCCAAAACTGTTCGGATTGGTAGTCAGCCTCGGTTACCAAATCCGCTACATCACCGCCTTTGATGGAAACATCAAGGGCAGCATTGCGAAACAGCTTCATCTGTAGCTCGCCTACTTCCAAGGCCCAGGTTTTGATTTTTTCTACTGTTTGTTGCAGTTGGATGCAGTCCATGATTTTTACTTTACTTTTGAATTTGACCCAAATTGGCATGCACCACAGCGCCATCGATAGCGGGATTGCACGCAGCAAAAAAGAAGAATTCTGCTATCTCAGCTGGTGCAATCAGACGTCCCCCCGACATTCGAGCCCCAATATTGGCTCGTACAGAAGGATCTGGTCCTAGCCGGGATTGTAGCATTTCTGTATCCGTAAAACCGGGGCAAATACATGCAGTATGAACGCCGCGGCCCGCAAGATCCTGACACGTAGCGCGCATCAATCCCACCACAGCGTGTTTTAAGGTGATATAGGTCGCTGCTCCAGAAGAGCCTTGTTCAGAAAGGGTAGATCCTACATACAAAATGGAAGACCCCCGAGGTGCAAAGGGGAGTACCAGTTGGTTGAGAGCGACGGCGGCACAAATGTTGATTTGAAACAGGGTATGCATGATGGCCTGTGCCATGGTTTCCACCGTATCTGCCTGAAAACCCGCTGCGTTATGAATGATACAAAGACGCGAGGCTCGTTTCCAGGTGGACAGATGAGGCGCACAAGCCGTTGCGAGGGTTTCGATCTGCTCCAAGTCCACGGCGAGATTGTGCACACCCGCCATGGAGCTTGGTGTACGAGACAGATTGTAGATCTGCCACTGGTCCTGTTGAAAGCGCTCACAAGTAGCGCGTCCAATGCCGCGACTAGCGCCGGTAATGATCAAGATTTTCATCGGTAGCTTTCCACCCCAAAGAAGAAAACCTTGACCCTATCACCAGATCAGCGAACTTGGAACTGATATCGCAAATAGGTATTGCCATCGAGCATGGACTGTACATAGGCCACGACTTCAGTTCCCACATCGCTGTGTACTTCATATACAAAGGTTTTGGGATCTCCGTATAGGATGCCAGCAAGGGTGTCTTGCACAGCGTCTTTGCATGCCTTGGTTTGATGCTGCCTCTCTGCTTTTTCTATCTCTTGCGGCGTTAGCGTTACGTTTTTTTTGGGCGCGTAGGGTTTCAACGTCAACGCTTCACAGAGAACAGGCGCCGGCTCTTGGCTGGGGAAAAGTCGGGTGATCAACGTCGCAGGTACATCTTCTGTAATGGTTTCAAAGGTGCTAGAGGCGATATTTCCGCCGCCCTCTCGTGTACGAGCGGATTCCATGTCAAATAACAGGGTACCGTGACGAACAGATTCTTCTCCTGTCTGGTATACTTGCAAGCGAAGGCGTGCCTCTGCGCCGTCTTTTTTTTGTAATTGCTCCCATTTCTCTGCGAGATCTTGGAGATCTTTGGGGATGGGCATTGCGGTAGCTGCCGCGCTGCTGAGTACAACTGAAGCGGCCATGGCGAAAAATGGGGTGTGTCGTTTCATGAGCGTATCCTTTTCTAAAAGAAGTTGAAATGATCCTAGGAATAGACATACAAAATGGGGTAGCACGTCATCCAATGACATCTCAAAAAAAGGAGCCAATATGAAAAAGAGTATCGTGGGTATTGTATGGAGTAGCTTGCTGAGCAGCGGCTTACTTTGGGCCGATGCAGTGCCAGAGACACCCAAAAAACCAACTGAAACGGTGAAAGTAGAGAAAATCGAAAAAGTCGAGAAAAAGGAAAGCAAAAAGACCCTCAATCAAAATATCAACCATACCATTCGAATCCAAAATGAAGGCCCTGCCAACGAAAAGCTCAACGAAGAGGTAAAGTATTTTTGCTCCAGTTCTTCCAAAGAAGAGGCAGAGAAGAATTGTGACAGTTGGTTGAAAACACAGAAAAAACAAGCAGGCTCTCGCGTGGTATTTGCTAGCTGCTCTCAGGCACAGGATTTGTATGGAGAAAGCCAACATGGATGCATGGCGTATCTGTGTACAGGAGAGATCAAATTTTTGTTAAACCAGCGAAAATAATCTCGACCTCTACTACTGCCATCCCAATACTGAGTTTGCCAACCACTTCCCCCAACTCTCACCTGCATGGACGGATTCTGCAGTTTGCTTTGCCTCTGACTTGGTTACCATCGTAAAACCCAATTCCGTGTCTTGACCCTGAGACTCTGCTTCCGCTTGGCGCAT
Organism: Deltaproteobacteria bacterium; assembly: GCA_947466225.1. Taxonomy (GTDB): domain Bacteria; phylum Bdellovibrionota_B; class Oligoflexia; order Oligoflexales; family Bog-1112; genus CANIBL01. The sequence goes on from CANIBL010000039.1 coordinate 15,193, forward strand.
CTCCTCAAGCGTAATTTCTTCATAACTGAATTGAAGCATGCTTTTTTCCAGTCCAGGTTCATAGCAAGATTCTGTCATATCAATCTCTGCTTCTACTGGCTCTTGATGTAGCAGGGCTCGACGCATATCTTGAATTCGCGTGAGGAGAGCATCAGCGTCATGGAGGCGTTGAAGCGGATCAAAATGGGTCAAATCCGAGATCAGTTGATCGTAGTCTGACAGCGATGTGGCTGCTTTTTGTCGATGGTCTTTTTGAAAATGATCTGGTGTCACCATATAGCTGTTAAGTAGAGGAAGAGTTATGGTACCAATCCGATGACTGCTATAGTGAGGATTTTGTAGCAGCAGTGAAATAGTATAGCATTGCCCATGTAGTAGTTCATGGAGAATACAACCCATGGCAAAATAATCTACTTCAACCCCGCGTTTGCTCCTTTTTTCTTTATATATGCGATGGATTTCAGGGGCCATATAGTAGGGAGACCCACAAAATATCGCGGTCTTTTCGGGTTCTTGTTCGGGATGAAACATATAGCCAAAATCAATAAAAAGTGAGGGAGACGATGGGTCTTCTGGTAGAAGAATATTGGCTGGCTTGATGTCCCCATGAACCAGACCCAGATTTTGCATATATTTTAACCCTTCTGCCAATCCTTCTGCAATGCTGAGGGCTTTTGGTAACGAAAAAGGTTGCATCTTGCTGATATCTCTCTGAATGGGGAAAAGCTTGCTGTGTAGGGAGGTTGGGCCTTTATGCATGAGTAGAGCCCAATGGGTTCGCTCTGAGTAAATACCCATGGGTTCGATAAAATGTCGAGGCGATTGCTGAAAAAGAGCGTTCATGAAAGTATACTCTCGATGCGCCATTTCCTTTGCATGTGAAGTCAACGTAGAACGAGTCTCGCGGTCACAAGAGTTACTCCCATTGAATTTTTTCAGGATCAATTGAAAGGTGGCATTTTTGGTCTTGCCATTGACAGGAAGAACTTCATTTACGCCTTCTCGTGTATCAGCGTGATTCGCAAGGGAGAGGGTAAAAAGGGGAGGTGTAACAAAGGGATATGCAGCAAGAAACGAAAGAGGTGTTGATGTAGGAACTAGCTGGTACCGAGAAAGGTCAGCGGCATGAAGCAGAGCTACCGAGGTTACACTACACAGGAGGAACAGGAAGAGTCTGACTCGCATGGGGCGCTCCTCATCACCAAAGCATCTTGTGCCTATATGCGGAGAGAGACTCGCACGTCAACAGATGATTTTTTTATAAGGCATGCGATATGAGGCTTTTTCCTTCAAAAGAATTCACGACGGGGGCAGGGAAAATCCCCTCCCACTGTTTTTCTAGCGTATTTGGAATGCCAAATGCGGCGAGGATACGCCCTACAATATGATTTTCCATTTCATCCATGCTTTGGGGCCGATGGTACCAAGCCGGTAATGGGGGGGCAATGGTGGCGCCGCATCGACTGAGCTTAAGGAGATTTTCCAAATGAATGGGAGAAAGCGGGGTCTCGCGAACAAGGAGCACCAAGGGTCTGCGCTCCTTGATAGTGACGTCGGCTGCTCTGCGTAAGAGGTTGTCAGCCAGTCCTGCCGCTAAAGCCCCGACTGTTGCAACACTGCAAGGCACGATTACCATGCCATCGGTGGGGTATGTGCCGGAGGCAATGGGGCTGCCGATGTCATGAATCGAATGGCAATGGAGGCGTTCTTGTTGAAATGGCGTGAATCTCTTTTTCCATAACGAAGGGCTTGCATATTCATCGCCCAACTCGTACTGTGCGGTTTTACATGCGGCGCGAGACATCACAAGATGTACATAATTTTCGGTTTGGGTCAGAAAATTGACAAGTTTATACGCGAGGACGATGCCGGTTGCACCCGAGACGCCCACGACAATTTGTTTCATAAGGAACCCTTCTGTATCTGAGGGAACGACGCATTCCGGTATAGCGAAAATCTGTATAGGCATCTACAAGAAAGGTAGCTCCTATGAGTACCCACTCCCGTTCTCAACGCCATTGGATTCCATCCTTGGACCTTCACACCGCCATTCAAACCTGGGGGCCTAAAAATGGCCCAGTGGTCATTGCCCTCCATGGTTGGTTGGATAACAGCGCCTCTTTTGCCCCATTGGCGGAGTGTCTGCCGGAATCTCGCATTCTGGCCATTGATTTTTTTGGGCACGGACACTCGGACCCTCTACCGCCCTCGAGTTTGTACAGTCTTTTCTCTTGTGTGCAACAGGTGCGGGGATTTTGTCAGGCACTTAATTTGACAGAATTTGATTTGTTAGGGCATTCTTTAGGCGGCGGAACCGCTGCCTTATATGCGAGCCTATTTCCTGAGGCGGTACGCAAGGTCATTTTGATCGAGGCGACCATTCCAGCTTTGGCGGATGAGCAAGAACTTTATGCCCAAACACAGCGCTATTTAAATATGGCGCCGGAGAAGAAAACCAGTCCTTGGTATGCTTCTGTGGAGGCTGCCGCTCAAGCGCGAAGTGAGAAGTCGGGTTTGAGCTTGGCCAGTGCATTGTGGTTGGCAAAGCGCGGGACCCGTCCCGAGGGCGAAGGCGTAGTATGGCGCACAGATCCCCGTTTGACGGTGCCCTCTGGGCATCCTTATACGCAAGCGCAAGCACAGATTTTTTTGCAGAAGCTTCAAACTCCCACAGTTGCAATTACGGCAGAAGATGGGTTTTTATCGAAGTATCCCTATGCGACGCAATGGACTCAAGATATCCCTCATGGGGTGCAGGTCTTGGTGCCGGGTGAGCATCATGTGCATATGGAGAAGCCAGAGTTGGTTGCAGAGTACATTCGCTAGTTTTTTTTTACTGGGGAAACTCCGCAGGTGGTCCCCCCGTGAACAAATTCCACCACGTCAACATATCCATTTGATTTTTCCCAGGATTTTGATACGGTACTATCAAGTTTTCACGAAAAGAAAAATTGGGGGTGATCCATGCGAAATTTTGGGGTTGGTGCGTTTACAAGCGTGTTGTCTTCTTCTTTATTAGCATTGGTTCCCCTTCCAACATTGATTCAAGCCCCTGTAGAGAAGGTGTTTGTAATTACGGATGGATTTGATACCAACGACAATGTGGAGGTGGTGATTAAGGGGACTTTCCCTAACTCCTGTTATCGAGCGGATAAAGGCACGGCTGAGATCGATCAAACGACCAAAACCATTCGAGTGTCTGCTACTGCGTATTATCACGCCCAAGAGATCTGTATCCCTATGTTATTACCCTACATCCAAGTTGTGAAGGTGGGGATTTTAGATGCGGGCGCCTATCGGGTCGTTCCAGAGGGTAGTGAACGCTTGGCCAAAAGCTTCCATGTAAAAGAGGCTGTCTCAACAAATCCAGATGACTACCTTTACACACCGGTTACTTCTGCTTTTGTTGAGACCGACATTCAAGGCAGGCAATCCCTTCATCTACGGGGACAATATCCACTCCTCTATCAAGGTTGTATGAAAACCCAGCGAATCACAACCTATTTAACACCGGACAATGTGTTCATTATACAACCGATCGCTGCTATTTTGCCTCCAGAAGAGTGTACGAGTCAACTTCCAGGTAATTTTGATATCGTGCAACCTCTGGGTACATCGATTTCAGGAGAGGCACTGCTGCACATTCGTACGTTGAATGGCAATGCATACAACCAGCTCATCGAGGCAACGGGGAGATAACTAGGGGGCCTACCAGCAAACGCCCATCAAGTGCTTTGCCTGGCCTTTATCGTGCTCATTTTCTGTTACTGTGTTGGTGAAACAGCTTGAATTCAATGCTTTAAAATCTTGACCGTTCTTGTGACGGTTCCATCCGACAATAGCTTTGTCCTTAGGTTTGGAAGATGTCCAGCTTGAACAGGTGGGGTTTGTTCCAAGCGTTGCAGTGTCTCCCACCAGTATAGCCCCCTCTACTAGCTTTTCAAGTCCTACTACCTCTTTTCCCTTTACTTTGTTAATGTTTTTGTGGCCTCTCGTATCTAGGAATGCCTTCCAATTCGTAGTAAGTGATGTGATGGCGGTGTCTTTGATAAAAACAACCGGTAATGTCGATGGTACTCGTAGTGTTTTCTCTTTTTTGGGATTGGCAAATTTTTCCTCAGAAATTTGATCATCGTTAGATACCGTTATCAATGCATGAACCTGTGCATCTGTTGTGCAAGCACGCGGTTTCTTTGCTACACAGAGCTCATCCGCTCCTTTTCGTCCCCCCAATTTTCCGTTTGAAGGCACACCGCAGGAAAATACATAAATAGCGGGGACTGAGTGCTGTGTAATGGGCATAGGAGGCGTGTGTTCATCCGTGTGAGCTGGGGGCGTGTGTTCATCCGTGTGAGCTGGAGGCGTGTGTTCATCCGTGTGAGCTGCGTGCTCGGCCGCGTGCTCGGCTGTGTGCTCGGCCGCGTGCTCGGCAGGTGGCAGATTGGAGTTCTCCTCCATGACGGGGGGAGTTGGAGCTGGAGCTGCTTCAGGGGTTGCGGTTGGAGCTGTCTTGGGCTTTACAGTCAAGGCTGCCGTATCATTGTCACGGGATGGACTTTTGGTTTGGCACCCCTCAAGGCCTAACAGAGATAAAGCTAGAATAACAGTTGCCGACCGGGATCGTTTCATAAGTTTTCCCTCCAGAGTTAGATATGGAGTTACTATAGCAGAGGTGTTTTAGTTTACCAATCATCCGCTGGATGATGCTTGTTTTTTACCAGCAAACGCACAGGAGATACTTGGGTTTGCCTTAAATTCAAAGTGGTTCCATTTGCTAGAGTTCGGTTCTAGCCAATCATAGCAGCATGCTGTGTACTACTAGATGTCGAGCCTTGGCATGTTGAGACTGTCTTTTTTTTCCTATAATAGCCTTCGTCAGTACAGGGCTTTGTTGCCTAAACCTGGCGTAAATCTGGCGGGGTAGATAAGAGCTGAAAGTTAAAAAGAAAAATGGCACCTTGAGTTCGACAAAAAACCGAGGTGCCACATGGGAAAAATAGCTTACCGTGTAACAAATTGGAAGACCTACAATG
>CANIBL010000040.1 GCA_947466225.1 Deltaproteobacteria bacterium
CGGGACAAGGGCTTTGGTAATTTTTGGTTATGGGACAAATTTTGGCTGTTGATCGAAAGTAGCTTTTAGACGCTTTTTCAGGTTATGGCGATAAACAAGAATTTCGGACAGCCCATGAAAGCCTTTGGTAACATCGATAACGGAAATATCCGTCATCCCCAGCGACCGTAGGTCGCGTCGGGGATCCCCCTCGATCGAGGGAGATGCCCATACGGCCGAGGCGGCCTGGGCATGACGGAAGCCTAGATCGCTCTATGTTAGAAAGCTTTTTCAGGCATTGCCCCACATTCTCGTTTATCGTCATATTCAAAAACACCCTTCAATCAAAGGGTTCGTACCATAGCCTCTGTTTTTCTTTATAGAAAAAATCAACAAGTCCCTTGTCCCGCAAAGCTTTGCGTTTTAACCGAACAGCATTGTCCGTCATCCCCAGCGACCTTGGGTCGCATCGGGGATCCCCTTCGATCGGGGGGAGATGCTGATACGGTCGAGGCGGCCTGGGCATAACGGAAATGGGCTTTTTCATTGGCGATGGGTATACAGAGCTCTTTCGTAACTTGTTCGAAATTTTCTGTAAAAGGGTTTTATCGGACTGGGTATACGATCTCTTTAGGGCATTGAGAGAGTTAATTGGGTGCTTCCGCGCTTTTTGCATATTCGATTGATTTCCAAGAGCGTGGGTAGCGTAGTTTCGGCTCTGGCTTTCGTGTTTTCGGCTCTGGCTTTCGTGTTTTCTGCAACAGAGCATGCACGATACTTTCATCATAGGGTTGAGTTGATTCGATTTCCTTGAGGCGTTGCAGAAGGTCGTGAGTTCGGTGTGTAGTGGCAGGAGGATTGGTGTTATTTTTTCGAACTGGGAAATTCGAAAAAATAAATTCGGTTCGATTGTGCACAAATTGGCGTGCTTCATTGCATAGAGCTTGAATATAAGCTGGTGTATAGGCTGTTTGTTGGGCAGCCAATTGTGCGAGAGTTTCGCTAACAAATGCATCTAGACCCGCAGGCAAGCCAAGCCAATCGACTTCAGAAAATTCGTTGCAACGACGCATGCTCGCTTGGGCTTTTTCAAAATAGGGCTTTCCCTTCAAGAACTGTTGGATTTTTTCAAAATAGACATCTACCGTTTTTCTATCAGGAAATCGGTGGTAGTGGAAAAAGTTGCCATTAAGCTGGATCAATTGCTGAAGAAGGGTGGGATCCACTGCATGAAAGCGGGGATCGAAGACCAAGGTCATGTAAAAATCCAGCAAGCAATATTCCAATTCCAATTGTTTCGAACTGGGAACCTCAGCTTCTTCTGCTGCTGCAATGGATTGTAAGAAATAGGTTTCGGCTTCTACCACTTTCTTTTGAGAAAAAGACCGGACTGCCTCTTGATGCCAAAAGTCCCATTGCGGTTTCGGGGTGAGAACTACCGTGATGGGAGAGGTGGGGGCAGACTCTTCTATACGTATTGGCACAGGTCTGGGGTCCTCCTCTTCTTCGCTCTTGCTTGATATCGGTTTTGGATGCTTGGTTCGCAATTGCTTTAGGCACGTGAGTTGATCCTCTTCTTGTGCCCATACATCCTCCTCTTCGATCTTTTTAATATGTAAGGTCTCACTTGAGGTTGTAAACTGGGCAATGAGATCCAAAATTTTGGTAAAATTCGAGATATCAAAATCTTTAGGCAAAAGCACATGGGTTCTTCTTTCTGCTTCGAGTTCGATAAATTTTGGATGAGTTTTTCTTATGTGCTCTAGTGATACAGAAGGGCTGGATGTGACAGGGCTGAGTATGGCTTGAAATAAACGGCTGTATAACGTGGCTTTATATATGGCATTCCATCCAAGTGAATCAGAGGCCGTAATGGCATTTGAATACAGTTGCAGGAGACCGCAAAATTCAGAAAAAATTCTTTCATGGGGTTGCAAAAATTCTTGGTATCGAGGCACCCCATAGGTGCTCTGGATTGTAATGTGGGGTGTAAAAAAAGCTGCAGACTCCCGCAAAAGGTAAACTGAAGCGATGCGATGTAATTTTTCTCTGTGCAGTGTTTCTACTCTTCTGTAGAGATCCATCCAGGTTTTGAGTAGTGACCATGCCTTGTCCCACTTCTCATCTCCCAGGCGGGATTTTCCACTTTGATCTTTCAATAACTGTAGATTCAGCTTTTCTTCTTCCCATGTACGGGAGAATAGCTTGGTGAGGTGAGGTAGGATTTGCAAGAGTGCGGTGACGACGCAATGCTTCTCTCTGGCTTCCATACTGGCTGGAGTTTCCCCCGGGGGAACTTGGAAGATATATTGTGCTTCTAAGTCAGCGTGCCAAGGCGCACGGGCTTTGCCTTTTAGCATAAGGTCAACTTGTTCGAGAGCGGTAGTTAGAAATTGTGAATTTGTCTCTAGCTTCAATAGATTCAAGGTAACTTGTAATTTTTTGGGATAGAAGGATATATCTCCCCTCACCTCTTCTTCAATTGCGCCGTTCTGCTCTGATTCTAAATAGACAACTGCAGGGTATATCGAGACTGCTGCGCTAGCAGCGGAAGCTCTTTGTTGGTATTTCCCAGCCGTTTTTTTCTTTTTTGCCCCAGCTTGGAGAGAGAAAGCATACAAAATTGCGAGAACACCACCTGCCGCTCGATACCATCCCATACACAACCTCCGTCCAATAAATGACCGTAGTTGTGTCTGAGATAAAGAGAAATAACAAGATAAAAGTGAGGCTAAAACAGGACAGAGAAGGAGAGGATGCGTGCGTCCAAGACCACTCGGCCCAGGGTGCCACCAGTAGAGTCTTTCTCGGTTACTTCATCCTTTGAGTTGTCGTAGGTAAGGCTGATCCAGCTGTTGAGTGCCACATGAGTAAATAGCATATAGCGAGCACCAAAGAGTAATTTAGAGCGCAATTCACTGGCTCTAAGCGTGGTCTTGAGGGTTTCGCCTGAATCTAAGGAGAGAGATTTGGATTCCAAAATAAATCCTCCGTAGGGGATCCACGTAGCACTACCAAAGAGTGGTGCATTGTATTTCCAAAAATTCTCGTCGCGCTGATACGGACTGATTGGGATGTTAAAGATAGCACCGATGCCCCATCCCATCATAGACTGCGTGGATTTCCAGTTGCCAATTTGGCGATCGGTTTTGTCATAGTTGATGGTCAAAAAGGGCTCAAAATTATCGCCTTGAAGATGGCCCAAGCGCAGATCCCCTGTGATTTGCTTCTCGGTCATTTTTTGTACAGTGCTGTCATTGGGCTTTTGAATGTCTCCTGCATCTTGTCGATAGCCAAAGCTGGACGTAATCTCCCATGCATAATCATGGACTTCAATGGGGCCCGATTTTCGTGATGCATTATCCGGATTGGGATTATTCTGCTCGGCAGCCAATCCGGACAAGCTGGTTTTCCCCTCCGGTTCTTTGGCTTTGCCTGTAGCGGAAAACACGAAGAGCAGGGCAAGCAGTGGGGAGATTTTTTGGTATGGGGTGTACACAGGATACTCCTTCTTAATGTTCTCTGTACCTATCGGAGGGAGTTTTTTTTTCTTTATTTTTTTATATATGGGAACCAGCTGCGCAGTTTCCCATAAAAGAGAGTTAAGAAAACTCCACTCCTACCGATAGGTAGCCAGAGGGCATACTATGAATGAAAAAAAACCCACCCGTGTCATTGAATCCATTGACTCCATTCCCCTTTCCAAACGGATGGAGTCTCGGCGGGCAATTTACATAGGGGAAAAGGTTCCGGTTCAGGTGGAGTGGAAAAATCATCGGGTTTCCGTTGATCTTTTCGACCTTTCTCCGACTGGTACCTCGTTCCTATATGAAGAAAAACCTCTTGAGATGAAAGAAGAACTTAAGATTCTATTTCATCGCGACACCCAGATGGAGTATGCCGTTCCAGGGAAAATTGCTCACAAAACCGAACAAAAAATACAAGGAAAATCCCATACTCGATATGGGGTGCAATTTGAAGCACAGTATGCAAGCTCTGTAGAGGTGTTGCTCGCAGAACAGTCCAAGGATATGTGCTTTCTTTATAAAAGCCAGCTTCGTCCCCATGTGTTTGCCTATGATCCATTTTTCTTTCAAGAAACCTTGTTTTTTACCGTGCAAGGGGTATTCGCTTCTGGGTTATTGCTCGGCATTTCCACTCGCTGTAAATCCATCTTGCCCCATTCCATCCTGTCTCTTTCCATTCAAGTGCCAGGTCGGTCGGAATTTGTGGTAAAGGGTACGGTGCAACCTCGGTTTTGTTTTAACCGAAACATGCAATTTTTTATTTTTACCTATGACCACCCTCCCGTAGAACTCTTGCATGCCATCAGCGAACACATCGTCCTATTTGGGGCCGATGCAACCCCCCAGGCTTTGCGACAAGGTGGATTTCAGGTAGGCAAGCTCGACCATGCTTTTCACTTGATGTACACCAAAATCTCTCCAGATCTGGGCCGAAAGTCACAGTTTTCCTCGGCTTTTTTGGGGACGAAAGAACCAACATGGGAAGCCCATCAGCGAGTGGCCACCCGTTCCCTTCTTTGTAAGTTGGGGCCTCATGTGGTGGGTTGCATGGGTCTTCATTTTGTAAAAGCGGGAGAGCGCGCTTGGCTGGAAGAAGAAAGGGGTCATGAATCCCTGCCGGCGTGGATCAAAAAATCACAATATATCGAAATTATAGATTTTTATATGAACCACAACGCAAAATTGGTAGACTTCTTTCTTTCTCTTTTAAAGCAAGTGGTGCGTATCGGGGCGCAATCTCAGTCTCATGTGCTGTTGATTGAGTGTGCACCGTCCTTTAAAAATGTGCTAGTACGAGTGGGGTTTGAAGAGGTAGCTGCCCATCAAACCCACGTGATGGCATTGCCCCTTGAGAAGCTGTTGCAAAAAGACAAAAAAATTGTGGGCGACGCAGTGTGGAATCAGATGTATCGTGATTTGATGATCTATTTGGCAAAACGAAAAGTTTCCCAACAATAGTCATACCTTTCGTGCTACCTACCTTTGTACCCACTGATTATTGCTCTCTTCCCCTTATAATAGAGGGATGGCCCTGGCTTTTTGGAGGTGTTCGATGCGTATTTCTATGATGATGCTAGCGGCATGGTGTGTCATTGCCGCATGCTCTCACTCTCCTTCTCGTGACTCTCTCGAAGGCGCAGATTGGTTGCGCAAAGGTACGGTAGCAAAAAAAGACAGCAAGCCGGACGAGATGGATGATCGTTTGGATTTTGCCGAGCTACAAAAATATCGCGACTACGAAGAGGTCAAGCGATGGATCGGATATTTTACCCATACCGGTCGAAAATCCTTTGCCGGCTATTTGGAGCGAGGGCAAGTTTATCGTCCGCTTATCGAATCGATTTTAGAACAAAGCAAATTGCCCAAAAGCTTGTACTACTTGGCCATGATCGAAAGTGGTTTTACGATTCGTGCCGCCTCTAATCGCCAGGCTGTGGGCCTTTGGCAATTTATTCCGGGTAGCGCAGAACGGTTTGGCTTGGAAGTAAATGCCCATGTGGATGAACGCTTGGACCCGATTCGGGCTACGTGGGCTGCTACTCGATATTTGAAAGATTTACACAATGTATTTCAATCGTGGTTCTTAGCCTTTTCTGCCTATGATACGGGGGAGCGTCGCATTCTCTCTGCCATTATGCGAAAGGGTACGCGCAACTACTGGCAGCTGGCACGTATGAACGCGGTGGTGGATGAAACCCAAAACTATGTACCCAAATTTTTGGCGGCTGCCATTATCGGAGAAAACCTAGCAGAGTATGGATTCGATGTGGCCAATCGTCCGGTCTATCCCAACTTACAAGCCGTGCTATTTCCTGCTGCTACTGGGTTGCAGTACATCGCAGAGGAAAGCGGTTTATCTGTAGAACAGCTCAAAGCCATTAACCCCCATGTATTGGGTGCAACATTACCCCATGTAGCCGAGGGCTATCGGTTGTGGTTGCCGACTTCCACTACAGTCGATATCGATCGCGTGGTAGAGCGTCAACGCAACGCACAAGTGGCAGTTTTGCGTAAACCTCCTGCAGCACCTGTAGTTGCCCTTGCTGCACCCAAATCTCCCCCTCGGCATTCTCCTAAACACCAGCGCCGTGGAAAATCAGCACACAAACTTCAGGGTGCGCACGTAGTTTCAAACAAAAAACACGGACACAAAAAAGCGCATCATCCGCAAAGGGCGTATGCAGAGTATTAAGCATCATCTTGTTACAGCCAAAGACGTAGAACGATTGGCCCCCTCTCTCTCCTTGGATCAGCATAAATACCAAGCCGGTATGGTAACGGCGTGGGTGGGATCTCCGGGTATGATGGGGGCTGCCAGCTTGTCCTGTGAAGCAGCCCTTCGAAGTGGAGCGGGCTATGTGCGCTGGCTCTACGCGTCGGAAGCCCAGTCCTTGCTTGCGCCATATATGAGGCCAGTAGAAGTGGTGCAAAAGGGGTTTGTGGCATCTGAACGCGAGACGATCGTGCCCTTGTTGCAGGCAAGTGGAAGCTGTCTTATGGGATGTGGCTTGGGGCGAAGCGCTGCCGTGGAGGAAGGGCTTCGCGCTTGGCTACCGCATGTACAGGTCCCCCTCGTCGTAGATGGTGATGGCCTCTTTTTTTTCGCTGATTCTCCTTGTGCGCTGCCTGGTTCGGTGATTTTCACCCCCCATTTGGGCGAACTGGCGCACTTGCTGCGCATGCAGCACATTCGTCAAACGGAGGTTGAGGCCATCTTGCCCACTGCCATGTTATTTGCGCAGCAGCACCGAATCTGTTTGGTACTCAAAGGGCATCCTTCTTTTATTCTCGATCCGGATACCCACACGGCTTTTATTTGTGCCGGGGGGTCCCCCGGTATGGCTACAGCGGGAAGCGGAGATGTACTGGCGGGGCTTCTGGCCGGACTCTTGGCCCAGGGCCTCTCGCCTCGCCATGCCGCTATCGCGGGGGTGTGGCTACACCAAAAGGCGGGGGAATCGGCGGCAAAAGAAAAAACGCCGCGATGCATGATCGCCTCTGACCTACTGACCCAGTTTCCTTCGGCTTTTCGATCTGCTCACTGGTAACGATTTCCCCTTATCTTGTCCCTTGCAGAACCCGCTCGGGTTGCGTACAACGGGGGATACTTTGCCTGCTACCCGTGTCTGACGGAAAAAAAGGAATCCCATGTCTGAAATGGAAATAGCGCCTGTGACGCATACGCCCCAAAATCCAGATCATTTTGCCCTGCATCGAGGTCTTGGGATTCTCTTGTTTCTTTGCGCCATCGGTATGATTGCGGTGAGTGGATATTTGGTTTTTCATTACTATGAAGCCTACTTTCCGACGCAACTGGAGCAGGCCTCTTTTTGTAACCGGTCGAGTTTTTGGAATTGCGATCTTGCGGTTTTTTCCCCTCTCTCTAACTTTTTTCATATCCCTATTTCAGCTCTGGGTATTCTACTGGGGGGGTGGATTGTGGGGGCTGTACTGGTGTCGCGGCGTACGTGGCTTCAAACCGTCTATGGATTTGTGATCCTGAATGCGGTTGGGTGTTTGGGATTGTTGGTGTACTCCCTCTTTTATCTTAACGGACTGTGTCCAGGGTGTACGTTGTACTACGTACTTTCTTGGATTGTGCTTTTTCTACTGTGGTTTGCAGCGGTGCCGGTAGCGCTCCCGAGTTTCTTCCCCTCTGCTGTACTGGGTGTTAGTGCGATAGCCCTGCTCACAGGATTTCATCTGTATAACAAAGAACGATTTGCCAAGCAGTCTGAAACCAGTCGTACATTTGTACAAAAACTACAGGCCTCTGCTTCCTTTCCAGAGGATGCCATCGAGACGGGCTACTATTTGGCAGGTTCGAAGGAAACCTTTCACCAGATGCCGCTCCGGGTGATTCTATTTTCCGACTTTCAGTGCCCTGTGTGTCGCATTTTTTCTGAGATGGTGCCCCGAATTTTGAAACGGTATCAGGGAAAGATTGCCATTCAGTACGTATTCTATCCCTTAGACTCCCATTGTAATCCCCAGATGCAGCATCCAGGGCATCCCCAAGCCTGTGCAGCTTCTTACATTGCCTATTGCAGCCCGACGCGCTTTCATGGGGTACACGATACACTGTATCAAGCTCAAGGTGAGTTTACGGATTCCTACTTTGATCAGATGGCATTGTCTTCACATATTGAGGATTGCTATCGCAGTGAGTCAACCAAGGCTGCCATTTCTGACATGATTGCCAAGTCAGCGCCCTATGCCATCGAAGCGACGCCGACGTTGATCATCAATGGGAAGAAGTTGGATGGGGTACTGCCGCTATCCTATCTTTTTGAGATTTTTGATGCTTTGATTGCGGCGGCGCCTCCAGTTTCAGCCGCTTCCGCAGTTCCCGCCCCTGCTTCAGATTCCGCTATTGCGGTTCCCGTTGCGACTCCCTAAAAAAAGACCTTGGTAGTACTCCAGTTCTTTCATGCTGCCCAAGATATCATCGAGGGCGCGGTGACTTGACTCGGGCTTTTGGTATTTCTCTTTGGGGAACCAATGGGTCACCATGACTTTAAAGCTACTGACATCCAACATACGGTAGTGAAGAAAAGCATCGAGGGCTGGCATATAGCGACGAATGAAGCGTCGATCTTGCCAAATGCTATTTCCGGCTAGAATCCCTTGTTTGGGTTTCATCTGCGTTTGTAGGATAGCCAGAATTTGGGCTTCTACTTCTTGTACTTGGGTAGAAGAGGCTAGCACCTTCTCCCACAAGCCGGATTTGGTATGCTGATTTTGGTTCCACGCATCCATTTGGACAAATTTTTCTGCCGGTGCATGGAGAATCCATTCTTTCCCCTCCGTTTTCAGGGCAAATTTTTCATCGGTGACCAGTACCGCAACCTCCAAAATTTGGTCTTGCTCTGGCTCCAATCCAGTCATCTCCAGGTCCATCCATACCAAAGGTTCTTTCATTCTTTCTCCTGTAAATGTTGTGTGTACTTCGCCATGCCCAGGCCGAAGGCCGTATGGGCATTTCCCTCGATCGAGGGGGATCCCCGACGCGACCCAAGGTCGCTGGGGATGACGGAGGTAAGTGAGAGTGTCGTCTTCTATACGTCATACCCAGGCCATTTCGGCCATGGTGCTTCTTCTACTCTATCCATTGCTATTTTATGTGCTTTTTCCTATCTTGGAAGCTCTACATATTCACCACCATTCACAAGAATGGTAGGCAAAAAGGAGCTGCGATGAAGGTATCTTACACCACCCCGAGTCGGTGGTTGGCTTGGGGTTTTGGCTTGTTTTCTTCGGCTCTGGTCTTTGCCCAAAGCGTTGGGGACATCGCGACCCAGGCGGCACCACACGACAATACGCCGGTGTACCGAATTGAAGGCAAAAGCACAACGCTAGATGTGGTAAAGCAGAAAAATCGCGCTGCCTTTTTTAAGCAACAAGAAGAAGCCTGGAACCTCATTCAAAATGATGCTTACAATGCGTACCTCGAATCTTTTTGGGCGAAAAAAGCCAAGGAAAAGAATCAGACCGTAGAGAAGTTCCGCGAAGGCTACTTCAACCAGCACATCAAGATCTCAGATAAAGAAATCAAATCTACCCTGGAAAAATTCAAGGATCATCCTCAACTGAGCAAACTGCCAGCGAAAGAACAAGAAAACCAGGTGCGCGAGTATTTGAAGGATCGCGAGAGCCGTGCCTTGATGCAAACCATCATCGACACTGGGATGAAGAACAAAGAGCTCGAGATTTTGGTGCAACGTCCGGAAGAGCCCGTGCATGAGTTGGTACTCTCTGAGAAAGACCACATGCGCTACGGCCCGCTCAGCACAGACACCAAACCGGTGAAGTGTGAAGGGGAAAAATGCCTCGTGAAAATTTACGAGTACAGTGACTTTGAGTGCCCATTTTGCTCGCGTATTATGCCCGATGCAAAACGCATCTTGGAAGAATACAAGGGGCAAGTGGTCTGGATCACCCGTGATTTCCCCTTGAGCTTCCATCAACGCGCTAAGCCCGCCGCTATTGCAGCTAAATGCGCATCTTATCAAGACAAGTATTGGGACATGTACGGGGAGCTATTTAATAACCAGCACAATTTGAGCGATGCAGACATTGAAAAGTATGCCAAGAACATCAAGTTGGATATGAACCAATTCCAAGCCTGTCAAAAGGCACCGAAGATGGCAGAGGAACGCATTGCAGAAAACATGCAGACTGCCACTCAGAACGATGTATCCGGTACCCCTACGGTATTTATCAACGGTCGTCGTCTACCCGCTGTGCAGTATGCAGAGATGAAGCGGGTGATCGATGAAGAGCTCGCAAAGAAGAAGAAGTCTTGATATATCGGGCTCCTATTTGTCAAATGGGAGCCCGGTTATGCGGAGTATGTTTTTTTGGCTGAGTTTGGTTGTTACTCTCTGACTGATTGGCGGCATCTGCCCCTTTATTCTACATACAGAAGCAGGTAAACTTCTGTAAAATCAATAAAGTATCACTTCTTATTTAACTCTTTTTCCCTCTCGCCGATAAGGGAGAGAGCGTTTCTTGTATACTTACAGGGAAAGTAGTTAGATCTCATGGGGTGAGGGTGCAATGGGAAGAAAAGAGCAGCGTAAGGTCGTACGAGTGGATCTCGACACACCAGTTCCGGTTACCATCTCTTCCATCGGCTCTGAGGTGCGGTACCATCTTGAGACGAGCAATGTTTCCTTCAATGGATTTTTCTTGGATTTTGAAAAACCGGGGCGTTTTCCTTTTACCGAAGCCAGTATCTTGGAGGTCTGGATGCAGATCGATGAGGGAGAGCCGGTGTTCTTTAACGGAAAATTGGCACGGGTGGTAGGCCCCAGCAGTGAAGGACAAGAGCAAGTACGAACGGGTATTGCCATCCGTATCATTCAAATTGAGGCAGAATCAGAAAAGCGTCTTACGGCTTTTATCCAAAGTCGCTTGGATGCGCCGCATTCTCTACCGAAAAGTGCATGATCTCGCCCCTCTTTTTCCCGTACAATGATCAAAGATGCAGTGGTGTTTTCTACACGCAGCTGGTTCCCCAGTAGGGTATGCCCATACGGCCTTCGGCCTGGGCATGATGGATCGGCATGCCCCCGAAAAAAACTATGATGGGAGAACGTCATGCGAACTGCCCCGATACTTGGCATCGAAACCCATTTGGCCAGCGCCGCATCTCATACTCGATGGGGTGTCTGCGGACTGATCTGCAACCAAGCCAGCACCTATGGGCCTGCCTATCGCGCCACTGCCACCGCGTTGAAGGCTCAGCTAGGCAGTCGACTGCGTTTGCTGTTTACCCCCCAACATGGCTACTTTGGCACCGAACAAGACAACATGATCGAATCTGCCCATGGCATCCATGAGGAGACGCAGCTGCCCATATTTAGTTTGTATTCTCAGACGCGCCAACCTCCGGAAGAGGCGTTACAGGGGATTGATACCTTGCTCTTCGATCTACCCGTCGTTGGGTGTCGCGTGTATACCTATAAATACACTTTGGCAGAGTGTTTGCGCGCTGCCAAAAAATGGGGCAAGCGACTCGTGGTTTTCGATCGACCCAATCCTGTAGGCGGTCGATATATTGAGGGACCTTGCTTGGTGCCGACTCGGTTCTCCTTTGTGGGGCAGTTTTCTCTTCCAATGCGTCATGGATTGTCTATGGGGGAGTTTGCTCGCTTCTGTAATGCAGAGATCGGAGCTGAGTTAGAGGTCGTGCCGCTGCAAAACTGGGATTTCCACCCGATGCATGCCCCGATGCCATGGACCTGGACTTCACCCAATTTACCTACTTTAGAGTCCGTAGCGCTATATCCGGGGCTTGTGCTTCTCGAAGGTGCCAATTTGTCAGAGGGGCGAGGCACCACCATGCCGTTTCAACTGGCAGGGGCACCCTATATTCCCAGTTCCGTTGAATATGCAGCACGCTTGCGTCGGTATTTTCCCAGTGAGGCCGTGGTAATTCGTCCCATGGACTTTCTCCCAACCTTTAACAAATGGAAAGGACAGGTGTGCCATGGGGCTCAGTTCCATGTGGTACGTCCAGAAGTCGAGTTTCCGTCCTTTGCGCTGGGGCTTTGCGTGTTGAAGGTTGCCATGGAGGTAGCGGGAGAGGCTGTGCAAGGAAAATTGCCTCCATATGAGTATGAGTATGTGCATCCTCCATTGGATTTAATTGTAGGGCTGGAAGACAGTCAGACCAAATTGGCGACCCTACCCTTGGATCATCCCGTATGGACTCAGGGACATGCTACTTACCTGGAGCAGGTAGCGTCTGCATTGTTGTATCCGCGAGAGCTGCAGCCTTTGCTTCTTGCTTCTTCCTAGAGTGAAGAATGAGGGCTTGGAAAGCATCCGAGTGTTGAATGGAGATAAAGTCGGTATCGCGTTGGGCATCCATGGATAAATCAGGTCGCAACTCAAGAGCTTGTTGGAGCCAGTGAAGCGATTCTGTTGCTTTCCCTTGTAGTGCTAGCACGCAAGATTTGTTGTAGTGAAAGGTCGCTTCCTCTGGGTCCAGCAGTAACCCTTGGTTGTACCACCCTAAAGCTTCCGGATAACGCTTGAGATGTGAAGCTGTGCGTCCCAATTGGCCATAAAGTGCCGTGTGGTTAGAGGCCTCTTCTTGTAGATGCTCTAGCAAAGAGAGAAATGCGGGCTCTTGGTGGATGTGTATATAGGCTTGGTGTACTTCTTCGAGAAATTCTGGAGAAAAATCGTTTTGTTCCAGGGCCTTTTGTAGATAGGCATAGGCTGCTGTCGTATGCCCCATTTGTTGTTGTACCAACCCAAGGTGCATCCAGAGGAGGGCATGCAGGGTATCGGGGGTCTGAGTTTCTAGGGCCAATAGGCGGTGATAGGCTGCTTCAGATTGATGTAAAAATTGGTAGCGAATCACCTGGGTATAAATCTGCATCCAACTATCACGAGGATCTTGTTGTAGGCTTTTTTGGCAAAGTTGTTGAGCATGAGATACTTGCCCAGCTTCTAGATACGCGCTCACCAGCTTATGTCGGAGAAGGGGATGGGGAAATCGAACCTCAAGTTGCTGCAAAGTTTTTATATAGCTCGCTTCAGGTTGAGAGAGTTGCAAGGCTGAGACCAAATCTGGGAGTACCAGGTTTTGTAGTAGGGGAGATGGATTTTCCTTCAAGAGCGCTTCAAGTGTAAAAGCTAAGGAAGCTGGATCTTGACTTTGAATACGGGCAAGGTGAAACATCAATCGCCAACTTTTGGTTTTTTGTTTCTTTTGGGCATTGGCTTCGAGGGTACGAAGCAAGAAAAGGGCTTCGGTTTTTTTACCTAAGGTGGAAAGCATTTCTGACATGGCCAGATAGCCTACTTCAGAGTCAGGCTGTAGCTCGATGGCCTCTTGGGCAAGCTGTAAGGCTTGTTGTAAGAGCTTGACTTCAGTTGAATCCGACATGAAGAGGTGCAGATATGTGAGCGACAGCAAATAGTATAGATGGGCTGTATCAGCATTGCCTTGTCCAAGGGTGTAGATCAACTGTTTCTCGACTTGTTGTAAGGCAGGTCGTGAACCGGCATTCCATACGGAAACTTCAAGAGAATCCAGTCGGTCAGTTGCATGCGCAAGACTGCTCCAGAGTCCGATCAGTAGCATCCATTTCCATCTATGTTGTACAGGTTTCATACAGGTCTCCCTATTTTCCTTTCGGAATTTGAGGGAGAATCTTGAATCACTCATCCTCAGTTACTGAAGGTTGTGTCGGGGGTCTCTATTTTCATCAAAAACATCCGCAGGAAGTAAAAATCAGAATAATATTAAGTTGCTGCCTCAGTAGGTAATGTTTTCTTTTTTTTTCCGATATGAAGCGCATAAATTTTGCCTCTTATAAAGGGAATATTTCATGAGGAATCTAAAAAGTAGAAAAATAATTCGCAGATTCTTTTGTGTGCTTTTATCAACCCATAGCACATGGGTACTATATGGAACTGATATTACTACCTATGCCCAGTGTGAGGAGGGATGTGTTTATATACAAGAACATAATGAGCCGGTTGTATTACCTAATGTAGATAGTTGTCTTGCACTAGTAGCGCAATTGCCGAATCACAAAACAGCAGTCGCGCATGTTGCAATGCTCTCACCAATTCCGTATCGCATAGCAGGGGCTTTTGATTCTTTTGATTCTAATGCAGCAGATTGTATGTCACACGATACTTGTTATGAAAAAAATGTTCAATTTGCATTGGAAGAAATGTTACGTATGTCTAAGGGCGAAAAATTTTTGCATTTGAAAGCATATTACACCATAGAAGAAGGTAGGGCTGCAGTATCTAAACTTGCCAAATCTGCCTCACTAGAGAGAATTCACAGTGGATCATATTTGCTTTTGGGTCAGGATGGAAAAGTGAAGTCATGCATCGGAAAGTGCAAGGATGATTCAAATTTTCATCCCATACACACCCATCACCATAAATAAAAATAATTTTTACCACCTTGTTTGAAATGAAAATTTTCGTCATGCCCAGCCCGCCTCAGGCGTATGGCGATAAACAAGAATTTCGGACAGCACATGAAAGACTTTGTTAACAGCGGTAACGGAAATATTCGTCATCCCCAGCGACCTTGCGTCGCGTCGGAGATCCCCTTCGATCGTGGGAGATGCCCATACGGCTGAGGCGGCCTGGGCATGACGCAGAGAGATAAATTTACTCGAAAAATCTGGCTATCACAGTGTATAGTACCTGTTCCGGTTGCTTCTTCCGCTAAATAACCAAAAAAAACCCAAAAGTTTTTCCTCTCTATGCCGATAGCACCCTTGACCGAGAAACGGGAAAGGGTCGGTATGGAGAAACGAATCAAATGGTGTATCGCTTGTATTCTGCTGGCAGAGAGCGGCGTACTATCCTTCCGTTTCTACCAGGATTTACAACGCGCCCGAAATCTTCCCCTTGCGGCCCTTCCTGCGACTGAACTACCAGCTACAACAAACGATCTTCAAGCCGAGGATCAAGCCTTTACCCAAATGGTACTTGAGTTAGTATCCCGATATTATGTACATGCGAATCAACTCCCGTATGGGCTTTGGATGCAAGAATCCCTGCGATTGCTGCAAGAGGGACAACAAGGGGTGGTGTATACCCCTGCCTCTTCGACTCTTTCTTTTGGGGGGCATTCTCTTGTTATGGCAGTTCCAACTACGCTGGAAACCCTGGCCGTTGAAGCTCGCGCTATAAGTGAATTTCTCAATCAAACCAAATTTTTATCCCATCAGAAAACAGCCAAAGACCTATCGCCTGGATGTGTACACATGTTGGAAGCCTTGATGCAAGCATTGGACCCCCATAGTGTGTTGATGGCTCAAGAGAGTTATGCTGATTTGCGTCAGACAACAGAAGGAAAATTTGGGGGCCTCGGACTCTTGCTTCATATGGAAAAGGATCTGCTGAGCATTGGACGTGTGATCCCCCATAGTCCGGCCCACCGGCACGGCTTGACCTCTCATGATCGGATTATTTCCATTGATGGAGTGCCCACCTACGGGAAAAGCCTAGATGAAGTTACCTTGTTGCTACGAGGCGATGCTGGATCCTCGGTTCGATTGTCCGTAGTGCAACCTACGGACTGGGGACCTCGAGAGGTCGTGGTACGCCGAGAGGTCATTCAAGTGCCATCTGTAGAAGCGCGAGATCGCAGTACGGCACAAGGGCGTTTTCTTCAACTCAAAATTTTTAGCTTCTCTCAACATACTACGCAAGAAGTGATAGCAGCCCTCCATCAAGCCACCAAAAAGCAGGCCCTCGATGGATTGATCTTGGATTTGCGAGAAAATCCAGGGGGCCTTCTGGACGAAGCGATTCATCTTGCCAGTTTGTTCCTCCCCAAAGGGGTTGTGGTGCGCATGCGGGGTCAAACGGAAGAAGCCCAATCTGTGGTGCCGGTACAAGAAAAATGGACGGTACCCATTGTGGCATTGATGAACGAAAACTCGGCATCAGCCAGTGAAATTTTGGCCGGGGCTTTGAAGGATCATCACCGTGCGGTAGTCGTAGGGACACGTAGTTATGGCAAAGCTTCGGTGCAGACCGTCTTTGAGTTGCCCTATGCCTATGCCCTCAAGCTGACCATTGCACGCTACTACACGCCCAATGGTACGCTGATCCAAGATAAGGGGATTATCCCTGATATCTGGCTGCAGCCAGTACTCGAGAGAGCAGAAAACCGGGATTTATTGGGGGATGATCGATACCGACAGGAAAAATTTTTGGTGAATAGTACCAACCAGGTGGAAATGTCACAGGCTGCGCCTCAATGGATGGGCTATTATGTGCAGCATCCCCATGGGCAAGATCGAACTATGCAAGTAGCCCTTCTTTTGCTGGGAAAAGGGCATCCTTTTGTGAGCTTGCATCATTCTCGTGAAATTCCTACTAAGTTGGCAGCTTGGTCGCAAGAGGTGCAAGACTATTTGAATACCCGGCATCATATACAATGGACCCGGTCTGCTCCGGTGTCCGTTCTGCCTCAGGAAGATCTATCTTCGATCACAGTCGATGTTGCATTGGGTAACGGAATCTTACATCCCCATCAACTTGCAACTGCAACATACGAAGTACGCAATGGGGGGGCGGCCCCGCTTCATGCTGTATCTCTTCTATTTTCAAATCCAGAATGGTTGAATGCACCGGTAGAAACCCTCATCGGCACACTCCCTCCGGCGGGGGTGGTTCGGGGGGTGTTAACGTTGCGACCCACAGAGGCAGGCATTTCTCCATTGACGGTGCAGGTGGCTCAAGGGGGGATTTTGCAGGAAATGCCCGTACGCACCCTATCCCCTGAGGTTCGCGCCTATCCGGCTGTATCTGTACATGCGGAGGTTGGCTTTTCTGCTGAAAACTCCCTCTCGAATGTAGAAGCAAATGGATCGGGGCGAGTGTGGGTTCGGATTGTGAATGCCGGGAAAATGCCCTTGCACCATCTGGTCGCTACGCTACGAAATTTGGGGGGCAAGCAACTCGAGGTGCTGCAATCTAGGCAAGAAGTCGATACTGTCGCAGCTGGGGAGACCAAAGTGTTGGAGTTTGCGGTGCAAGGCGCGCAACGAATCTTATCTTCTCATATTGAGATGGGGGTGCAACTGGAGGGGGAAGAACTCCCCCAGGCGATGCGGCAGAGCATTTCACTCAGTGCGACACCAGCATGTCAGCTATCTGCTAGGCGAATACCGTAGGCTTTTGGCCGAGGGCTTCTCGACGGCTCAACTTTATGCGGCCTTGCTTGTCGATCTCCACGATTTTCACCAAGAGTTCATCGCCAACTTTGGCTACATCTTCTACATGCTCGACACGCTTCTCATCCAAATGGGTGATATGGCAGAGTCCATCCACACCCGGTTTGATTTCGATAAACACGCCGAAGTCGATAACCTTCACCACGCGGCCTAGGTACACTTCGCCCACTTGAGGGTCAGAGATGCAGGCGCGAATGAGGGCTTTGGCTGCTTCTGCAGAGACTTCATCGGGTGCTACCAAGCTGATGATACCGCTGTCATCGATGTCGATCTTAATCCCAGTTTCAGCTGTGATGCGCTTGATGGTCTTTCCGCCTGGACCGATAAGATCGCGGATCTTGTCTTTCTTAATCTTTAACTTGAAAATGCGAGGAGCCAGTAAGCTTACTTTGGCCGGTTCAGAGATGGCGGTTTCCATCTTGTCGAGGATGTGCAAGCGACCGGCTTTGGCTTGGGCCAAGGCTTCAGCCATAATCTGGCGGGAAATTCCGCCAATCTTAATATCCATTTGAAGGGCAGTGATGCCGTCCCGGGTACCACAGACTTTGAAGTCCATATCGCCCAAGTGATCTTCGTCGCCTGAAATATCGGAGAGGACGGCGTAACGATCCTCTTCCTTAATCAAGCCCATGGCAATACCGGCTACCGGCTTTAGAATCGGAATCCCGGCTGCGAGCATACCAAGAGTTCCAGAACAAACGGAAGCCATAGAAGAGCTGCCGTTGGATTCCAAAACTTCAGACACAATGCGGATCGTGTAGCCAAACTCTCGAAGGGTCGGGATTACACGACTCAAGGCTTTCTGTGCCAAGTTGCCATGTCCGATTTCACGGCGCCCAGGGGATCGTTGCATGCGAGCTTCTCCCACACAGTAGGGAGGGAAATTGTAGTGGAGCATGAAGCGGGTTTTTTGATCGCCACCCCAGAGATTGTCCGTGCGTTGCTGGTCTTCCGAGGAAGCCAGTGTGACAGCAGCAAGAGACTGGGTCTCGCCCCGCGTGAACAACGCGGAACCGTGGGGACGAATGAGGGTGCCTACTTCGCAGCTGATCGGACGTACTTGGTCGAGGGCGCGTCCGTCGATACGATTGCGATCTGTGAGGATCATCTGACGCATGTAGTCAGACTTGGCATTTTCGAACGCTTCTTTGACCTGTGGTACCAAGCTGCTGTCTTCGCTTGCAATTTGGCTTACAAGGGAACGGCCCAAGGCTTTAAGTGTTGCATAGCGACGTAATTTGTCCTGGATGGTAAAGGCTTCTGCCAACTGCGCATGGCCCAGCGTACGCACTTGTTCCACAACGGTGGGTGCTAGCAGTTGAGGAGGAACAGGCCACTTGGGTTTGCCAATTTCGCGCTGGATTTCTTCTTGCATATCGAAGAAGGGGCGCATGGTTTCTTGGGCAAAATCGATGGCGTCAAGAACTTGGTCTTCGGATAGAAAGTTGCAACCAGCCTCTACCATCAGCACAGCATCGCGCTTACACGCGATGTTGAGGTCAAGTTCGCCTTCTTCGCCTTCGAGGGGATCCACGACATACTTTCCATCTTCATAGCCGACGCGTAAGCCAGCGACGGGGCCGTTGAAAGGAATTTCGCTGATCATAAGAGCGGTGCTGGCACCTAGCAACCCTAGGGTTACTGCACTGTAGCCCACTTCATAGGAGACGACGGTAACGGTGACCACGGTCTCATTGCGGTAGGTACTGGGAAAACATGGACGCAAGGGGCGGTCGATTACCCGTGCCATTAAGGTAGCAGCATCTGTGGGTTT
Source organism: Deltaproteobacteria bacterium (assembly GCA_947466225.1). Classification (GTDB taxonomy): domain Bacteria; phylum Bdellovibrionota_B; class Oligoflexia; order Oligoflexales; family Bog-1112; genus CANIBL01. The sequence continues at coordinate 19,017 of CANIBL010000040.1, forward strand.
GCCTTCGCGCTTAGCATATCCGCCAGGAACGCGACCCACGGCATAGGCTTTTTCGATATACTCTACGCCAAGAGGAAAAAAATCCAACCCAGGTGTTGGTTCTGGGGCTGCACAAACGGCAACCAAAACTTGGGTTCCACCGCATGACACCATTACAGAGCCATTGGCTTGTTTGGCGAATTTGTTAAACTCAAATTGAACGGTTTTTCCGTCGATTTCTACTTTTCGAATCAGGGACATACAAGGATCCTTCAGAAATACAAAGATATAAAAAGGTAAGACTCATACCCAGGCGTGGCACTCCACGGCTGGAAATATGGTATCACATCATGTAGGGGGAAAGATCGAGAATCGGGAGGGGCGCAAGAGGGCTGAGAATCTATTGCCCCCCTGCGATTCGCACTACTTACGGATACCAAGGCGTTGGATCAACGTTAGGTAACCAGCATGGTCACGCTTGCTCAGGTAGTTTAGCAAGCTTCTGCGTTGGCTTACCAACTTCATCAAACCGGAACGAGAGTGGTGGTCCTTTCGGTTGGCCTTGAAGTGCTCGTTCAGGTACTCAAGCCGTGCGGTCAGCATGGCAACTTGTACCTGTGGGGAAGCCGTATCGGTCTCATGAAGACGAAATTCACTAATAATTTTGGCGCGTTGCTCAGTTCCAACTGACATAAATCTCTATCCTTACGTATGGATCCACCCAATGAATATGGGTCTTTTCTACCAAAGAAACCCCACTTGTAGCAAAATTGGA
>CANIBL010000041.1 GCA_947466225.1 Deltaproteobacteria bacterium
GGGGAGATTCCTGAGAGCTGGGAGGTTACTGAAATGTGTGCTCATTTAGATATTCTATCCGGTAAGGGATTTAAACTTGCTGAATATTCTGAAGTCGGAATTAAACTATTAAGAATCGATAATGTGTCTTGGGGTGAAATAGATTGGAAGAATGTTGCTTATTTACCCTTTGGATATGACTTGAAATATAAGGAGTTATTGTTGCAAGCCGGTGACATAGTTTTCGCTTTGAATCGACCAATAACTCGTGGAAAACTAAAAATCGCACACCTAAATAATGCAGATCTGCCTGCGATTTTGTATCAACGAGTTGGGAAAATAATTTTTAAAAATAGCACTTACTTCCCTCGATTTGTATTTTTCATGCTAAATTATGTACTTCCTAGTTTTATCAAAAATAAATCTGTTGGATCAGATCAGCCATTTATTAATATCTCAGATTTACGTAAAATTTCTTTACCTGTTCTTGCAATTTCTGAACAGAGAAAAATATCTGAGAAATTAACAACAATGGAAGATTACGAAAAATCAGAAGAGAAAAAATTGAAGAGCCTAGTTAACATAAAGTGTAGTATCTCTCAAGACCTCCTTACTGGCCGAATTCGAGTGAACGCAAACTCAACCTTGCACTAAAGCCTCTTAGAGTTAAAAGGACTGAAATCAGCTCTTCTTCAAGATCTTATTACAGGTCGCATGCGCGTAAATACTAAAAAAGAAATTTTTCATTAGGAAATTTTTTCTAACTCCTCTTTTAGATTTTTAGTTATTTCTTCATACTCTTTACTTGCATCAATAAAGTCAAACTCATATTGACGCATTAACATCGCAGCTCTACAGGCGTCTTTAATTTCACGATTAATTACCTTTAGTCTTATTTTATTTCCCACCAATGTCGGTGTTGTGAGAAGATTCATCAACTCTGCATCATAAGTGCTCATGGATAATCCCCAGACATAAACACATTCACATTTTTCTAGGATATTAATGATTTCTCCATGCATGTTTTTCATAAAAATCTGTATTGTCGTATTGCGACCTATTAACGCATCTAATGCGCTTTCTGTAGGTAGAACCATAGATTCAGGAACTGTGCACATACCATGAATTTGGATGATATTTTTGATATTTCGAGCATTAAAGAAAGCTGTATCCCAATTTGTGCATACAACGAGAGTATCCTCACTATTAAGAATATGCTTCAAATGATCTGGCAACGGTCCTCGTATTTTTGTGTTTTCATTCTGAAAATGAGATGCCAAACTATCGCGTAACTTTAAAGCTTGATGAAAGGCTTCTTCTGCATCAGTAGCTTGTTTGCACTTTGCCTCATAGAAACATTTGAGAAATATCGGTATAAAACTTAAGGCAAAATCCCACCCAACTTTTGACCACAGATCATCGCCTAATGCATTTAAGAACTTAAAATGGGACTGGTTTATAGATGAATCTGTATTATTTTCTTTAACCCATTCTATTATTGGTTTTGCGCCATTCTCCACGGCTCCGTTTCCAACAAAAAATACGTTTTTTATTTCTCGAGACGGAAATCTGATTAATTCTTCCCTTAGTTTTTCATATGTATCGTTATTTTTACATCCTGTATTTGCTAACTCCCATACCCAATGCTTTTCTTCCATTTTCAGTCCTAATAATTACTAGTTTAAACCTCAACCGGTTGATATTATGTACAATGATCTATTTTAGAATAAAAAACAAGGAAACCTCCTATGCTCCAAGGCCCTGAGTTCACCCTTGCCGAAAAACCGTGTATCGATGAACTCAAAAAAATGGGCTACACTTACATTCCCTCACAGCACATCCAACGCGATAGCGACAGTGCTACCATCCTAAAAAACGAATTCTGCACAGCCATCACTCGCATCAACAACATTGCACTTACCGATGCCAACGACGTATACCAAGATTTTTTGCGCATCACGGACAACGAAGCGTGCACCAAAGTCTTACGCGGAGAATATGCCCGTCTCATAACGGGAGAAACAACCAAGCGCACGATTCATCTTATTGACTTTCTGGGCACCACCAACAATACATTCACGGTCACGAATCAGTTCTACGTAAAAGCCCAAAGCTCCCGCATCCCCGACCTCGTTATCTTTGTAAACGGCATCCCCCTCGTCGTCATTGAAGCCAAAAGCCCCCTATCTGAAAAAGACAAGTCCGGTGAAGCCTTCGAGCAGATCAAACAATGTGAGCGCGACATTCCCCGCCTATTTATCAGTAACGCATTTAATCTCATCACGGACGGTCGCAAGGTGCTCTATGGTGCAACTGGCAGTTCTTCTCAGTACTGGGCTGAATGGAAAGATCCGTATCCAAAAACACTTTCGGATTTTGGAGGGGATCACTTCAAAATGGGATTGTACGCCCTATTGGAACCATCGCGACTACTTGACCTACTCGCGCATTTCATCGTTTTTGAAACGCGCGATAACAAAACAGTCAAGAAGATTTGCCGTTACCATCAATTTCGCGGTGTTAATAAGCTGGTTGATCGGGTGTGCGAAGGAAAAGAAGACCGAGGGTTAATCTGGCACACGCAGGGTAGCGGTAAGTCGCTTACCATGGTGTTTGCAGCGTTGAAGCTCAAAGCGCATCGCACGATTTCCTCCGCTCATCTTCAAAACCCAAATATTCTGGTGCTTACCGACCGCGTTGACCTTGATGATCAAATTGCCAAAACATTTGCAGCTTGTGGACTCGCAAATCCTGCACGTGTGGATTCGATTGCCGATTTACACCAAATCCTACGGCATGGAAAACACGGGTTAACCGTGCTTTCGACCATTTTCAAGCTGCAAGGTTCCAAGCAGCCGATTGCGGATAGCACCAATTGGATTATCCTTGTCGATGAATGCCATCGAACCCAGGAAAAAAACTTAGGCGCCAGTCTGCGCGTAACATTTCCGGAAGCGAAGTTTTTTGGTTTTACGGGTACACCCATCAAACGCACGGACAAAGACACCTATCGCAATTTTGGTGCGGAAGGGGAACAATACCTCGATAAATACGGTATCGATGACGCTGTGAAAGACGGAGCCACAGTGCCAATCCACTACGTGAGTCGCGGCGCTCAGTTTGAGGTGGATCCGAAGGAGCTCGACCGCGCTTTTGAGTTAACGTTCCTAGATGAATCGGATGAGCAACAAGCGGAGATCAAAAAGCGCGGCATTAAAATCGGCGAATTGGTTAAGCATCCTGAGCGTATCCTTGAGATCGCAAGAGACATTTGGGCTCACTTCAAAGGTCACGCTATGCCAAAAGGGCTTAAGGCGCAAATTGTTGCCTTTGATCGAGAAACCATTGTCCTTTACAAACGCGCTTTGACGCAAATTATTGCGGAACAAGGCGATCCAAATGCGGAGGCATATTCTGCTTGTGTCTATTCTAAGAATCAAAGCGACGATAAGCCCAGTGAAGATCCAATCATTCAAAATCTGCGAAATGACCTTCGACTAAACTACCTCGACCACGATAGTGAAACCAAGGTAAAAGAAGCCTTTTCGAGAAAAAATGCACCCCCGTATTTCCTACTTGTTTGCAATAAATTGCTCACAGGTTTTGACGCGCCCATTGAAGGCATTATGTATCTGGACAGTCCTTTACGTGAGCATACTCTCTTGCAGGCTATTGCTCGCACCAATCGGGTGTGGGGTAAGGAAAAAGATATCGGGCTTATTGTTGATTATATTGGTGTCTCTAAAAAGCTAGGCCAAGCGCTATCCTCTTACCGGACTGAAGATGTTCAGCATGCGATGCGGAATTTAGAGGAGATCTTCAACGCATTGAAAGCAGCACATAATGACGTTTTTTCTTACTTACATGAGTCTCAGTCTACTAAAACAAGCTGGGACCGCGATCGCTATCATGAACTAGAAAAAAAGATCGCGAGCATCGATCGTTGGTTTATTATAAAAAAACGCATCAAACACTTTGCTAAAATTTATGATCAATTGAGTCCTGATCCAAGGATTTTTTGCTTTCAATCTGACCTTAAGGGGTTGATGGGATTTATTGTTTGGGCGACCCCTCGGTTTGAAACCAAAGTTTCAACCGATTTGGCTGATGTGTCCGCCAAAATTCGCGGTATGCTGGAAGAACATATCAAAGTAAGTGGCCTAGAAACATTTTGCAAATTGCGTAAACTAACAGACCCTGCTTTCTTCGATGATTTCACTGACCATCATGATGATGTAAGTCTGAAAGAAGCAGCGATTCGCAAAACAAGTGAGCTTAAAGAAATTACACGTGAAAAATCGGCAGAAAGTCCTGAACGCTATGGTCCGTTTTCGGATCTCGTCATCAAAGCCATTGACCGTTACCAACAAGGCCAAGTTTCAGCCCGGGAATTGCTGGAGAGTATGGAAAAGGCAGCGAATGGGTTGATTGAAGGGGAAAAAGCTCATGAGAAAGCTGGGCTTCCTCGCACGGCCCATGATATTTATCTCATCCTTGAATCTTTCAAAAAACACATGGCGTCCGTGACGGAAAAAGATCGAAACCAAAATCAACAAAGCTCCACCTTAAAGGAAAAAGAGCCAACTCTTTCAAAACTTGAACAGCTTGCGCTGGATGTTTGCAATATCTATGAAGAAGCCCCTCGACTGTGGCATCAAAAAGAACAGCTTCGCAGAGAATTGCGAGGGCAGGTGCGACGATTGGCTAAAACGGTGGATTTAGAAGGATGGAAACAAGACATCCCCGTCCGTGTTGAAGAATATGCCTTGCGCCACATGGCAGGGGTCCAGCTGTGAAGTATCAGATTGGAGCACTCACGATTCCCTATTTCGTAACAGAAAGCCCACGTGCAAAACGTAAGAAACTGATTCTTACTGCGACAGTGCTGGAAGTACGAGTCCCACAAGGGACGAGTGAAAACGATATTTTGTACTTTTTAGGCAGTAAAGAACGTTGGTTGATAGAAAAATGGGATGAGTTGCAACGAAAGACGTCAGTAGCCGTTTTGCCACAGCGCTTTGCATCAGGTGCAAAGATCATGTTATGGGGGCGGATGATAAATATTCAGACAATTTATCAAGGGAAAAACCTGGATGATCTAACGTTACGTGAAAAAGTGCTACTCTCTTTACGGCAAAAATTAGAAGTTGCGATAAAAAAATATATTACGTTTTATGCGCTAAAAATAGCCCCTCCTAAAGGTTTTTTTATTTCCAAATGTGAAGCTAAGTGGGGCTATTGCACCCGGGATGGAAAAATCGCGATTCACGAGAAAATGATTCATTGTCCAAAAAGTATTCTGGAATATGTGGTGGTTCATGCCCTCTGCCATTTACTCGAACGTAGTCATAGTGAGCAGTTTTGGAGATTGGTGAAGCAAGCGTTACCTGACTATGAAATTCGCAAGAAATGGATCGAATCGTGTGGAAAGAAATTGAGTTGAAAACCCTGAAACAAACAGCTGACGCATGATGGCAAGGATCCCCCATATAGCCTGGACATGCCGGAGCTGTAAGAGACCGCCTAAGGCTTCGGAAAACGACGCCCCCTAGAGAGCCTTCGTAAAAGAACAACCCCTACAATCACCAGCACCAACGCCCCCTGTGCTAGCAACGGTTGCAAAATGGGATAGATCCCAAATAGATCGAGAGACACCCCCCAGCTCACAGGCGTTGGTTGAATGTAGCCAGCTTGCATTAACTCAAAAACGCCTTTTCCAGCCAAGACCACAGAGAGCATCAACATCAGAATACTGGTGCACAGAAAAAACGGACGCATGGGGATGCGAATCTGAAAGTGCACAATGCCGGCTCCCAGCAAACACAAGGCCACAACCCCAGCCAAAAATCCCCCGCCTACCATGCCTGGGTGATGGGCAGTGGAAAAAAGCGCTGCATAGAAGAGCACGGTTTCAGCTGCTTCTCGAAATACCGCAATAAAAGAAATCCCAAAGAGCGACCACAAACTGCGCCGATCCAAGCACCAGCAGGTTTTATCCTTGAGAAATCCATGCCACTTTCGTTGTTCGGACTGATTGAGCAACCAAAACCCGGTATAAAACAACAGGACCACAGCAACACAGGTAATCGTAGCTTCAAGCGTCTCTCGAGCTGCGCCGGAAATATGCAGGATCCCTTCCAAAACCAAGTATGCAGCGCCTCCGGCTAGCACGGCACAGATCCACCCGGCGTGGACCCAACGGTAGGCATCGCGAGCCCCTACATTGCGCAACAGGGTGAGCAACGCCAAAATCACCAAAAATGCCTCAAACCCTTCTCGCAGGATAATGAGGAGCGAACTGAAAAAGTCTCCCCAGGGAGAACCATCCGGTTGTGCCTGGGCCTTTTTTTGATACGCAGACTGGGCATGTTGAATGTAGTGCGTCAAGCCCTCTGCCGCTGAAAAGAACTCCCGGCTATTCCCAGCTTGGGCATAGGTTCGGGTGCGCAGAAATTCTCCCTCAATTTTTCGAATCAGGGGAACGGGTACCGCACCACTCAATGGCCCTTCTAATTTCTCAAATCCTTCCAAATATCCTTCAAGCAATCGATGATCGGCTGCTTCATAGGATTTTTCTTCAAATAATTTGATCGCTTGGGCAATTTTTTCCAGTGTTGCGACCAAAGCTGCTTCTACCATACCCTCGCCTTCTGCAGCAGCATACGGCGCTACCATACGGAGATACTGCAACCGATCCCGCTTGGCGGTATCTGGTATCCCTGTCATACTTGTTAGCCATTCTTCATCCGTAGTACTGGCTAACTCTGCCAATGTGGGGGCTACGCCTTCGGGCGATGTCGTTTTACATCCCGGTACAAACTGGAACCCAAATACAAAGAAACTCAAGCTCCAAAGCTCGTGCTCTGTCAGCATGGCAAAGGCTGGCATACTCGTGCCCGGCACACCAGTAACGAGGGCGTGGTAGATGCCACTGGGCGAACGGAGCGGCATCTTGTCTATATCGGTAAACGCCAAAGGGGGGGGATGCATCGTAGTCGCCAGTTCCGTTTTTGCTGCGCCATCAGCCCCATGGCAATTCGCACAAGAACGTTGGTAGAGTGTGCGTCCCACTTCCAAAGAAGGGGCGGCTACTGGAATCACTTTCACCTGCAATAACGTAACCAGCTCCTCTCGTACGGCACGCGTTACAGATTGAATTACAGCGGCGGGTTTGCACAATGCAATGGCTTGCTGCAATTGTTGGAGGCCTGTTTGAACGTTTGCTACCAAGGAAGCCGGAGAGGCAGGGAGCTGGGGAAGTAACTTGGCGAGTAGCTGAGGCGCTGTCGCAGCAAAATTTGAAAGTTCCTCATACTCCAGTTGGTCGATCACCTTTCCTTCTGCAACCGCACTGGGATAGTCGGTTCCGATATATTCGATGATATGCAAAAGGGAGTGCTTGGGAACATCCTCTATCGGAACACTGGATATGGCAGCATACGCGTGAAAAAACGCCACCAAACTGACAAGCACCTGTATCATGCCAACAACCCTTCTTTCAAACCAGGAGATCCCCGACGGCCTTCAGCCTGGGGATGACGAAAAAACCTTCTTTCAAACCAGGAGATCCCCGCCGGCCTTCAGCCTGGGGATGACGAAAAAACCTTCTTTCAAACCAGGAGATCCCCGACGGCCTTCGGCCTGGGGATGACGAAAAAACCTTCTTTCAAACCAGGAGATCCCCGACGGCCTTCGGCCTGGGGATGACGAAAAAACCCTTCTTTCAAACCAGGAGATCCCCGACGGCCTTCGACTTGGGGATGACGAAAAAACCCTTCTTTCAAACCAGGAGATCCCCGACGCCCTTCGACCTGGGGATGACGAAAAAACCCTTCTCTCAAACCAGGAGATCCCCGACGGCCTTCGGTCTGGGGATGACGAAAAAACCCTTCGGCTTGGCGATGACGAAGGAGACCACTCTATATGAGAATGAGAATCCTTTTCAACTGGAATTCAGCGAGAAATCCAGTTGATGCCTTCTTTTCTCACGGTACAAGCCGTATGGTGTCTTCAATTCCTTTGTGTGGGTGAAAAACCTGACGGGGTACCTCAACAAAAACAGCGTTGGCCAGCTCAGTATTACCTACGAGTTCTGACAGGAGCGTTTCATGGTAGCCCACGGTTTGCCCTTGCCATTTTTTTCGCGCTAACAGCCAATAGGGATGTTCCCCCTGATACACAGCTGGATCTACACATTCTGCGCATATATACACTGGATTGAAGTGGGTTACCTGTTGTGGATCTGAAAAGATCGCGCGACTTTCTTCCGCCACATGGGGTATCTCCAGACAGAGAGCCACTTCCCCTTGTTGGGTCTGTACAACCACAGGTGCGCCCCCTGCGTCAGTGCCAAGATTGCGCACCACACCCAAGACATTGACTGGCCGCTCCAGTAAAGAGAGCAAAGAAGGAGCGCCCGCTCGTAAAAGGGGCATCTGGAAAAGTAGCAGTAACAAACGCCATAAGGGTTGCTCTGCTGGTACATGTGCTGCCACAACCGCCTGTTCTTCAAAAGAAAGGTCTCTCACAGGAAATCGGGCTACCAACATTTCTGCCAACGAACTTGCGATTGCGAGCGCCCCCTCTCGTACATGTTCTCGAATTTGCTCCATTTCCTTGCGCAATGTTTCATGGAAATGAACAAAAGCAGAAGCGACTGCAGGGTCCCCAGTTCCCGTGTTGTCGATATTGTGAATCCACACCGTCTTCACTTCCGGAAAGCGTGTGCGGATTGCAGTAAATTTTTCAAGCAGTACCCCATGGCCCGCTGGTACGGGTGACAGGGCCCCCGTTGCATCTCGAACCGGTTCTCCTGTAGCAAGATCAAAGCGCAAGGTAGAGAGCGCAGCATCCTGAGTTTCCCATAAAATGGGGGGCTGTTCTGCCGCAGGTACTTCCTGTTGAAAATTCGCGCGAAAATTCGGGGGGGTCACCACAACTTGCCCGAGGAGGAAAGAAAACGCGGCTTGGGTTTGAAGTTTATGGGCAAGGAAGGTCCTGCCATTCGATTTACACGCTTGTAGCGCCTTGGGAAGGGCAAGCAAGGTATGCAATTGATGGCGTGTCTCTACGGAGGGGCTTTCTTCTTGCAGCACTTTTTGCAACGCGTCTCGCAGCGCTGGCAGAAGCGCCATCTTAGAGTTTACGACACGTCGTGCTTCTGCGTGCAACCGGTCCGGTTGGATTGCATGTAAATCTGGATAGGATTGAAAATACCGGGAAGAAACACCAGCAGCCAGAACCATTGCCACGACAGTCGCAGCAGATTCTACCGTCGTAGATGCAACAGTCTCCAAGGGAAATATGCGCCCATTGTCGATGCGACAAGCTTGCACCAGAGGAAAAGCAGCAACGGCGCCTTGTTGCGCCTGGAGTTGCGTTACGATGCGACGATGATGCAACGCTACCCGCTGTGGATCCAGCCCTATTTTATGGAGCTGGGCGAGTACGTCCGCAGAAAGTGCCGATTTCATACGATGTCTTCTCGCAGTTTGATCTTAGCCGTAAATACTGTGCCAATATTTACCCTGGACTGCACCGAAATCAGACCTCCATGGAGCTTTAACAATGCCTGAGCCAAGCTCAGCCCAATGCCAACCCCCCCTGAAAACCGGTTTCTTGCTGTATCAGAGCGGAAAAAAGGATCAAAAATATAGCCCAAGTCTTTTTCGGGGATCCCTTCTCCATAATCCTGCACGGAGAATGCGATCATATCATCTCCCGTATCTTTATAAACCCGAAATAGCACTTTAGATCCAGGTTCCGAATGCTTGGCTGCATTGAGCAAAATATTTTTTAATGCCAAAGCCAAATAGCCTGGAGCACAAATAAATTGCGCATCTGGAAAGGATTCAGCCACTTCAAGAGAAACTCGATGCTGCTGAAAAATCGGCTGCACGGTACGCACCAACTCTGTTAGAAATCCTTCCATGGCTACGAACTCCCATGTAACAGCCACAGACCGACTCTCTGCTCGCGCTAACAAGAGGAGATCTTCTACAATGGCTGTCATATGACAGGCTTCTTTTTCAACCGCTTGTAAGGAGCTGCAGTATGCATCTGCAGGTCGTTCTCGGCGCAATGCAAACTCTGCCTCGCCTCGAATCACAGCCAAGGGAGTACGTAGCTCATGGGATACATCCGCAGTAAAACGCCGGAGACGATGTACAGAGTCTTCTAGACGGGCCAGAAGTTTGTTAAACCCGATGGATAAATCGCGCAACTCATCGCTGGCCAAGGGAACCGGCAGTCGCAGATGCAATTGATCCACGCTGATCTTTTCTGCTGCTCTCGAAATGTCTTTTACTGGTTTAAGCGCGCTAGTGGTCAAGGCATACCCAAAGAGAATGGAAACTACCAATACAAATGGCAGCACCACCCACAAAATCAATACCAACCCGGCAAGGGTATCCTCGGTATGGCGCAGAGAGGCTCCCACTTGAATGAGGTCTCCGGTAAAATGCCCCACCTGCATCACCGGCATGGTCACCTGTCGTAACGGGGCATTGTCTTTGAGGGTAAAAGTCTCGATGGTGGAAAGCCCACTTTCGGCTCGACTTAATGCTTTGGCCGTGACGGGCAAGGTAACCGATACGTTGTCGGTTTTGGAATGCACCCGACCTGAGATGTTGATGATCTGTGCTAAAGGACGTACAACCCGGTTGCCGGCAACTTGCTCCAGATAGGCAGGATTTCGCAACATCTCTTGGAGCACCATGTTTTTTTCTGCGTGTTGAAAAGAGTCCCCCGTGAAACGGGCTTTTCGAATGGCACGGGCCGAGGAAATTAGCGCTGCATTTACAGAGTCATTCAGATTGGTTTCGACGAGTTTGAAGACACTGATACCCATCCCGGTAAACAGCAAGGCCATCCAGATTGCATGACCGACTGCGAGACGAAGACGAACCGGAATGCGTTCATAAAAAATCATGCGGATGGAACATCAAACATGTATCCATGACCTCGGATGGTTTTGATTAACGACATGCCAGCTGCTTTGTCGATTTTGTTGCGCAAGTAACCGACGTACACATCCACCACGTTAGAGGCAGGCTCAAAATTCAAATCCCACACGTGTTCCGAAAGTTGGGTGCGAGAAATTACGTTGCCACTATTGCGAATAAAGTATTCGAGTAATCCATACTCTTTTGCCGTAAGGCTAATACCCACTTCATTCACGGTGACTTCTTTGCGAGCTGGATTGATTTTCACTGGTCCCGCTTCGAGAATTGAAGGGGCAACGGATTCTTTACGGCGCAAAAGGGCGCGGATGCGAGCCAGCAAGACCTCTAAGCTGAAAGGCTTGATTAAATAATCGTCGGCCCCATTGTCGAGACCTTGCACCAGGTCTTCTTTTGTATCTTTTGCAGTGAGAAGCAAAACAGGCACACTGAGGTTCCCATTTCGCAGGCTCTTTAATACTGCCATCCCATCTTTACGAGGTAACATGATATCCAGCAACACAAGGTCGTAGGGATTCTCGAAAGCCATCCACTCCGCCTCATGACCATCTGCTGCATGGTCCACCGCATAAGATTCTTCTCGCAGTGTGCGTATCAGAATACTTGCCAACGGCAAATCATCTTCCACCACCAAAATCCGCATCTCTCCCCCTGGGATCACTTCTTGATTCGATAACTTTGTAGGACAGAAAGATTGTTCTTTGAACGAACCTCAGCCCGCTCCTCCTCGCGTTTGGCGTTATCTTCCATCGTTTGTAAGATAGGGCGAAGAGAAGTCTCTGTTTCCAAAGCAGAAGAAAGCACGGGCTTTCTCCATAAAGAAAGGTCCACCACATTATCGGGAGTATCGTAAATATGCAACCCCATCTTCTATCCTCCAATGGGAAAAATACCCATATATGTAATCGAGGCGGATGGTACCCGGTTTTTCCTTCGGTGTAAAGAAACAGGACCCATCAAACTGGGAACTATCCAGAAAAACACGAGAATTACAGCGAAAACCCTGCTTAGATTTGATTCCCAAACGGCATCTTTGATGGTAGGGTTTTTTCCATCCCTTCTGTAAAATACGCGAACGAGCGAGGAGGACAGCAAAGAATGTGGGCACAGCTGGATGTTTCCGGGTTGATGGTTGTCACGAGCATGTTTATCCTCTTCCTTTCCATTGGATGGTGGGCAGCTCGTAGCAACAAAGGTTCACAGTCTGCTGCGGACTTCATTGTGGCAGGGCGTACCATGCCTCTATGGATCGCCACTATGACCATGACTGCGACTTGGGTCGATGGAGGATTTCTACTCGGTACCACCGAATACACCTACAAACACGGCCTCTCCATTGGGGCGCAAGGGGGACTGTGTTTTGGTGTCAGCCTCATCTTGGGTGGATTGTTTTTCACCAAACGCATTCGAGAATTGGAACATAACACTATGGTGGATGTTTTTGAGATGCGCTTTGGGGCTAGATGGGCTGCCGTATTATCTGTGCCTGCCATGTTGGGAGAAATTTTTTGGAGTGGTGCTCTACTCGTTGCGATCGGTGCTACTTTCCAAGTCATCCTTCATATAGATATGGTACCTGCTATCTTGCTCTCTGCTGGTATTGTGACCCTGTATACTATGATCGGAGGGATGTGGTCCATCGCGTATACAGATGTGGTGCAGTTGGCATTGGCGCCTATTGGCTTGCTGGTTGCCATTGCCTATGCCACCCATGCGATCCCCGGTGGCTGGGCCCACTGCTGGGAGGCATTTACCCACCACCACCAAATTTCTTCCAGCTCTCCTATGCGTTCTGTATTACCTAGTGCCTCTTGGTCTTCGCCTACCGGAATGGCTTGGTGGGACATGACGTTCATGCTGACGCTGGGGGGAATCCCTTGGAATTGTTATTTTCAACGGGTACTGTCCTGTGCGTCGCCTCGCAAAGCCCAGCTCCATTCCGTCCTTGCTGGGCTTCTGACCATCTGTCTAACTGGTCTCCCTGTGATAATGGGCATTTTAGCAGTGGGGTATTGGGGTGGCGACGGCATTAAGGAAGCCTCCATCACGTTGCCTCTGCTCTTGAAAACCCTCACGCCCTATTGGGCCATGATTTTCGCTACCATGACCATCGTGGGGGCTGTCACTTCTAGCTTTAGCGCATCGGTATTGTCAGCGGGTGCAATGTTCAGTTGGAATATTGCCCATCGGCTCTTTCGCTTTCGATTGGATCACAAGCGATTCATTGTGTTAGTGCGTACTACGATTTTTTTGCTGGGTTTGATGGCCGTAGGGCTTGCTCTTAAAGTGCAGAGCATTGCCTCTTTGTGGCTCTTTACTTCTGACTTGGTTTTTGTGCTGCTCTTTCCCCAGCTTACCATGGCATTATTTGATACTAAGTGCAATTTGGTTGGCTCCATTGCAGGGTTTTGTTTTAGTTTGGCCTTGCGGGTGGGAGGTGGGTTGAGTTTGGAGACAGATACGGGTTTGATCGGATTTCCTGCCTTGATTCCCTATCCAGAAATATTGGCGCACTTCGTTACGCTGGATCCAAGTCAGTGGTACGATGGGCTTGGTGCTACGTTGTTGCCGATCAAAACGGTGGCAGCTGCTGTGGGTACCATCACGATTCCTGTGGTTTCGCGATTGTATACGTATATGTATTACTGCAAGGTAAAGGGTCTTGCTTTTCTTTCGGAACCAACTGCATAGGTCCCAAGAAAAACCGAAGGCCAATAAAAAAAAGACCCCCGAAACCAAATTTGGCTTCGGGGGTCAAATCCCAATCAGAAGGAGGGGCCCCTTCCTCTGATCAGTGGCTGGGACTACCAGCGGTTACGACTGCCAGAGAATGAACGTGGGGCAGAGTGTCCGCCGCCGCCGCTATCACGATCGCGTTCTTTCGCGATGTTGATCTTCAACTGACGACCGTCGAGCTCGGTACCATCTAGTTCGCGTACGGCTGTGTTTGCATCTTCTTCAGAGCTGAAGGTGACGAAACCAAACCCACGTGACCTTCCGGTTTCACGATCGGTGATGATTTTTAATTCCTCAATTTCTCCAATTTTGGAGAAAAGGTTGGACAGACTTTCTTCACTTGTGTTCCAGCTTAAGGAACCTACGAAAACTTTACGCATCTACAAAACTACCCTGAAAAAGAGTTGACATGAACCCCCTTGTATCCCCTCTCCTGCTAAGTTGCAACTCTTATTTGGAAGGCCCCCGGGCCGGGGGGGCCTGTCGCAGCGCTGGGACTTCCTCTATGGCGAAGCGTTTTGCCAGTATTCCATCTGGGTCGAGCAGACAGGTCCCGTTGGGTTGATACCGGGAAAAACAGGTACTTGCTGCTTCGGCTCCATCTCGAAAGGCCACAAATAAGGTCCGGGTTGGATCCGCTTCCTGTAAGCCCTTGGAACAAAATGGGCACCAGGATGCAAAGAAGTAGAGGGTGTCAAAGCGCTGCAAGAGGACCTGGAGTTGTGCCTCAGAGGTGAAAGAGATACACCGAGTGGCACCGGAGGGAGCTGGGGTCATGGCAACGAGGTAGAGTGCCAGCAGGATCAAAAGAGTTTGGGGCCGCTTAGAGGCTGTGCGCATAACCCACCGTAATCAGAACATATCGGGGTGTGTTTTGATTCTGCCCATCAAATCCGCTGCGTCGCAACCCCATTTCTACCGTTTGACGGGTGCCCACTCGTACTTGGGATGTTAAGAAGGCGGCATATCGTTTCACCTGGGAGTCTGGGAGTTTGCGCCTATCTTGGCTGCTGCGAGCAAAATATTCTCGCTCTAGTCCACCCGACAGTTGTCCATATCCATAAAAGGTATATGCCACGCTCAAGATGCTCCGATTCCCAAGCCCCGATCGATAAGACACCGTATCCTCTCCAGCTAGTTTCACTTTCATGGGTCGCAGAATGAAGGCCTGGCTGCCACTCAACGACCATGCATTCCAATGAAACAGCAGATCAACACCCGGAATGATCTCATTCCACCCATTGCTGTGCACCCCTAAATAGGGCACCTCTGCTTCAGATGCATCGTCCAGGGAGTTGGCAATCTTTTGTTTATAGGCCATGTGAAGCGCTACCTGAGGTATATAAACTTGGGCTGCTTGATAGGGATTTAGGGTCCATCGCACCCCAATACTCGGGTCGCTAATGCCTCCGTGACTGCGCGCATCGGGATGGGAGTTTCGCTCGATGGGTAGACTCATAAAAACGGAGAGATTCTCTCGCAACGCCCGTGCTACAGAGAGTTGCAGCGTATCTGTGGTTGCAGGGCTGGAAATATCCTGGCCGACGGTTCCATCTGCGTGAACATAGTCTTGAAAAAATTGCCGCGAAAGGCCGATTCGGTACTTCCATGTTTCCCCTGGATATAACGAAAGGGGAAAAACGCTTCCGCATCCACAGGGACAGGCCTGTAGCACTGCAGTCAATACCCACGCAAAAAATCCAGCAAAATAGCGTAACATCATGGCTCCGGTACTTGTACAGGGATGGAGAGGGCATAGGCTTTGCCTTCGAGAGAAACCCGAACTTCTAGCTCCCACTTGCCACCCATGGTGAACACAAACCCACTTACCTCATAGATATGGGGATCTGCTGTGGGGGTTACCACACCGTTATTCGGTGTACCATGCCCATGGATGCTCATATAGGGCCAAAAACGTACGCGTCCTACAGAAGCAGGTACTGCGCCATCTTTCTTTACAAACGTCAATCGAACATGATTGGCAATGGCTGTCCCACTCTTATCTCGGGACTTGGTTCCTACAACTGGCGCTTGCAACCACGTAACCAGCTTGCTGCTGTCATACTCCGCGCCAAAGTCATTCAAGGAAAAAGAAGGTGCATCTTCGGATATCTTTTTCGTATCCTTCGCGGGCTCTGAACATCCCAGGGGGAGATAGCATCCAGCAATACCAATACATAAAACCAGAGAACGGGAAAAATAGCGCATACAAAACTCTCCTGCGGCAATGTTCCGGTAGTGTTCTGATTTTGGTTGGAGATTTCAAGCGATTTTTTTATCTGGCGAAGAAAATCGCAACAGACAAGGAGGGCGGATCCTTACCGCACCCGCATTTCAAGTTGGATACCAGGCAAAAATCGAGTACTTTATCCCTTTTACCCCCGCAGCGTTCGTAGCCCCTTGGAGTGTGCAACTTATGGAATGGGTCCTCAACCAAACCCAGACGATTCTTTTGGCATTGGGTGTTTTTTTCACCGGTACCCTTCTACATGGTCGTGTTTTTCTCCTGCGCAAGTTTAATATCCCCGAACCGGTAATCGGGGGGCTCTTTATTGCTTGCTTCTTTGCCTTCTTGTTCTATCGGTATGGCGTCACAGTACAAATTGATACCCACATTCGAGATGATTTGATGCTCGTATTCTTTGCCACGGTAGGACTGAATGCACGGCTTACCTTGTTTAAAAAGGGCGGGCCCAAGCTACTCTTGTTCCTCGGTGTCGCAATTGCCTGTGTGTTTTTACAAAACGCTGTTGGTGTAGGATTGGCGAAGTTATTTGGTATTCACCCTCTGTTGGGCTTGATCGCAGGTTCTATTACAATGACGGGAGGGCACGGAACTGGGGCTTCTTACGCCACGAAGTTTGCGCATATCGATGGTGCCATGGAAATTGCCATGGCCTGTGCCACCTGCGGTCTCGTAATGGGGGGGCTTATCGGAGGCCCACTTGCAGAATGGTTGATTGCGAAGTATCAGCTTGCACCAGAAGACAAAGTAAAAAATCCAGATGAAGCTTTGGAGGCTCACGGATTTCATGAACCGGAGTTGGTGACGACTTCTTCTCTCTTGCAAATTTTGGGTCTCACCATGCTCGCAGTGGTAAGCGGTCGCTACCTATACAGTCACATTGGAGAACAAGCCAAGGTACCTGAGTTCATTTTTGTGATGTTTATTGCCATTGCCATCACCAATCTGAACCTGTGGTGGAAAAAAGTCGATATTCAAACCCAAAGTCTTAACCTGGTCAACATGATGTCGTTGTCTTTGTTCCTCTCCATTGCCATGATGAGTCTACGATTATGGCATCTTGTCGATTTAGCACTACCGCTATTGGTGATCATGATGGCACAGGTACTGACGATCTGCTTGTTTTCGTACTATGTGACATTTCGGGTACTGGGGCGGGATTACGACGCGGTAACGATTGTGTGTGGGCATTGTGGATTTGGCCTTGGTGCAACCCCCACTGCGCTGGCCAACGTAGAGTCTCTTACCAATCGCTATGGTCCAGCGCCTTCCGCTCTCTTTATCGTGCTCATCGTCGGGGCATTTTTCATCGATATCATCAATGCTGTCGTGATCCAGTGCTACCTATCCTTCATGGGGTGATCCTCCCTGCAGTTAGAGAGTGAGCCCAATCGTGAAATATATAACCACTTAAACAGGTTGCGTCTTTTTTTCTCACTCCCCCGTTTCTTTTGAAACTTCACAATGTGCCGATAAACTTTTATCTACATTTTTTGGGATCTTTACTGTGTTGAACAATAGAGATATTCCAGTTCGTCATCTCCAGCGCCCTTTGGTTGCGTCGGGGGACCTCCTGCGGTCAAGAGCTGGTTCTACACCTCTGTATTGTCTACAGCCCTCGCTCTATCAATGACAACCTCTGTTGGTCCCTTAATCTCAAGACGAGCTTCTGCTCGTCTTGCAGGTGCTTCCTTGCGTGCGTTTCGATGGTATTTTGTACATATGCAGTACACAACACCGCCGATCACCACAAGCCCCACAACGCCTCCAATGACACTACCCACGATAATCGCAGTCTTCATATTGGCTTCGTTTTGGCATGCTTGTATGATGCCATTATACCCACTTTCAAACTCGGCGCAGCTGACACCCACTTGATCTGGCATTAGAGGGAAAAGAGCCGTTCCGCGTATCGGAGCATAGTTGGGACGTCCTAAATCATCATGGCTAATGGGATTTCCCTGAAAAGGGCAAAAACGCCAAGTCGTGGCTCCGGTTCCCATTCCCGCTGCAGGAAGCTGACTGGCCACAAACGCAGCCAATTTCTCTGTGGTCAAACAATCCGTAAGAAAGGGGGAGGCGGCGTCTGCTGCAAAGGCTTTGACTCGTGCAAAATAAAAAGCTGCTGTGCCATTTAACGTGCCTTGGTAGGTATTACAGCTACCAAATATTGCTTCGTTTTGACATAGGTCATAGCTGTTAGGTCCTTTTTGTACGGGGTTGCCAGAGTCTTTTATGAGATAGGGGCCAGAGTCAAAATCTCGACGTATTCTCCGTGTTTGGGGGCCTGATGTTGTTTCAACCTCTCGCCTATTTTCTACTTCGGTTGTTAGCGCGGATTGCAGATCTTCGGCTTCTTTTACTTTCTCCCATTCTGTCTCCAACTGAGTTGTCAATTTTTTCCAATCTGCCCCGGGATTGGCTTGCTCCAACTGTTCCATCATTTTTTCGCCTGCTTTGGTAAACAGCTTGCTTGCATGCGCCTCTTCTAATTTGGATAATTTGTATGAGGTCTCTTCTTGCTTAAAGAACCAGCTATAGGCCTTGCCAAAAAACCCGGTTTGGAGCTGCTCAGCTCGATGCGCTTCTAATTCCGAAATACGATGCTTCACAAATTCGGAAAAATCGCGGTCTTTATGCAAGGTTTTATGGCTTACAGCATACAGGGGGGAGCTTAAGAGAAAAACAGCAACTACGTTTCGGATCATCATACCCTCTTGTGAAAATGGCTTTCTTGGCGGGGGAGTCAAAAGAACAGAGGTATATAACATGGTGCAATTTGGGTGGTCTATTCGTTGAATTTTTATGCCATATATCTGTTGGATGTAAAAAAAAGCTATTGAGCGTAAGGGGTTGATTCAGTATACGAATACCCATCCAGGGGGATCAAGTCGGCGAACACAGTCGTCCTCATATGAAATGTGTCTTCTCTTTTTTGTGGAGTCCGTATGAAATGGATGAGTTGACTCTGGAGCGCAGCTGCATGGATGTGTACCCAATCTGCTTTGATAGTCGCAAATGATCAGTATGACTCTATACAAAAAATCATTCTGATCGGTGATTCCGGCGTAGGAAAAAGCAACCTTTCGTCTCGCTATACAAGAAATGCGATCTTGCAAAGAACGGCACATTTGAGCATGTCGACAAGTGGATAGAGGAAATGAAAAAACATGGAGACGATCGCATTGTTTCTCTTTTAGTTGGCAATAAATCGGATCTTTGGCATTTACGCGCTGTGACGAGAGAAGAGGCGCAGGTAAAAGCGGACAGGTACGGGATGGTATACATCGAAACATCTGCCGAAAATGCAAGCAAAGTACAAGAAGCCTTTGCTGGAGGAATCGAAACGATCTATAAGGAAAAAAAAGGCCGTCCCTCCTTCTCCCACTCCTGTTCCCCGTCCGACTCCTCGTCGACCCATTATTACGCCAATTCCTAGACCTGGTCCGAAAATATCTTGTTGCCATCAGTAACTGATGATACGCAGTGCATCTATTTTTTTCGGAACCACCTTGTGGAGTGTCCGCAAATGTATCACCAGCAAAAAA